>JAHOYT010000003.1 GCA_019038645.1 Bacteroidales bacterium
TCAATCTCAAGAACTTATTCCCGTATTTGGGATTGCAAATATAAAAACTAGTTTTAATTCTGCAACCCTTTTAATACACTTTTTTTACAAGTTTATTCTAATGGATTAACATCCAATTAAATAATTTTACAAATTCATCGTTATTCCTCCAAAATAAATCAAATTGAAATAAAAGTTTTATCTTCGCCTTAAGAAATTAAGTTTATAAAAATATCAGAAATGACAATCAAGAGACTCGTTATTATTCCTACGTATAACGAAATTGAGAATATTGAAAAAATGGCAAGAAAGGTGCTTTCTCTTTCCACTCCATTTGATTTACTAATAATAGATGATGGCTCTCCCGATGAAACTGCAAATATTATTAAATCGCTTCAAAACGAATATCCTGATCAGCTTTATTTAATAGAAAGAGAAGGAAAACTAGGTCTGGGAACTGCCTATATAACTGGTTTCAAATGGGCTTTAAATAAAAAATACGAATATATATGTGAAATGGATGCAGATTTTTCACATAATCCTGAAGATTTAATTAAGCTTTATGATGCATGTAAAAATAAGGGAGCAGATTTAGCGATCGGATCAAGATATATTTCAGGTGTTAATGTAATTAACTGGCCAATGGGAAGAATCCTAATGTCGTATTTTGCTTCAATATATGTGAGAATGATTACAAGAATGAGCGTACGTGACACAACTGCCGGTTTTAAATGCTATAAAAGGAAAGTGCTTGAAACTATAAATCTGGATAAAATTAAATTAAAAGGATATGCTTTTCAGATTGAAATGAAGTTTACTACCTGGAAGTTTGGTTTTAACATTTTAGAGGTTCCAATAATTTTTACTGAGAGACAGGAAGGTGTTTCAAAAATGAGCGGAGGAATATTCAACGAAGCTATATGGGGAGTTATTAAAATGAAATTCAGGAGTTTTTTCAGAAAATATGAACTTGAAAAGTAAAGACCTATAATATAATGTATAGTTTGCTGATTAAAAATATCACCATTGTTAATGAAGGAATACAATTTAAAGGTAGTGTTTTAATTGAGGAAGGTAAAATTCAGAAAATATTTAAGGAGGAAGAAGTTCCTGAAATTAATGTTCAAAAGATAATTGATGGAAATGGGAAGACCCTGCTACCAGGCATAATAGACGATCAGGTTCATTTCAGAGAACCAGGACTTACTCATAAAGCAGAAATTTATACAGAATCGAAAGCTGCTATAGCAGGTGGAATTACATCATTCATGGAAATGCCTAACACTATACCTCAGGCTACCACACAGGAATTACTTGAAGAAAAATATAAAATCGCATCAGAGAAATCGCTGGCTAATTACTCCTTTTATTTAGGTGCAACAAATAATAATCTAGACGAAATAAAAAAGACCAACCCTGAAAATGTTTGTGGTGTTAAAGTATTCATGGGTTCTTCCACCGGTAATATGCTGGTGGATGACAAGAAAGCTCTATCTGAAATATTTTCCGGTTCTCCTGTATTAATAGCTACTCATTGCGAAGATGAAGAAACTATTCAAAAGAATACTTTTAAATATAAAGAAGAGTTTGGAGAAGAAGTACCTTTAATATATCATCCATTAATCCGAAGTGACGAGGCTTGTTTCAAGTCATCTTCTTTAGCAGTAGAATTAGCTAAGAAATATAATTCGAGACTTCACATATTACATTTAAGTACTGCAAAAGAATTAGAACTTTTAGATAACACCAAAGCTTCAAAGGAAAAAAGAATTACTGCTGAAGTCTGTGTTCATCATTTATGGTTTTCAGATGCCGATTATGATAAATATGGTACAAGAATAAAATGGAATCCTGCAATTAAAACTATAAAAGACAGAGATGCATTGCTAAGTGGCTTAAAAACAAACAAAATTGATGTTGTGGCTACTGATCATGCCCCACACACATTTGAAGAAAAATCGAATACTTACTTTAAAGCTCCTTCTGGCGGGCCATTAGTTCAGCACTCATTAGTAGCAATGCTTGAATTATTTCATCAAAATAGAATAACATTAAATGAAATAATAAATAAGATGTGCCATACGCCTGCTGAAATTTTTCAGATTAAAAACCGAGGATTCATTAAAGAAGGATACCAGGCTGATTTAACAATAGTTGACCTTAATTCCCCATGGATTGTTTCTGAAAAAAACAATCTTTATAAATGCAAATGGTCTCCGTTTGATGGTATAACTTTTAAATCGAAAGTTACTCATACTATTGTTAACGGGAACATCGTGTATGAGAACGGTAACTTTGATGAATCTATAAAAGGGCAAAGGATGTCATTTGAAAGGTAATTATCACTATATAGTCAATTCATTCATTACACATTATGAAATATATTACTTATAATATTATACACGTATTAATAATATCAACTTTGTTAAGCAGTTGTATTCAAAAAGAAGATGAAGTGCAAAAAGTGGATATTGGACAGGAAAATAATTTTATTGTTATTGCAGATACTATAATTAACGATGTAGTCATTAAAAACCCTGATTATGATGAATGGACCGATTACAGCTTAAGAAATCTTAATAAAGAAACTTTAGTTGAAGCAATTTTTAATTCAGTTTACAAAGGTGATTTGATTCCTTATGAGTTTTTTAATGACGCACCTTTAGATATTGATTATATTAAATCTTTAGAAAAAGATCCGGAATTTAGCAGGGATAGGATTGCGAAAGTACAGTTCGAAGAAGCATGGTATTACGATTCCGAAAATCAGAAAATGATAAAAAAAGTATATTCAATTATGTTGGCTTATGAGGTTTATAATTTGCAGGGTGAAGTAAAAGGATACAAACCAGCGTTTAAAGTCTATTTTAAATAATCTGAATTCTGATGAACAGAGCATTAAAAGTCCTTTTTGTTGATTCAACTCATAAAATTCTTCCAGAAAAACTTAAACAATCGGGATTTGTTTGTGATTATCAGCCAGATATTAATCCTAACAAAATAATCAACATTATTCCTGATTATGACGGTATAATAATGAGGAGTAAAATTAAAATTGATAAAACGATAATCGATTCGGCGAAAAATTTGAAATTTATTGGCCGGGTTGGCGCAGGACTGGAGAATATTAATGTTGAATATGCAGAACAAAAAGGAATAAAATGCTTTAACTCACCGGAAGGGAACAGAGATGCAGTTGGGGAGCAGGCATTGGGAATGTTGCTCACATTATTTAATAATATATTAAAAGCTGACATTGAAGTTCGTCATGGAAAATGGATTCGTGAAGAGAACCGTGGGCTGGAAATTAAAGGTAAAACAATTGGAATTATTGGATACGGTAATATGGGCAGTGCTTTTGGTCAAAGATTAAAAGGTTTTGAAGCAAACGTTATTGCATACGACAAATACAAATTCAATTATTCCGATGAATTTGTAGAAGAAAAAAGTCTGCAAGATATTTTTAAACTGACAGATATCCTTAGTATTCACGTTCCATTAACAGAAGAAACACAATTCATGGTAAATCATGAATTTATTAGTCGATTCAAAAAAGATATATATATAATAAATACTGCACGCGGAAAAGTTTTAAAAACGGAAGATCTTGTCAAAAATATGAAATCAGGCAAAGTTTCCGGAGCTGCACTTGACGTTCTTGAATACGAACAAACATCTTTCGAAAACTTACACTCAGGTAATGATCTGCCGGAGGCATTTCAATATTTAATAAAGAGCAATAAAGTAGTTCTCACACCACATATTGCAGGGTGGACTCACGAATCGAATATAAAACTTTCGGAATTTTTAGCTGATAAAATAATCAGGGCTTTTACCTGATAACAAAATGGGAAGTATGTCTGCTTCTCTGTTCAATATATATTTTCCGCCCTTTTGTTACTTTTTTTATTGCATCATCTGAATAATGTCTTATAGTTAACAATTCAAGCTGATCGTTATACAAAACTTTGTAATCCTCTTTAAATCGTTCAACCAGTTGTTTTGCCTTTGCATTGGCATTATCAATACATAACGAGAAACTAATAGCTGAATTCTGAATCAGATTTACCCTTATTCTGTGTTCCGATAAATATTTAAAGATTTTACTAAGCTCATCTTCCATAACAAAAGAAAGATCTTTTGGAAACAAACTAATAAGCATCTGATCTTTCTTTAAAGTGTAAATTGGTAAATCCTGATCGTATTGCTTAAAACAATCTACTTCCGTTCCCTCTCCTTCCGGATTAATAAATGAACGTACACATAGCGGTATATTCTTATTGTGTAACGGCTTAAGTGTTTTAGGATGAATGACTTTTGCGCCGAAATAAGCTAACTCAACAGCTTCCTGATAGGATATTTTATCAAGCTTTTCTGCTTCATTAAAATAACGGGGATCTGCATTTAGTATTCCATCTACATCTTTCCAAACAATCACTTTTTCGGCATTTAATAAATTTGCTAATACAGCAGCTGTATAGTCTGAACCTTCCCTACCCAGTGTTGTTACAAGTCCGTTTTTTGATCCACCGATAAATCCTTGTGTTAAATAAACTTTATCATTTTTAAAACTGAAAGAATCTTCTGCTTTATTTAGAGTCAATCGCATATCAATTTTAGCTTCCCGAAAAGTTTCGTCAGTAACAAATACCTTCCTGATATCAATCCATTTATTCGATAATTGCGCAGTATTTAAAAAGGCACTAACAATCTTTGTTGAAAATATTTCTCCGAATGAAACAACCTGATCATATTTTAAATCATACGAATCATATTTCTCATTAAATAATATTGTGTTAAGCTTACTAAACTCATCTTCAATTTCCTTATAGATTAAATTTCTTTTATCCGGAAATAAATCATTAATAATATTAATATGATACGTTTTTAAGGCTTCGAATTTAGAATTACACTCTTCAGTTTCTTTCAAAGACAATTTCAAAACCTCTTCAAGAGCGTTTGTAATCTTTCCAAAGGCAGAAACAACAATAATGAGATCATCGGAAAACCTGTTTACAATATTTAAAAGATTTTTAACACCATATGAATCTCTAACTGAAGCACCTCCGAATTTAAAAACAAGCATATTTAATAATTCATTATAAATTGATGAAAGCTTACAAATTTAGTATTTCTTATTTTCTAAAGCCTTATAAAAGCCCGGAAACTTTGATTTAGGTATATTTTTTCAATATTTTATCTTTATTCATAAAATTAAAATTATTTTTGCATTAAATAATTTGAAAAATTCAATTCTGATTGTTTATTTTTCTTCATTTTATCACTTTAATTAATATTAAATGGAAGGCTATAAAATTACCACCTTAAACGAATTTATAATTCGTCGTCAGGCTAATATCCCATACGCAAAAGGAGAACTCTCAAATTTGTTACATCATATTGGTATTGCTGCGAAGGTTGTACATAAAAAAGTTAACAAAGCAGGGCTTGTTGATGTGTTAGGAGAAGCAGGTGAAATAAATGTTCAGGGAGAAAGTCAGCAAAAATTAGATGTTTTTGCTGATATGCAATTTACTGCAGCTTTGCGTAACAGCGGAGAATGTTGTGGAATTGCATCGGAAGAAAATCAGGAAATCATTACTTTCGACGATGAGCTTTCTTTAGATGGAAAATACATTATGTGCATGGATCCATTGGATGGATCTTCAAATATTGACGTTAATGTATCAATTGGTACAATATTTTCAATTTACAGAAGAATATCCCCCCGTGGTCATAAGGCTCAGTTAGAAGACTTTTTACAGGAAGGTAATAAGCAAATTGCTGCTGGTTATATAATATATGGATCATCAACCATGATGGTTTATACTACAGGATTGGGAGTTAACGGATTTACACTTGATACAGGAATTGGCGAATTTTGTCTTTCGCATCCAAATATTAAAACACCTGAAAAGGGTAAAATTTATTCGCTAAATGAAGGTAATTACAATAAATTTCCTGAAGGAGTTAAAAAATATATAAAGTATTGTCAGGAAAAAGACAAGAAAACTAATCGCCCTTATTCCGCAAGATATATTGGATCGCTGGTTGCTGATTTTCATAGAAATTTAATGAAGGGCGGGGTATTTATTTATCCCGAAACCGCAAGTGCTCCAAAAGGAAAACTAAGATTACTATATGAATGTAATCCTATGGCATTTATCGCTGAACAAGCCGAAGGAAAAGCAACAGACGGGAAAATAAGAATTCTTGATATTAAACCTGATACTTTACATCAGCGTGTACCACTTTATACAGGATCAAAAAATATGGTTATAAAGGCCGAAGAATTTTTGACTGAATTTGGAAAATAAAATAATCTTTAAAAATATCTTTAAAAAAAGGTGGTTAAATAATAACTACCTTTTTTATTTTTAACTTTGTCCGGTTTTGGAAATTAAATTACTAAATAGAATTATTAAGGAACATTCAAAAATTATTGAATGCAGTAATTATATCAGCAAAAACGAAAGACTTTTTTTAAGAAATATTACCGGTTCTGCACAGAGTCTTTATATTTCTACTATTATAAAAAATCATAAATGTGATCATTTAATAATACTTCCCGATAAAGAAACAGCAGCTTATTTTCAGAATGATTTATCAATTATATCAAATCAAAAATCAATTTTTTTCCCAACTTCTTTTAAAAGATCAGTTGTTTACGGACAAGAAGATAGTTCAAATCTGTTATTAAGAGCAGAAACTTTGCAATCGCTTGCTAATAATGAAAATTTAATCGTAGTTACATACCCCGAAGCAATAATTGAAAAGGTTATTCATCGGGACAAATTAATAAACTCAACATTAAAGTTAAGTGTTGGCGAACAGGTCTCTATTGAATTCATTCAGGAAGTTTTACAGGAGTATAATTTTCAGTATGTTGATTTTGTTTATGAGCCCGGACAATATTCTATTCGTGGAAGTATAATAGATATTTTTTCATTTGCATCTGATTTTCCTTATCGAATTGATTTTTTTGGTGATGAAGTTGATTCAATCCGATCTTTTGATATAGATAATCAGTTATCTAAAAAGAATTTCAGGCAAATTTCAATTGTTCCCAAAATTGTTAATCCGGGAAATGCCAATACAGATCTTACGCAAACAGAATCCTTCTTTCATTTTCTAACACACGGCTCTATTGTTTGGACCGAGAACCTTCCGTATATTTTAGACAAAATAACTGAAGTTCAGGAAAAATTAAATGTTCAGGGAAAAGAAAGCCAAATAATTTCTAAAGAATATTTACTTGAAGATATCAATAAATTTAAATGTATTGAGTTCGGGCAAAACAGTTACTTTAAGCATAACGAAATAACATTTAACACTTCACATCAACCTGTTTTTAATAAAAATTTCGAGTTATTAGGTAATAATATTCTTCAAAATTCAGAAAAGGACTATACAACTTATATATTATCTGATAATGAAAAACAAATTGAGAGACTCAAGACAATTTTTAATGATATAAACCCTGAGATAAAATTTGAATCCATATTAAAAACTATTCATGAAGGCTTCATTGATCATGATTTAAAAATTTGTGTTTATACCGATCATCAGATCTTTGGAAGATACCATAAATTCAAAATAAAAAGTAATCTTCAAAAGAAAGAACAAATTGCAATGCGGGAACTTACCGGATTACATCCCGGCGATTATGTGGTTCATATTGATCATGGGATTGGTAAATTTGGTGGTTTAGAAAAGATTGATAAAAACGGGAAAACACAGGAGGCTATTAAACTTGTCTACAAAGATCAGGATACATTATATATTAGCATCCACGCTTTACATAAAATTTCTAAATACAAAGGCAAAGATGCAGAACCTCCAAAAATTTACAAACTCGGATCGGGAGCCTGGCAAAAACTTAAACTAAACACCAAGTCAAAAGTTAAAGATATTGCGAAAGAGCTAATACAGTTATACGCACAACGCAAGGAACAAAAAGGGTATCCATTTTCATCCGATACGTATTTACAAAAAGAATTAGAATCATCGTTTATTTATGAAGATACACCAGACCAGTTAAAATCTACAAATTCGGTAAAAACTGATATGGAATCTGATACTCCAATGGACCGACTTATTTGTGGAGATGTTGGGTTTGGCAAAACTGAGATTGCAATTCGTGCTGCTTTTAAAGCTGTTACAGATAGCAAACAGGTAGTAATTTTAGTTCCCACAACAATATTAGCATTACAGCATTATCAAACATTTCGGGGCAGACTTGCCAATTTTCCATGCAACATAGAGCATTTAAGCAGATTAAGAACAAGAAAACAGCAAACCGAAACTATAAAAAACCTTGCTGAAGGGAAAACAGATATTATTATTGGCACTCATAAATTAGTGGGAAAAGAAATAAGTTTTAAAAATCTTGGGTTGCTAATTATCGACGAAGAGCAGAAATTCGGAGTTGCCGTAAAAGAAAAACTAAAAAACATAAAAATTAATGTTGATACGTTAACATTAACAGCAACGCCAATTCCGAGAACATTACAATTCTCGATGATGGGCGCACGGGATCTTTCTATTATTAATACACCTCCCGCAAACAGATATCCCATAATAACAGAACTTCACACATTCAACGAAGATATTATTAAAGAGGCTATTGAATACGAATTTCAACGTAACGGACAAGTGTTTTTTATTCATAACAGAGTTCAAAATATACAGGAAGTTGAAGTAATGATTAATAAACTGTGCCCCGATGTAAGAACAGTTATTGCACATGGACAAATGGAAGGTGCTAAACTTGAAAAAGTTATGCTCGGTTTTATTAATTACGATTATGATGTATTAATTGCAACAACCATTATTGAATCCGGGTTAGATATACCAAATGCCAATACTATAATCATAAACAATGCTCAGAATTTTGGACTAAGCGATCTCCATCAATTACGTGGTCGTGTTGGGCGCTCAAACAAAAAAGCTTTTTGTTATTTAGTTGCACCACCACTAATTTCTGTTACCCCGGATGCAAGAAGAAGATTAAAAGCTATTGAAGAGTTCTCAGAACTCGGCAGCGGTTTTAATATTGCAATGCAGGATCTGGATATAAGAGGAGCAGGAAACCTTTTAGGTGCTGAACAAAGTGGTTTTATTACAGACATTGGATTTGAAACCTATCATCAGATCTTAAATGAAGCTATATTAGAACTAAAAGAATCATCCTTTCAGGATCTTTACGAAAAAGAACAGAAGAAAGAAACAGAAAAACAAATTACACAACAGAAGTTTATTACAGATTGTCATATTGATACTGATCTGGAGCTCCTTTTTCCGGACAATTATATCAGCAATATATCAGAAAGAGTAAGACTCTATCGTGAACTGGACAATACTGAATCCGAAGAAAGCCTCATTAAATTTGAAGAACAATTAATTGACAGATTCGGTCAGCCTCCGTTACAAACTACTGAATTGATGAATGTTGTAAGACTTAGATGGCTTGCGATTAAACTTGGTTTTGAAAAGATTATCCTGAAAAACAGAAAAATGGTTGTTTATTTTATCAACAATCAGGATTCTGCATATTATAACTCAACAGTATTTTCTAAAATATTAGGGTTTATTCAACAAAACCCAAAAGGTATTTTAATGAAAGAAATTAATAGCAAGCTAACCATGAGTTTCATTAATACTAATAATGTACAAAATGCAATTGAAAAGATTCAGGAATTATTGGAGTAGGGTAAAATTCTGCTAATTAATCTTAATTTATAGAATAATTTAATACTTTTACCAGCTGATTTTAAACACCTTATTATTTAATGAACCTTACCATAGATATAGGTAACACCAGGAGCAAGATTGCTGTTTTTAAAAAACATGAAATAATTGAAGTAATCGCTGAAGATGAATTATCACAATCGGTTCTTCAGAATGTACTTTTAAAATATGCTGAAATAAAATCAGCCATTGTATCTACTGTAAAAAATATTGATCCAAAAATAATTTCTTTTTTAAAATCAAAGCTGGACTATTTTATTGAGTTAAATGAAGATACAGATATTCCAATTGAAAATTTATATAAAACAAAGGGTACTTTAGGCAAAGATAGGCTGGCTACTATTATTGGAGCAAACAATATTTTTCCTGGTACCAGCGTTTTGGTCATTGACATGGGGACTGCTATTACTTTTGATTTTATCAATAATAAAAATCAATATTCAGGCGGCACAATTTCTCCCGGAATGGAAATGAGATTTAAAGCTTTAAATCAATATACCGGAAAATTGCCATTATTAACCAAAAACGAAGAGTACAGAATTATTGCAGATAATACAGAAAATGCAATAATCTCTGGTGTTCAAAACGGGATAATTTTTGAAACAGACAGCTATATTAATACCTTAAAAAGCAAATATGAAGACTTAAAAATATTTTTAACAGGAGGAGATGCTATTTTTTTTGATAAAAAATTAAAAAACACCATCTTTGTAAATTTGAATTTAAATTTTACAGGATTAAACAGGATTTTAGAATATAACATAAGAAAATGATCAAAAGATATTTAATAATAACGGCAATACTGATAACTACAAATATTTTTTCGTTTAGTCAGAGCATAACTAATTCTCCTTATACAAGATTCGGAATAGGCGAAATTGATCGCAACGGATTTAACCATAGCAAAGCAATGGGAGGATTATCAACCGGACTAAGAACAAGAAATCAGATTAACTATATGAATCCTGCTGCTATAAGCTCTCAGGATACAATGTCATTTATTTTTGATATTGGAATTTCAGGGATTTCAAAAGAATTATCGTCTGAAACAGACTATTCTGAGTATAACGATTTTGGATTTAATCATCTTGCAATTTCCTTCCCTATAAAAAAATGGTGGTTTGCAAGTGCCGGAATAACACCATATTCTAAAATTGGCTATGACATTATGCAAGTATCTGAATTTGAGCCCATTGACACTATTGACGAGTATAAAAAATATTTTGGAAGAGGGGGGATAAATCAGTTTTTTATTAGTAATTCATTTAAATTATTTACAAACTTTTCTTTAGGTTTTAATCTTAATTATTTATTTGGCACTATAGAACAGTATGACCAGGCGTATTTGGAAACCCCCGTTAGTTATTGTACAGTTGTTGAAGATAAAATTACACTTAGTAAGCTTAATTATGAAATTGGATTCCAATACTTCAATGATTTTCAACAAAACTACTTTATCGTAATCGGATTGACATACTCGAACAAAACTATTTTCAACTCGACTAAACAAACATCTGTTTTTATGACAGGAAACTTTAATCTTTACGATATAAATGTTATTGACTATCTAAATAATTATCAGAATGTCAATGTCTATGATACTATTTCATCAGTTACAGATAATAATTATAAATTAGAAATCCCGGCAAAATATAGTGTAGGTTTTACTTTCGGAAAAAAGAATAAATTAGTTATTGGAATGGATTACTCATATCAGGATTGGTCCAATATAACTTCTTTAAATAACAATGACAATTTTGATACAGATCAGTTATTCAATTTTGGTTTTGAATATACACCTAATATATTTGCACTAAGAAATTATCTTAAAAAAATTAGTTATAGAACTGGTTTCTATTACAATAACAGTTATTTAAGATTAGAAAGCAAACAAATAAATAATTATGGCATAACATTTGGATTAGGTTTTCCAATAGGAAACCAAAGAACAAACATTAATATGTCATATACTTTAGGAAAAAGAGGAACAACAAGCAACGGACTGATAGAAGAAAATTATTCTTCATTTGGGATAAATTTAACACTTTATGATTTTTGGTTTATCAAACGTAAATTTCAATAATAAAACAGAGCAAAAATGAAAAAATTAGCAAAAGGGGTTTTAACAGTATTTTTAATCTTGGCCATTAATCTTGCTTTTGGGCAAAAAGGAGTTGAAGATGGATCAAGATTCGGACATGGGGAAGACAGCATCAGATGTATAAAAAATTTATCTTTATACAGAGAATATGTTAAACAAAAAAATTATGAGCCTGCAATAGAATCTTGGAAAATTGTATACATCGAATGTCCTAAAGCAAGTAAATACATATATATTGACGGTATTAATGTAATCGAAGCTGAAATAAAAAAAGCTGAAAATGAAATAAAAAAAGAAGCTTTAGTTGACAGTATGATGAAAATATATGATAAAAGAATTAAATATTATGATCAAAAAGGTTATGTGCTGGGAAACAAGGGCGTTGATTTTATAAAATATTCTAAGAATACAGTCGAAAATATGCAGAAGGGTTACAGCTGCTTAAAAGAATCTATTCAACTTGAAAAGTACAAGAGTGGACCAGCCCAGGTATTAACTTTCATGCAAGCCTCCAAAGTACTATTTGCTGCCAACGTAATAGAAGGCGCCCAGGTTGTTTCCGATTACGGATTGGTTACTGAAATTGTTGATCATATTATTAATACCGGAGGGAAAGGCAAGCCGAATATGGAAAGAGCAAAACCTTCAATTGATAGGATATTTGAAACAAGTGGAGCTGCAAGTTGTGAAGATTTGATACCATTTTATGCTGCAAAATTTGAATCAACTCCCGAAGATACTGAATTTCTTAAAAAAGCTACAGATCTTTTATATACTACAAAATGTACAGATTCTGAACTGTTTTTCATAATGGCTGATAAACTTAACTCTCTTGAGCCAACTGCTAAATTAGCAAAAGAACTGGCTAAAATAAGCAAGCAAAATGAAAATCTTGAAGATGCTGCAAGATATTTCAAACAAGCTATTGAAATGCAAAATGATAATATTGAAAAATCCATTTTGTATCTTGAACTTGGAGATATTACAAGACGCCTTGGTAATTATTCTCTGGCAAGAACATATGCTTTAAATTCCATCGAAATGGATCCAAATAATGGTTATCCTTATTTATTAATTGGAAATATTTATGCCGCTTCAAGCAAATCGTGCAGCGATGAGGAATTTGAACAAAAAGCAGTATACTGGGCTGCTGTAGATAAATTTGCAAAAGCTAAGGCTATAGATCCTGAATTAACAGAAGAAGCCAACAAGTATATTGAAGCATACAGACCACATTTCCCTGATACTGAAACTATTTTCTTCTACACATTAAAAATAGGTGATACTTATACAGTAGGATGCTGGATTAATGAAAAAACAACTGTTAGGTCAAGATAAATATTTAAGCACAAAGAGCTTTCTAAACATAATAATTCCTGTTTTTACAGGAATTATTATGTTTTTTTCGTCATGCGATAACAACAGTATTGAAAAAATAAATGCTGTAACCAGTCAGTTAAGCGCACCAACGATGACCGTTACAAATACTGAAATAATATACACTGAAGATGCTTTAATACACACTAAAATTAATTCACCCGAAATAAATAGATATTTAGATATTGAAGAACCTTATACAGAATTCCCAAAGGGTATATATGTTGAATTTTACGATTCAACAGAAAAGCCGACATCATTTATAAAAGCCAAATATTGTATTTACGACGAAACCGAAAGATTGTGGACAGCTGAAAACGATGTTGTTTCAGTTAGTGATCAGGGAGACACCTTAAATACGGAATATTTAATTTGGGATCAAGCAACAGGGAAGGTCTATTCGGACCGATATGTACGAATAACGAATAGGGACGGCGTAGTCCATGGAAAAGGATTTGAAGCAAATCAGGATCTGACAAACTGGAAAATAAAACAAACCTCAGGTACAATAAGCCTCGACAATGAAAAGAAAAAAACCAAATAGTCTGGAGATGCTCTGGTTTGCAACAGCAATTCTTTGCTTTTTTGCTGCTGTTCATCAAACCTATTATGAAGGCTTTTCAAAAAGCTATATTCTGTTCATTTTTACTTTATTGGCGGTATTAATGTATTTTCTAAGAAAACAGTTGCGAAAATCAAATAATTCCGATAAACCTAATGAATGATCCGTTTATATATGGATTATTAATCGTCCTTTTCCTTATTTTTCAACTTCTAAGAAGTGCATTTAATTCAGTTAATAAACTGAAACTTGAATTAGATAAGGCTAAAGCAGGTTACAGTTCCGGAGCATTAAATTATATCAGTAAAAACACACAGGATTTTGTAATAACAGCAGATATTTACTATTTCATAATCCTTATTCTTTTTATATCAATTTCGAAAAATCAATTTGTTCTGATTTCACACTCAGAGAATTATTCTCTTTTATTAATAACTCACATCGCAATTCTTGCACTAATAATTCTAAGTATTATTTTCTCAAGAACTTTAGGAGAATATTTTCCCAATGAGCTTATAAACCTGTTAGCAGTTCCAATAATTATTTTATATATAATATGTTACCCTTTTACCAAAACTCTACGTTTTTTAACAAGAAGTCACATAAAGTTAATTCACAGAGATAATATTGAAACCGAACCAAAAAAGTTTGACAAAGAGGATCTGAACAAACTGGTTTCTGACAATCAAAAACACAGATCTCAAAATGAAAGACTTGATTCTGAAATAAAATTATTTAAAAATGCTTTAGAATTCTCTGAAATAAAAATAAGGGAATGTATGATTCCCAGGACAGAAATAGTTGCAATCGAATTAAATGATTTAAGTAAAGATCTTTTAACCGGATTTATCAAAACAGGTCTTTCAAAAATTATAGTGTTTCGCGATAGCATTGATAATATTGTTGGTTATGTAAAAAGTAAGAGTCTGCTTTCTTCAGATAAAAATTATAGAAAAAAGATAAAAAATATTTCTATTTTCCCCGAATCAATGCCGGTAAATAAGCTATTGCGTTATTTCATAAAAGCAGGGCAGAATATTGCAGTTATTGTGGATGAATTCGGCGGAACGTCAGGAATAATAACAATTGAAGATATACTGGAAGAAATTTTCGGTGAAATAAAAGATGAACACGATACCGAAGATCTTTATGAACAGAAACTTAATGAAAAAGATTATGTTTTTTCAGGAAGACTTGAAATTGATTTTATAAACGAAAAGTATAATCTTGGAATTCCTGTAAATGAAGAATATGAGACAATAGCTGGTTTTATACTCCACTACAATGAAAATATACCAAAAATAAATGATCATATTACAATTCAAAATTACAGTATTAGAATTTTAAAGGTAAGTGATACGCGTGTAGAGCTTGTTAAACTGGAAATTTTAGGAGAAAATCTATAAATTATTTCTGTATAGAAAATTATAGCTTTTAAATTTCGTAAAGAATAATTTAAAATACTAAATTTGCCAATCAATATTTTTGCTTATTAGTTGTAAAAAAAATTAAATTTAGTATATTCGAACCTTAAAAAAATTTGTTAAAAACTATATTCAATGGCAACATTAGAGAAAATTAGAAACCGTGCAGGAGTTTTAGTTGCAGTAGTTATCGGAGTGGCACTACTTGCATTTATACTTGGAGATTTTTTTAACTCAGGAGGAGCTTTATTTTCAAACTCACAGTTTGAAATAGCTGAAATATCAGGAAAATCAATTCCATATCAAAAATACCAAAAGGAATTAAATGATATTATGGAAATAACAAAATTTTCTTCTGGCGAATCAACTCTTGATGAAACAGCAACTGAAAGAATAAGGCAACAAACCTGGACTCAAATGGTAAGGGAATATGTTCTTGAAGATGAGTATGATGAGTTAGGAGTTAACATTAGCAGCCAGGAATTATGGGATATGGTTCAGGGGGAAAATATACACCCGATAATCAGGAATTTATTTACAAATCCTGAAACAGGAGAACTTAATTCATTAGCTGTTATACAATTTTTGAAATCATATGATCAGGATCCAACAGGGCAAAGAAAAGCATACTGGTTATTTATCGAAGATCAAATGGTTCAGGAAAGAATGTTTACAAAGTATCTCAATTTAGTAAGCAAAGGTCTGTATTCAACAAAAGCTGAAGCTAAATCAGAGCTAAGCTACATGAATAAAAAAGTTGATTTTGAATTTGTTTTTCAGGACTTACATGCGATACCTGACAGTATAGTTGAAATATCAACAAATGAACTAAAAGAGTATTATAATTATCATCAGAGTGATTACAAACAAATGGCATCCAGAGCAATTGAGTATATTACTTTCGATGTAGTTGCTTCTGAAGAAGATAAAAAAGTTACTGAAGAGTGGATTAATAATGTTGAAGCCGATTTTGCGAATACTCAAAATGATATTGAATTTGCTCATTTAAACAGTGATCTTCCGGTTGATAATGCATTTTACAAACAGGATGAGCTTCCTGAAAATTTGAGAGATATTATGTTTAATGAAAAGGAAGGATTTATTTATGGTCCCTATTTTGAGAATGAAACATATTATCTTGCAAAATTATCTGAAATTAATTATCTACCTGATTCTGTAAAAGCAAAGCATATTCTTATTCAACCAACCCGAAACGAAAGTTCCGAACAGGTTTATGCATTAGCCGACAGTCTGGTGTCATTATTAAAAAGCGGAACCAGTTTCGCGACTCTTTCTGAAAAATTTTCTACTGACAATGCTGCTAATGAAAAAGGTGGTGATTTAGGATGGTTTAGAGCTAATCAAATGGTTTCTCCCTTTAGTGACACTTGTTTCAGTGCAAAAACCGGAGAATATAAATTAGTTGCCACGCAGTTTGGTTTGCATATTGTTCAGGTTACTGATAAAGCCAAAAATGAGAAAAAAGTTAAACTTGCTATTTTAGGTAGAAAATTGCAGCCAGGATCAGAAACTTATCAAAAAACATATGCTAAAGCAAGTAAATTTGCAGGAAATAATCAAACATATGATGAGTTTATCAAGGCTATAGAAGTTGAAAACTTAACTAAGAAAGTTGCAACTAATATTAAGGAAAGCGATCAGCAATTTGCAGGTCTGGAATACCCAAGAGAGCTTATTAGATCTATTTATAATACTGACAATAAACAAATTATTACTTCTCAGAACAATCCCATTTTTGAATTAGGAAACAGATTTGTAATTGGGTTTGTAACAGAAGTTAAGGAAGATGGGTTTGCTCCATTTGAACAGGTAGAACCACAAGTACTTGTTCAGGTTAAAAAGCAAAAAAAGGCAGATCTTTTAGCTGATAAGTTTAACGAAATATTAAAGGACAATCCTGACCTGGATAATTTAGCAGGCAAGCTAAATACTGAAATATATGAAGCTACAGATATAAACTTCAGATCATATTCGGTTCCAAATGCCGGAATTGAACCGAAAGTAATTGCCGTTGTTACTGCAATGGAACAGGGTCAAATTTCAGGACCTGTTAAAGGGAATAATGGTGTATTTGTACTAAAGGTTATTGCTGTAAGTGTAGATGAATCTGTTAATAACGAAATTCAGCAAATGCAAATGATGACACAGTTTCAAAACAGAGCTAACTATGAAGCATTTGAGGCCTTAAAGGAAAATGCAGTGATAATTGATAAAAGAGCTAAATTTTATTAGAAATTATATACCTTGAATAAGAAGCGGAATGTTATTTACATTCCGTTTTTTTTAACTGATTTTTCATTGTCAGTAATGATCTGAACATTGGTTCCTCAACTCTATTTTCTTCACGGTATTTTAAAGCAGCCTGAACTAATTCAGCAGGAGGTTCAGAATCCACAGAATTTATTACATTATTTCTTTTTTTAATTTCTCTGTCCAGAATAAACGTTAGATTTTCTTTTCCAATTGTCGGACTTACATAAAACAACGGATCAATCACACTCATCTCTTTTGAAATAACTCCTTCATCAATAGCTATATCGTATAATTCTGTATTCGGAATAACCCGTATTCCTTCAGTAATATGAACCATGTCCTTTTCTGAAATATTATTATCAATAAATTCAAAAGTTTCCATTATAGTATCCTCTGTTTCGCCAGGCCCGCCTAACATAAAAAACCACATAACTGGCATATCATGCCTTTTAATTATTTCTGCACACTGAATCAATTTATTCTTGCTAAAATTTTTTCGGTATTTTTTTATCATCAATGCAGAAGCCGAATCCGGCGTACAATCAATCTGAGTAAATCCTGCCTGTTTCATCACTACAATTAACTCTTCTGCAACATCACCCGGATTAACTCCCATTGTTCTTAGCTTAACGTTGAGTTTTCTTTTAATAATTTCCCTGCAAATATTAATAGCATGTTTTACAGGCGAGTTAAATGTAGAATCCACAAATTCAAAAGTAATATCCGGCATTCTTCTTTGAGCCTCTTCAATTTCATCAACTATATCCTCGACAGGCCTTAACCTGTATTTTGTTCCTTCAATGTTTGGGTAAGAACAGTATATGCATTTATGTGTACACCCCCGTTTCGTCTGTACCGGGTAATTACCTTTATTAATGTATGGTTCAAAATCAATAAGTTCATCAATATTAGCTTTTGGTAATACTAATGGTTTATGATTTTGCTCCGAAGTGTTAACCTTATATCCCCACTTTGTTATAACATTTGCCAATTCAACCTTCCCCTCTCCACTGTCAATCTCCAGCAGTAATTTTGGAAATATTTCTTCTGCTTCACCAACAATACCATAATCAACATCAAAGTATTCAAATATTTGATGAGGAGCAATACTAAATCCGCTTCCCCCAATAATTAACGGAATCCTGAAATTCTCTTTTACAGGATTAATAATATTGTTTCTAATTTCTTCAAGATACCATTTGCAATTGCGCATAGTAACATTATCGATATTGCGTAAACCAATTCCTATGTAATCCGGCTTAAACTCTTTAATGAAACTTATTAAAGAATCTGTCGAATTAAAAGTAAAATCAAAAATCTCAACCTCGTTTCTGCTTTTTAATGATGATGCTACAAGTGCAATTCCCAACGGAGCCACAGGATATGGTGCAGTTTCAGTATTTGAATTTATGAGTAAAACTCGTTTCATTAAAAATTGGCTCAAATGTTAATTGTTAAAGGTAAAAAAAAGCTCGCATTCCTGCGAGCTTTTCTAACTAACCCATACAAACTAATAATCAACGTAAAAAAATAAATTGTATTTATTTTTAATCCTTATGTTATGAACTTAATAAAGATTTCACCTTATCTGCAATTGCTTTACCTTCAGATTTTCCTGCTAATTCCTGTGAAGCTTTCCCCATAACTTTTCCCATATCGGCCATGCTTTTTGCACCAAGCTCATTAATAATTTTTTGAATAATCTGTGTGAGTTCTTCATTGCTCATTTGTTCGGGCAAATAAGCTTCAATAACTTTTGCCTCAAACGATTCTTTTTCTGCTAATTCTTTTCTGTTGTTATCTCTGAAAATAGCTGCAGATTCTTTTCTCTGTTTAACCAATCGTTGCAAAATCTTTATTTCTGCAGTTTCGGTTATTTCACCACTAACTTCTTTCTCTGTTTTTGCAATAATAAGAGCAGTTTTAATGGCGCGCAATGCTTCCAGTTTCTCTTTTTCGCGGGATAACATTGCTTGCTTTATGTCCTGATTGATTTTATTTTCTAAATTCATTTTTTCTTCTTTACAATTTATATTTCTATATCGCTATTGGCCCTTTGCTCTGACAATTAATTTTGCTCTAAAAGCTATTAATTAATCAACATTGTCATGTAAATATGAATTATTTGGTTTTAAAGTAGCCCCGTCATTATCATCATCATCTTCCAACGAGTAACGTGAAACTTTAGAATCCTCCGTGTGAACAGGTTGTTCTATTTTTAGATTTCTTCGTTTATATGCAGGCTCACTTTCAAATTCATCAATATTATCCTTGATTTTTGATGAATCCATTCTTTTCTCTTTCATCCTTTCACGCGACTCATTTAATTTTTTCAGGATCTCTGATTTTTTAGTTTCAACAGCTACCTCGGTATCTGATTCCGGTTCCTGAAGAACTACAAACTGATCATCATCTGAACTTCTGTTTTTCTTTAAATCAAAATCAATAGTGCGTTGAGAAAAATCCAGACATTCATCTTCTTCATCTACAATTTCATTATCCAATGAAATTATTGGAGTTTTTTCTTTAACCTCATTTTCGGCATCAGATAAAGTTATTGTCTTTTTAATTTTTTTCCTGGCATACAGCTCAGGAATACTTGTGCTTTCAAATCCAGTTGCAATAATTGTAATACTTATACTATCTCCAAGTTTTTCGTCTAAACCTGTTCCCCAGATAATATTAGGACTTGAACCTACCTCACTATTTACATAATCGGCTATTTCCCCAATTTCATCCATTGTAATTTCGCTGGTTCCGGAGGTAATATTTAGCAATATATTTTCTGTTCCCTGAATATCATTATCATTTAACAATGGTGATGTTAGGGCCTGTTGCACTGCTGTTACCGCGCGGTCTTCTCCATGAGCTATTCCTGTTCCCATTAAAGCAACACCACTATTTGAAAGAACTGTTTCTACATCAGCAAAATCTACATTAATGTAACCCGGCACAGTAATTATTTCCGCAATTCCTTTTGCCGCAGCTGACAACACGTTATCAGCATACGAAAAAGCTTCTGAAAATTTCAAATTTCCACACACTTCGCGTAGCTTCTCGTTATTAATTACAAGTAAAGAATCAACATGTTTTTCAATTTCAGTGATTCCTTCGACAGCCTGACTAATCCGTCGCTCACCCTCAAAACGGAAAGGAATTGTAACAATAGCAACTGTTAATAATCCCAATTCTTTGGCTGCTTTAGCAATAATTGGTGCTGCACCTGTTCCCGTTCCTCCACCCATTCCTGCCGTAATAAAAATCATTTTGGTGTTGCCTTCCAAAATCTCAACAACATCGTCGAGGTTTTCGATTGCTGCTTGTCGACCAATTTCTGGTTTATTACCAGCACCACGCCCTTCTGTTAAAGACTCTCCCAGTTGTATCTTAACTGAAACAGGGCTATTTTCTAATGCCTGAGCGTCGGTATTACAAACAACAAAATTAACATCCTTAATTCCCTGCCGGAACATATGATTAACTGCGTTACCGCCACCACCACCAACTCCAATAACCTTAATTATGGAAGACCGGTCGACAGGTAAGTCAAAATTTATTAAATCATCAGTCATAATATTTAGTTTTTCCGGTTTTATAAATTAATTGTATACTATATTAAGTCACATTTAAAAAATTACATTTCTGCATCATCCTCATCAAAAATATCGGTAAATACCTTTTTTAGATTACCCATAAATCCCGATTTGCTATCTTTTTTGCTCGTTTCCTGTTCTTCTTCAATGCTATCGTCAAGTTCAATTTCCGGTTCATTAGCATTATCAACATTTTTGTGATTCATATTTTGCTCAAAACCTTTTAAAATTAGTCCAACACTTGTTGAATACATTGGATGATTTACCTCCTGAATTGTATCAGTAGCCAAATGTTCAGTAGGATAACCAATACGAACATCCATTCCTGTTTTAAATTTAACCAAAGCCGGAAGGTGTTTTAATAAGGCTCCGCCACCTGTTAAAACAATACCTGCACTTAATCGATCAAAATATCCGGAATTTTCAACTTCATAAATTACAGCATCAAGAATTTCTTCCATTCTTGACTGAATAATATAGGCCAGACTTTTAAAAGATATTTCTTTGGGCTCGCGTCCGCTGATACCTGGAATTGATACCACTTCTGCTTCCTTAGCCAAATCTCCAAGAGCCGAACCGTATTGTATTTTCAATAACTCCGCCTGACGCTGAAGAATCGAACAACCTTCTTTGATATCTTTTGTAACCACATCGCCACCAAATGGGATAACTGCAGTGTGCCGGATTATATCGTCATAATATACCGCAATATCTGTTGTTCCACCTCCGATATCAACCAAAGCCACACCTGCTTCTTTTTCATCATCAGTAAGCACTGCTTCCGATGAGGCCAAAGGTTCTAATACTAATTGATTAAGGTTCAATCCGGCTTTTGAAATACATTTTCCTATATTTCTTGCAGATGCTATCTGACCAATTACAATGTGAAAATTTGCTTCGACACGCTTCCCCGACATTCCTACTGGATGTTTTACGCCGGTTTCATTATCGACTATGTAATTTTGCGGAAGCACATGAATAATTTCTTCGCCAACATCAATAGGTATTTTATACATATCCTGAATAAGAGCATTTATATCTTCCCTGGTTATTTCATCGTCGTAGGAATCCCGATTTATATAACCACGGTTTTTAATACTCTTAATGTGCTGACCGGCTATACCGACAAAAACATCCGAAATTTTCTTGCCAATAGTGAACTGAACATCTTCTACAGTTTTCTGAATTGAATTTACTGCTTCTTCAATGTTCAAAACAACTCCGCGTTTTACACCCTTGGAAGCTGTTTTACTAATTCCAAGAATTTCGATCTTGCCGTTTTCTTTTCTTTTTCCGACTATAGCTACGATTTTTGTCGTTCCTATGTCAATTGCTGCAACGAAATCTTCTTTGTGACTCATTTTATTATCGTTTTGTACAAATTACCTGATTATCAAACTTTAAACTTATTTTCTCATAATTGTTCCACCCAACGTTATTCAATCCTTGCAAATAAAATACACGTAGGTTCCTAAATTTCTTTTCATAATTTTCTATGCTCCCGAAATAAATAATATGTGCTCCGACACGAGGAATTAGCTCGAACTCATATTCATCATTTACATAGATTTGCTCTATTTGCGCTTTCCAAAAATCATCTTCGTAAATAAACTTACTCAACTCATATAAATCGCACATTAAATAATTCTTTTCCCAATTTTCATTCCGATAGCTATCGGGTTTATCACAATTTATATCACGCGTTCTGTTTATTTCAAAATGTTCAACAATATTACCATTGGCAACCAATACGTGCGACGAATATTTACTTGATAATGGCATTAAGGTTCCCTCCTGATCGATATAATAACTTTGTTCGCGTTTATTTATAACTCTTACAATTGGATTTCTCTGATCAATCTCCACTCTGATATCGCCCTCCAGCGTTACATAAACCTCAGAGTTTTTTACCGATGCATATTGCCGTAATTTTCGTTCAAGATCCTTTGTATTAATTGACATTACCGGTTCTCCAATAACACTCATATCAGTTTCATGTAAAAAATCTTCAATATCGCTAACAGTAATAAAGCCATTATGTAAGCTATCTAAAATTTCAACTTTAATATCGTGGCATAAAATTTTACTTCTTCGTTCTTTAACAAAACTCATTGCAACTGCGATATATGCAATTATAAAAACCCAAACTAATATGTTTTTAAAAATCTTCATTTAAGCTTTACTATAAAGTTCTTTAATTGGTGCAACAAATTCATCTATATCACCTGCTCCCAGTGTCATCAAAACTTCAGGTTTCCTATTTTTTAATACTTCTAATAAATCAGCCTTTTTACATAACACTTTATTTTTATTCCTGATTTTATCAAAAATTATTTCCGATGTTACTCCGACAATAGGCTCTTCCCTGGCCGGATAAATTTCTAATAAAATTATTTCGTCAAGCAATTCAAGGCTTTTTGCAAATTCTTCCGCTAAATCTCTGGTGCGTGAATATAAATGTGGCTGGAAAATTCCTGTTATCTTTTTATCCACGAATAATGCTTTTACCGAACTAACAGATGCTTTTAGCTCCTCAGGATGATGTGCATAATCATCGATATATACAAAATCATCGCGATTAATCTGATAATCGAACCGACGTTGAATCCCTTTAAATATGCATAAAGAATTAAAAATCTCATCGTTACGAACACCAGACAAAGTCACCATTCCTATTGCTGCAATGGCATTTTCTACATTTAATAAGCCGGGTAAACCAAGTCGCAAATTCTTTATTGTACCTTTTATTCCAATAAAATCAAAAACATATAAACCCTTTTCAATTCGTATGTTTTCAGCTCTGAAATCTGATTTAGCGCTTAACGAATATGTGTATATTTCTATATCGTCTCTTTGTGGAATTGTAAAATCCAAATCAGATTTAATTAATAACTTTCCTCCCGGATTTATCTGGCTTACAAATTGTCCAAACGAATCTTTTAAATCGTTTTCGTTAGAATAGATATCAAGATGATCCGGATCAACAGATGTTATAATTGCCTTTTGAGGATTTAATTGTAAAAACGACCTGTCAAATTCATCAGCCTCAACAACAACATATTTACTATCTTTATCGACTAAGAAATTAGTATTATAATTTTTTGATATTCCTCCCAAAAAAGCATCGCAACCCATACGTGACTGTCGCATTAAATGCGCTATCATAGTTGTAATGGTTGTTTTCCCATGTGTTCCGGCAACCGCAATACATCTCTTTTCCCGTGAAAGCATTCCTAAAATTTCAGAGCGCTTTTTAATTTCAAATCCCTGGTCGGTGAAATATTTCAACTCCTTATTATTATTTGAAATTGCAGGAGTATAAACTATAAGTGTATTCTCTTTGTTCTTAAAATCGTTTGAAATATTCGTTATATCATCACTGAAATGAATATGAATACCTTCATTTATTAGTTCGGAAGTTAATGGTTTCGAAACTTTATCGTAACCAGCTACATTTTTGCCAATAGTATTAAAATATCTGGCAATTGCACTCATTCCAATTCCTCCGACACCTAAAAAATAAACATTATGTATTTTCTTAATATCCATTTTGTTTTTAAGCTAATATTCGTCTTCGTTTCGTTTGTATCCTATTCTATTGCGTTTTGATTGTTCTAATTCTTCCTGTTTTACCTGTTCTAATTGTTTTAGGTATTCAAAAATCAGCATAATTTTTTCATCCTGTTCAATTTCTTTCTTTTGCAATTGATCAAGCTTTTGTAATATTTCTTTATGTGTTTCAAGCATTTCACGCATCCTTGTAAATACCCTTATTATTTGAATATTCACCAAAATTGCCCGATCATTATTTAACACACTCGATAACATTGCTGCACCCTGCTCTGTAAATGCCATAGGCATATACCGGATGCCGCCCCAACTTGAGGTACCAAATTGGCTCCTCAAGTTCTCAAATTCTGATTGTTTCAGTTCAAACATAAAGTCTTCAGGGAAACGTTTAAGATTACGCTTTACTGCTCTCTTTAATTGCTTTGTTTCAACTCCATAAAGCTCAGCAAGATCACGGTCTATCATCACTTTCTTTCCCCTGATTACGTAAATCTTATGAATTATTAATTCATCAGTTAACATTATCTCAGTTACTTTATTTTCAGTCATTTTCTACCTGTTTTAAAACTTCTTCAGCAATATTTCTTGCAGAATCGCGTAAAGCCATTCCTTTTACATTTTCTGACAATACCTTTATTCCTTCTTCATTTTCAATTAATTTCAGTGCAGCATCCATCAATTTTTCTCTGGCTTCCGAATCTTTTATCATAATTGCTGCATCTTTATTTGCCAGTGCCAATGCATTTTTAGTTTGATGATCTTCAGCTACATTAGGCGATGGAACAAGAATTACGGGCTTTCCAACCAGACAAAGTTCTGATATTGTACCTGCTCCTGCTCTTGAGATAATAATATCAGCAGCAGCATAAGCCATATCCATTCTTGTAATAAAATCAAGCACTTTTATGTTATTAATTCCCGATTCTTCAGCTGCTTTTTTAGCATCATCAAAATAATATTTCCCCGTTTGCCATAAAAGCTGAAAATCCGATTTTCCTATTTTTTTAATATCTCCTATTACACTTTGATTTATTGTTCGCGCTCCTAAACTCCCTCCTACAATTAAAATAGTTTTCTTATCTTTCTTCAAATCAAAATGGTTAATGGCTTCATCTTTATTACCAATGTTATCCATCAAATCCTGTCGAACCGGATTTCCGGTTATAATAATTTTTTCTTTAGGAAAATATTTTTCCATTCCCTCATAGGCAACACAAATTTTCTTAGCCTTTTTTGCCAGTAATTTATTTGTGATTCCTGCATATGAATTCTGCTCCTGAATTATTGTTGGAATCTTCATCTTATTTGCTTTATACAAAACAGGCCCGCTGGCATAACCGCCAACACCCACAACAACATCAGGTTTGAAATCTTTAATTATCTTTTTTGATTTTCGTAAGCTACTTATCAATTTAAAAATGAAACTTATATTTTTTACTGTCAACCGACGTTGTAATCCGGCGACTGGTAAGCCAATAATCTTATAACCTGCAGCAGGAACTTTTTCCATTTCTATTTTACCTAAAGCACCAACAAAAAGAATATTAGTTTCAGGTTCCAGTACATTTATAGCATTAGCAATAGAAATGGCCGGAAAGATATGACCTCCGGTTCCTCCTCCACTGATAATTATATTTTTATTCTTCTGTTTCACTTTCAGTTTCTGGTTCAGTAATTAACTCTTCATTTTTTTCAACACTTCGGCTCACACTTAAAATAATTCCGAATGCTATTCCTGTAAATAAAATTGATGAACCTCCCATACTTACTAACGGGAGTGTTTGCCCTGTAACAGGAAAAAGGTGAACTGCAACACCCATATTTATCATGGCCTGGAATACCAGACTTATTGTCAATCCAATCGCAAGAAAAGCGGCAAATGTTCTTCTGCTTTTCCGTACTATTACTCCTGCTCTGTACAATAAAAACAGGTATAAGAATAATACAATAATCCCACCAAAAAATCCATATTCCTCAATAATTATTGCATAAATAAAATCCGAATAAGGATGTGGTAAAAAATTTCGTTGTGTGCTATTGCCCGGACCTTTTCCGAAAATACCACCAGTTGCGATAGCTATTTTACTTTGCTCTATCTGATAATTATCTTCACTTTCTCCACTAACAAAACTCTCAATACGATTTTGCCATGTACCAATACGTCCGGTTCCTGATCCCGATATTATAACACCAGCTATTATTAATGCTACTATTAAAGCACCAACTCCACTTACACCAAATAAAAATTTAATTTTTACTCTACCAATAAACATCAACAAAAACGATGTTGCAAATAAAATTAATGCTGTAGACAAGTTTGCCGGCATAATTAAACCACAAACTATTACAACCGGTAAAATAAGGGAAACAAATACACCGTTAAAATCATTTAATTTTTTATCATCCTGTCGCAATGATAATATACGAGCTATATACATTATCAAAGCCAGTTTTGCAAAATCGGATGTTTGAATTGTAACACCTAAGCCTGGCAAAGTTAGCCAACGAGATGCCTGATTCAGGCTTGTACCCATTACCAAAGTAATTGCCAGTAAGAAAATCGATGCATATAAGAATAACTGTGATAGGCGCGAGTAATATTTATGTGGAATCAGATGAGTAATAAATATAATACTCAACCCTACGGCAAGTAAAACAAAATGCTTAATGATATAATATGCAGTATTTCCTTCCTGATATTTATAAGCAAGTGTTCCTGTCGAGCTGTAAACCGCTAACAATGAGAAAATTGAAAGTGTAAAAATCACTCCCCAGATTACTCTGTCGCCTTTAAAGTACTTAGACAGTATCTCCTTTAATCTCATATTCTTATCAGATTCTTTTTAAAAATTCAGTTTTAATTTATAACTCTCTTACCGCTTGCTTAAACTGGTTTCCGCGATCCTCGTAATTATCGAAAAGATCGAAACTTGCACAAGCCGGCGATAACAAAACAGAATCACCCTTTCTCGCGAGGTAATAAGCTGTTTTTACAGCTTCTGAGGCAGACTGCACATCGATAATTGTATCGACAATATGCCCAAAAGCTTTGTGAATTTTTGCATTATCTGTACCAAGACAAATAATTGCTTTTGCTTTTTTGCGCACAAGATCTTCCAAAATAGAATAATCATTTCCTTTATCAATTCCTCCGGCAATCCAAATTAGATTATTTGACATGCTTTCAAGCGCATACCAGGTTGAATTAACATTTGTTGCCTTTGAGTCGTTAATAAACTCTATTCCATGAACCTTTAGCACAGGCTCAAGACGGTGCTCAACACCATGGAAGTTACTCAGGCTTTCGCGAATATCTTCCTTGCGAATTTTAAGCACTTGTGCAGCAATACCGGCAGCCATCGAATTATACGTGTTGTGCTGCCCTTTTAAAGCCAGATCGTTTATTGACATAGTTAGCTCGTTTGATTGATATTTAATTTTTAGATTTTTATTTTCTTTATATGCTCCCTCAACAAATTTTTGATTTAATGAAAATGGAAGCTGTTTCGCCTTTATTTCACGTTTTGTTATTTCTGATTTAGTTATTTCATCATCGGCACAGTATATAAAAACATCTTTTTCTGTTTGATTCTGAATGATTCTGAATTTTGAATCAGTATAGCCAGACATTCCTTCATATCTATCCAGATGATCTGGCGTAATATTCATTAGAATAGCAATATCGGCTTTGAAATCGTACATTCCGTCTAACTGGAAGCTACTTAACTCAATTACATAATACTCAAAATCCATTTCAGCCACCTGAAATGCCCAACTCTGACCAACATTTCCCGCCAATCCAACATTTAATCCTACATTTTTAAGAATATGATGAATCAATGTTGCAGTGGTTGTTTTTCCATTGCTTCCTGTAATGCATATTTTAAAAGCATTTGTATATCGTGTAGCGTATTCAATTTCGGAAATAACAGAAATTCCTTTTTTTATTGCCAATTGCACAATAGCAACTTTTTCGGGAATTCCAGGGCTTTTTATTATTTCATGAGCATTCAGAATTAAATCTTCTGTGTGCTTTCCTTCTTCCCATAAAATCTTATAATCATTAAGTTTTTTCTTGTACTTTTCTTTAATCATTCCAAAATCAGAAACAAAAACATTAGCACCGTTCTTTTGAGCAAGAATGGCAGACCCCACTCCACTTTCACCAGCACCTAATAT
Organism: Bacteroidales bacterium; assembly: GCA_019038645.1. Taxonomy (GTDB): domain Bacteria; phylum Bacteroidota; class Bacteroidia; order Bacteroidales; family UBA12077; genus UBA12077. The sequence goes on from JAHOYT010000003.1 coordinate 28,810, forward strand.
GACTATTCGTTTACTCATTTTTGTTTTTATCTGATTTTAAGAGTTACTATTGAAATAACAGCCAGAATTATTCCGACTATCATGAATCGCATTACAATTTTTGGTTCAGGATATCCTTTCATCTGATAATGATGATGTATAGGAGACATCTTAAAAATTCTGCGACCTTCGCCAAATCTTCGTTTTGTATATTTAAAATATCCTACCTGCATTACTACTGATAAATTCTCCATCAGAAAAATTCCACACAAAATCGGGATCAATAATTCTTTTCGAATGATAATTGCAAATACAGCTATAATTCCACCTATGGATAAACTTCCTGTATCGCCCATAAATACTTGCGCCGGATATGAATTATACCATAAAAATCCAATGGTTGCACCAATAAATGCACTCATAAACACCACCAATTCACCAGTATGCGGGATATACATAATATTCAGGTAATCGGCATAAATTACATTTCCGCCTACATAAGCCAGTATTCCTAATGTAGCTCCGATAATTGCCGATGTACCCGTTGCTAAACCATCCAGGCCATCAGTCAAATTTGCCCCGTTTGAAACTGCTGTAACAATTAATATTACAACAATCACAAAAACTAACCATGCCGCTTTCTGACTATGTTTTCCAAAAAAACCAACTAAATATTCATAGTCAAATTCATTGTTCTTGAAAAAAGGAATTGTAGTTTTTGTGGATTTAATATCGTTTGCAAATTGTTGTGTATTTTCTTTGGTATTGTCATCTCCTTCAATAATCTGCTGAACAGTTAGGTTTTGTTTTTCAACAATATTTTCCCGAACAACAACGTCATCACTAATAAACAGTGTTAAACCAACTATTAATCCCAGACCAATCTGACCTATAATTTTGAATTTACCAGCTAAGCCTCCTTTGTTCTTTTTAAAAGTTTTAATATAATCATCCAGAAATCCAATAATCCCAAGCCAAACAGTTGTTATTAGCATTAAGATTACATATATATTCAGAATATCGGCAAATAATAATGAAGGAATAATTATAGATCCCAGAATAATAATTCCACCCATTGTAGGAGTTCCTTTTTTACTCAGTTGACCTTCCAGTCCAAGATCACGTACTTCTTCACCTATCTGTTGTTTTCGTAGAAAATTGATAACTCTCTTACCAAATATCATTGAAATAATCAGAGATGTAATAACAGTCAAAGCCGAACGGAATGATATGTATTGAAACATTCCCGCTCCCGGAATATCAAATTGTTCTAAATATGCAAATAGATAATAAAGCATAATCCCTGTTAATTATATAGTTCGTTAAAAATTTGTTCTATCACTTCTCGATCATCAAAATGGTGTTTAATGCCGATTATTTCCTGGTATGTTTCATGTCCCTTTCCTGCAACTAAAATGATATCTCCCTTTTTTGCCAATAAGCATGCTGTACGAATACTTTCTTTTCGATTAACAATTGACAATAGCTTTTTTTTATTTTCAGTGTCAACACCAACCTTCATATCTTCAATAATCAAATTCGGATCTTCAGATCGTGGGTTATCAGAAGTTAATATTACTTTGTCGCTGTGTTCGGTTGCAATTCTCGCCATCTCCGGACGTTTAGTTTTATCACGATCACCACCAGCACCAACAATGGTGATTAATTCCTGATCATCATTTCTGATTTGATTAATCGCATTCAGTACATTTAATAACGCGTCCGGTGTGTGTGCATAATCAACAACTGCTGTAATTCCATTTTGTGAGCGAAAAGTTTCAAATCTGCCTTCAACAGGTTTCATATCACTTAACGCTGTTAAAACTTCGTCCTTTTCAAATCCGAGTAAAACAGCACATGCATAAACGGCCAAAACATTGTAGGCATTAAATCTGCCAACGAAATAGGTCCAGACATCTGTATTGTCTATGCTTAACATCGATCCTTCAAAATGACTTTCGATGATTTTGGCTTTGAAATCAGCAGCCGACCGAACGGCATAATTCTTAACTTTCGCTTTAGTATTTTGCACCATAACACTTCCATTCTTGTCATCCGTGTTAATCAATGCAAAACTTTCCTGTTTTAAATCATCAAAGAATTTCTTTTTAACCTTAATGTACTCAGCAAAAGTTTTATGATAATCTAAATGATCGTGTGTAATATTAGTAAATATCGTTCCGGCAAAATCGAGGCCTGCAATTCTGTACTGATCAATGGCATGCGAACTAACTTCCATAAAGCAATATTCGCAACCATAATCGGCCATCTGCTTCATGAGTTTATTCATTTGAACGGCATCAGGTGTTGTGTGAGTTGCTTCAATAACCTGATCATCAATATAATTTCTTACTGTTGAAAGCAATCCTGCTTTATATCCTAGCTTTCGCACCAAATTATATAATAATGTTACCGTAGTAGTTTTTCCATTTGTACCTGTAACGCCAACTAATTTCAATTTTGAAGATGGGTTATCATAATAAGCTGATGCCAACTGCCCCAATGCTTTTAATGAATTCTCTACCTTTACAAAAACCACTTCGCTAAATTGTTTAGAAGGCAATGATTCACAGACGATTGTTTTTGCTCCTTTCTCAACAGCCATTTCAATATAATCATGACCATCAACCTGAGTTCCTTTTGTTGCAACAAATAAACAACTCAACACAACTTTTCTTGAGTCGAATTCAATTGCAGTAACCGGAATTTCAATATTTCCTGTTACCTGAGTAACTTTTAAAGATTTTAATATGTCGCTTAAAATTTTCACTTCCGTTTTCAATTAATTAAATGACATTTCAAGAACAACTAAATCACCCTTTAAAATTCCTGTGCCCGGAGCAATAGATTGCTTTAGAATTGTTCCACGCCCTTGCAATTCAACACTCAATCCCATATTTTCAAGAATAAAAACAGCATCTTTAACTCCCATTCCTTTTACATTAGGCATTAAATTTTGGACTATTGTTCTGTTTTCCAGCTTCACACAGGAATCCAGTCTGGTTGTGAGTACCCAATCGGAAACAACATCTTCATCGTTCACATTTATACCCAAATAATTAAGGGCATTCTTTAATTCATCTCTATTGCTGTTTTTGGTATATGGAATATCTATTTCGCTTTCCATTTCATTATCTGCCATTTTTAATCCTTCGTGCATATCAACGTTTGTGGCATAAACTTTATCGGCTATTTCTTTAAAAACAGGTCCTGCAACTAAATTTCCGTAATAAACATTTCGTGATGGTGCATTCACAACCACAATACATGAATATTTTGGATTATCGGCAGGGAAATACCCCGCAAACGAAGCCTGATAACTAATTTTTGATTTATCGCTATAACCTGATTCTTTATTTGCTATTTGTGCAGTTCCGGTTTTTCCGGCTATCTTATAGTTTTCATTTCTGATATTTTTTGCCGTACCACGCTCAACAACTCCCTCAAGCATTATTTTTACTTTTCGCAAAGTAGATCTTGAACAAACTGATTGTTTTAAAACTTCTGTATTGAAAGTTTTTACCAAATCTCCATGATACATTAAGCCTTTTACAAACTTTGGTTTTACCATTTTACCATCATTTGCTATTGCATTGTATAATGTGAGTGTTTGTAATGGAGTTAACCGGACTTCATATCCAATCGACATTTGTGGTAATGAAACGCCCGACCATAACTTATCGCCCGGATATTTTATTTCCGGCTCGCCTTCACCCTTTATTGCTATTCCCAGCCTATTATTCAGGTTCATGCCATACAAGCGGTTAATGAATTTTTCTTCTTTACCGGTGTAATAATCAGTAACAAGTTTGGAAATTCCAACATTTGATGATAGTTCAAAAACTTCCTGAACCGTTATTATCCCATGCCCTCCTTTTTTTGTATCCGCAATTTTTTTATCGTAATACATTATTTCTCCATTACCAGTATGAACCGTGTCTTCTAATTCAACATAACCATCTTCCAGTAAGGCAATTATAGAAGCAAGCTTAAAGGTTGATCCTGGTGCCCGGCTTTCTCCTATTGCATAGTTATAAGATTCTTTATACTGTCCTTTGCTATTTCTTTGGAGATTTACAATTGCCTTAATTTCACCAGTTGAAACTTCCATTAAAACAGCTGTTCCATGCCTTGCTTCATGACGAGTTAATTGCTTTAACAATGCATTTTCAGCAACATCCTGAATATCAACATCAATTGTTGTGACAATATCCATTCCATCTCTTGGTTCAACTTCATTTCCATCGTGAACAGGCATCCAAACATTTCCGTTTAAACGCTGCATTAATCGCACTCCCTCAACACCTTTCATTTCTTTATCGTAAGCTCCTTCAATTCCTACAACATTTCCACCTTCACCTAGAGTAGTTTTGCCTATTGTTCTTGATGCCAGACTAACATGGGGCTGAATTCTTAGATTTGTTTGAATTGCAATAAATCCACCTTTATACTGACCCAATCTGAAAATTGGGAATGTCTTAATTTTTTTTAGCTGATTATAATTAACTCTTCTTTTTATTAGGTGAAATCGCTCTCCACTTTTCCTTGCTTTAACCAGATCATTTTTATATTCGCTTTGAGATTTATCTCTAAAAAGTTCAGAAAGCTTCATCGATAAAGAATCAATACCGGAATTAAATATTGCGTCGTCCATTCCTGTACTTCGCGTATCCATTCTTATTTCGTAATACGGAACCGAACTTGCAAGTAGTCTTCCGTCAGAAGCCAGTATGTCTCCACGATTCGGTTCAATTGTTATGTCCTGTAGGGTAAGTGTTTGTGCTTTATCTTTCCATTTAGCACCTTCTATTAATTGTAAATAAAGAATTTTACCAATAATAAGAATAGCAAAAGCCAGCATGAAAATATAAATCACACCTACTCTCCAAACTATTTCTTTTTTTAATGGCATAAATCAAATTACTTTTCAATTATTATTTTTTTTGGTGGTTCTATAGATTCTTTTAAACCAAGCCCCCTGCTTTCAACCAGTTTTGCAACTTCTGTCTGTTTACTTATAAACATCAGCTCAGACGATGTTGTAATTGCTTCAGCCCTCAAATCACTTATTTCTTTAGTTAGTTCGACGCTGGCACGTACAATTTTTTCAGCATGATACCTGTTTGCGATATATACAAATGCCAGTACTACCATAAACACTATATAAGTAAGTTGCTTAGCAATAAAATCATTGGCTATCAGAGAACCATCGAGCAAATCCTTAATAGAACCAAATTTATGTTCTTTGCGTTCCTGCTTTTCTTCAATAAACTCAACGTTATCTTTTTTATCGCCTATCATATTCTTTCTGCAATTCTTAGTTTGGCGCTACGCGCTCTGTTGTTTTTTCCAATTTCTGCATCATCGGGCACTATTATTTTTCTGTTGACAGCCTTGAAAGGAACTGATACATTTCCAAAGAAATCTTTTTCAACTTCGCCTTCAAACTGACCATTTTTAATAAAATTCTTTACAATACGATCTTCTAATGAATGATACGTAATAACCACCAATCTTCCACCCGGCTTTATTATATCCATAGTCTGAAGAAGCATTTCCTTTAAAAACTCCATCTCGCGATTTACTTCAATTCTTAAAGCCTGAAATACTTTTGCCAAAAACTTATGCTCAGCATGCTTTGGTAAAAAAGGCATTAAAAGGTTAGTAAATTCTTTTATGGTTTCTATTTTTTTACTTCCCCGCTGACCTGCAATTGCTTTTGCTAGTTTTCTACTACTTTTCAACTCTCCATATTCCCAAAAAATCCTTGCCAAATCCACTTCTTCATACTCGTTTACAATATTCTCAGCAGAAACCTTTGCACTCTGATTCATTCTCATATCAAGTTTGCCATCGAAACGGAATGAAAATCCCCGTTCAGGCTTATCGAAATGATGAGATGAAACTCCTAAGTCTGCTATAAGCCCATCGACCTTATCAATTTTATGATACTTCAAAAAATTCTTTAAGAACCTGAAATTATGATTAACAAAAACAAATCGCTTGTCATCAATTAAATTAGGCAAAGCATCATCATCCTGATCGAATGCAACCAGCTTTCCTGTTTCAATATGTTTTATGATTTCGCCTGAGTGGCCTCCACCTCCAAAAGTTACATCGACATAAATCCCGTCTGGTCTTATTTGTAAGCCTTCAACACTTTCATTGAGTAAGACTGGTGTATGATACCCCATTACTAATCAATTTCCTGATTCAAACTCTCCCCCCATTATTTTTTCAGCCAGAGTAGCAAAATCGTCTTGCTTTTGCCCGACTAATTCATACAACTCTTTAGACCAAACTTCAATTTTACCGTCCTGTCCGGCCAAAATTGCTTCTTTAGAGATATTTGCAAGATCCAGCAATCTTTTTGGAATAAGCATTCTGTTGTTACTATCAAGTACAATTTCTGCTGATCCCCGATAAAAATTTCTCAGAAATTTATTGTGCTCTTTGTTATAAGGATTTATTTTCCCGCGAATTATTGCATTTTGCCGTTCCCATTCTTCGATAGGGAACAATACCAGACACTGTTCAAATATGTCCTTTTTTACAACAAAACGGCTTTCAGAAACAGACCCCATCTGTTTCTTAAGTGAAGAAGGAAAAGTAACCCTTCCTTTTTCATCTACTTTACAATTGTAATCACCTATTAATGTTGTCATATAGCAATACCTTCTTAACTCGTAAAAATATACAAAAATCTACCACAATTTACCACTTTCTCCCATTTTTTACCACTTTGTTAATAACTTTTACCACTTTCTATATATTTAAACGATCTACTCCCTTTAACACAATCCCCTAAAACCAAGAAACTACGGGCTTTTTACAGAATTTACAACTATTTAATTCTCCCGTATATCCTTATCAAATTTTACTGGGAAATTTTATAAGAATATTTACTTTAATTTTGTAGCATAAATCAAATATTAAAATGGATAAAATTAATATCAGAGAAGTTTTCAGGAAAAGGAACCCAAAGGTTGCTAAAATGCTGCCTGGGTTTATTTATAAATATATTGAACGTATTGTACATCAGAAAGAAATTAACGATGCGATTCCTATTATTGGTGATAAATATGGTCTTGATTATGTAAAAGCCGTTGTTGAATATTTCAATATAAAAATATGTGTAAATGGCAAAGAAAATATTCCAACAGACGGACGTAATCTTTTTGTAGCAAACCACCCCCTTGGCGGGCTAGACGGAACTGTTCTAACACATACGCTTGGTCAAATTCATCCTGAACTTCATTTTTTGGTTAACGATTTATTAATGAGTTTTGAAAATGTTGATCCTATATTTATTCCTATTAACAAACATGGGAAGCAATCTGTTGAGTATGTAAAAAGAATTGAAGAGGTATACAAATCAGACAAACAAGTACTTAGTTTTCCGGCCGGCTTATGTTCCAGAAAAATTAAAGGAGAAATTATTGATCTTGAATGGAAAAAAAGTTTTGTTTCAAAAGCTATTCAGCATAAACGAAATGTAGTTCCGGTTCATATTGATGGAAGAAATACTAATTTCTTTTATAATCTTTCAAATTTCAGAATATGGCTAGGTATTAAAACCAATTTTGAAATGTTTTACCTTGCTGACGAAATGTTTAAGCAACGAAATAAAACCATAACATTAACATTTGGAAACCCAATTCCATATACACATTTTGACAAATCATTACATCCAAGAGAGTGGGCAAAAAAAGTACAAGACCATATATATAAACTGAGAGAAAACAGTACTGAAATATTTAAATAGAGTTAAAATAAAATATTTTGTAAATTTGTATTCCTAAACTACTACAATAAAAAAATGAAAGATGTAATTGAAGCTGTTGAAAAAACACTATTAAAGAAAGAATTATCTCCTGAAAGATTGCTACGAAAGACTAATAACGGAGGAAATGAATTATATATAATAAATTATCACAATTCTCCGAATGTTATGCGAGAAGTTGGCCGGTTACGGGAACTAACTTTTCGAAATGCCGGTGGAGGAACAGGTAAAGATATTGATATTGATAAATTTGATACTCAGGAAGAACCTTACGAACAATTAATTTCGTGGGATCCGGAAGCAATGGAAGTTTTAGGGGGTTATCGATTTAATACATGCAATGCTGACTGTGTTTCTGAAAGTCTGGCAACTTCTAAATTATTTAAATTTTCAAAAGAGTTTACGAAAGAGTATTTGCCTTTTATGATTGAACTGGGAAGATCTTTTATTCAACCTAAATTTCAGTCTGCATCGGCGGGTCGTAAAGGATTATTTGCCCTGGATAATCTTTGGGATGGATTAGGTGCTCTTGTTGTGGAGAATCCACAAATAAAACATTTCTTTGGAAAAGTTACCATGTATCCTCATTTTAACAAGGATGCGCGAAACATGATTCTATATTTTCTTAATATGCAATTCCCTGACAACAAAAAACTGGTTACACCTGTAAGCCCTCTTGAATTGGGCATAGACAAAGAAAAAATGGGAGCTCTGTTCACCGGGGAAAATTATAAAGAGAATTATAAAATCCTTCAAAAAAGTGTAAGAGAATTTAACTTAAATATCCCTCCGTTAATTAATGCTTATATGAATCTTTCTCCAACTATGAAATTTTTTGGAACATCAATAAATGAAACTTTTGGAGGAGTTGAAGAATCTGGTATTTTGATTACTATTGATGAAATCCCACCTACAAAAATAGAAAGACACATAGACACGTATATTGATCAAAAGAAATAATTACATGAATTACGTAAAAATGCGCTTAACACAGCGCATTTTTATTTTTGAACTAATACTTTTAGTAAGCTCTCTGATTTTTACCTTCAATAAAGTTAACAAATGATTTATTAACTACTTTATTACCTCCGGGAGTTGGGTATTTACCTGTGAAATACCAGTCGCCCGTATCATTAGGGCATGCTGCATGAAGGTTTTCAATAGTTTGAAAAACAATTTGCACTTCGGCTTTTACCTCTTTTGATTTCAGTAATTCTGATATTTTTGCTGAAATTTCTTCAGGTGTAAATGGCTTATAAATCTCTTTTACATAATTAACAATTTGTTCTTTAGGTAAATTTTCCTGCGCTTTTGATTTTTTATAAATATCATTAATCACAGCCTCCTTTCCATTTTCTTTTAATAACTCTACGGCCGCTTTAAACGCAACAAAATCTCCAAGTTTTGCCATATCGATACCATAGCAATCAGGATATCTGATTTGAGGAGAAGAAGATACGACGACAATTTTCTTTGGTTTTAAACGATCAATAATTTTTAATATACTTTCGCGCAAGGTTGTTCCCCGAACAATCGAATCATCAATAATAACAAGATTATCAATCCCTTCACGTACTGTTCCATATGTTATATCATAAACATGGCCCACCATATCGTTTCGCCCCTTATCCTGTGCTATAAATGTTCTGAGTTTTATATCCTTTACGGCTATTTTTTCAACACGAACCTTTTTAGTCATGATCCGGTCGTATTCTTTTTCATTGATCTTTTCGCCCAGTGCCAGTATCTCTTTTTTCTGTTCTTTAAGCACATGAGATTTTAACTCGTCAATCATTCCATAAAATGCTGTTTCGGAGGTATTAGGAATAAATGAAAAAACAGAATTTTCAATATCGTTATCAATTGCTTTTATTATTTGAGGAACAAGTAATCTTCCAAGTTGCTTTCTTTCCTGATAAATATCCTTGTCGCTTCCGCGTGAGAAATAAATTCGTTCGAAGGAACAGGAAGTTCGTTTCTGTGGAACTCTTATTTCTTCGGATAATATTGTCCCGTCTTTTTTAATTATCAGCGCTTCTCCTGGATTAACCTCATTAACCTTCCCTGTTTCAATATTCATAACTGTTTGTATAACCGGACGTTCTGAAGCAACTACTACAATTTCATCGTCGGAATAATAATAAGCAGGGCGAATACCGTTCGGATCACGCATAACAAAAGCATCGCCATGACCTAAAACACCTGCAATTGCATATCCTCCGTCCCAGTCCTTGCTTGCTTCCTGTAATATTTTCCTAATATCAAGGTCTTTAGCAATAAGTGATGATATTTCCTTATTTATAAATCCATCATTTTTATACTGACGAAATAAAAGCTGATTCTCCTCGTCTAAAAAGTGCCCAACTTTTTCAAGCACTGTTACTGTATCAGAATATTCCTTTGGATGTTGCCCAAAATCAGTCAGAACTTTAAATAACTCATCTACATTTGTCATATTAAAGTTTCCAGCCAGCATAAGGCTTCTGGATTTCCAATTATTTTCGCGCATCAGAGGTTGTACGAATTCAACATCATTTCCACCAAAAGTTCCGTAGCGGAGATGTCCGAGGTAAATATCTGCTGCAGAAGGTAAATTTTCCTTAGCCCAAACAGAATCATTTAATAAATCCGGATTTTTCTCTTCAATCGCAGTATGAAAGCTATTTACTTCAGAAAAGACCTCTTTGATAGGAGATTCTCCATTGGATCTAAACCGGTGTATATATTTTTTACCCGGACGCAAATCAAATTTTAATGTTGCAAGACCAGCGCCATCCTGGCCACGATTGTGTTGTTTCTCCATTAACAGATATAACTTATGCAAACCATACATCCATGAACCATATTTAGCCTGATAATATTCTAATGGTTTTAATAAACGTATTAATGCTATGCCACATTCGTGTTTTATCTGATCGCTCATTTTATCTAAAGTTATTGACTGTATTTATACAAAAATTAAACAATAAAAATCTGAAAAAGGGATAAAACCGGCTTCGGTTTTTTCAGTTAAATGCTTTGAAAATATAATTGATCTTTTATTCAGGCTTCGGATAACATTGCTTCTATTTATCAAAGAAGCTTTTTTTATTATTCTGATATCCTTCTTTTCTGACATAAAATTTAAACTTATTCTTCAAGTTTAGGGTAATTTATTTTATCGGGAGCAATAAACGCCGATGGGAAATATCTCTTAACTCTCTTAAAATCCTTTAGAGCATCTATCCTGGTTCTGTAATCGCCAACCAAAACTCTGTAATAAGGACTTACATATCCGCGATAAATTGGGATCTCAGGGAATAATCCGTAAAATTTAGCTTTTGTTTGCTGAGATGCACCTCTGGCAGAACTTCCTAAATCTGAGTAAATTCTTATTCTGTACCCTGGAACTCCCTCTTTACGCTTGTTTTGTTCGATGTGGCTATATATAAGATCATTAATTCTCATATCCTGGAAAATTAATATATCTCCCTGATTTACTTCCTTTTCCTGAATTTTAAGAAAAATATCCTCACTATCGACAGATTGGGAATATGACTGACCAAAAACACCACAAACTGAAATGAAAACAAATAATATTGCTAATGTTTTTTTTAAATATGTCATCCTTTACAATTATTGAGAATACAAAATTAAACATTTTTTCTTAGAAACCTTTATGCTGTATGAAATAAAGAGATTCCAAATATTAAATATTAACAGTCTGTTTTTCTGACACTTCTATTGTTTTGCTACTAATAAATGCTTTTACTTTAATAGTTCCTTCAATCTGCATTTCAAAGCTATTCGATTTTCGTATTTTATACAATGAAGACATACTTGCCAATATATTTGTGACATGTATATCAACCGGAAAAACCTGTAAATCACTTGATTTAGCTGGGATAATAATTTCAGCTGCATTTTTCATTTTTCCTAAATATTTCCCATTAATTGTCACATCCAAATCCATTTCTTTTATTTTAATTTTATATGTATTTGGATTCGTAACCGGAATCGACAATTCAAGGCTTATTTTATTATCCGCCATTCCTTTGAAATTCACATTATCTACATCTCCAATATCAACTGTTTTATATGCATTACAGCTACTTAAAATAATAATCAGTACAATAAGTCCTGCGATATTCTTAATTATATTTTTTCCCATCTTTTACATATTACAAAATTTGTTCCTTAAAAATTTACTGTTGCCAATTCATTGCTTTTTCAACGGCTTTGTTCCAACCTTTATATAATTTTTCTCTTTTTTCTACATTCATTGCTGGTTTAAAAGTCCTTTCTATTTCCCGTTGTTCAATAATTTCATCCATAGTCCAAAAATTCACAGCCAAACCTGCCATTAAAGCTGCTCCCAATGCAGTAGTTTCAATATTTACTGGTCGGTTTACCTGAACATTTAAGATATCAGCCTGAAATTGCATTAAAAAATTATTCACACAAGCTCCACCATCAACATTCAGAGATTTTAACTTAATTCCAGAATCTTTTTCCATTGCTTTAAGCACGTCCATCGTCTGATATGCCAAGGATTCCAATGTTGAACGAACAATATGCTTATCAGTAACTCCCTGTGTTAATCCTAATATTGCACCACGAGCAAACATATCCCAATAGGGAGCTCCTAAACCCGAAAATGCAGGAACCACGTATACTTCTTCGGTATCCTCAATCTCATTAGCAATTTGTTCTGTTTCTGATGCATTATTTATTAGCTTCAACGCATCCCGCAACCATTTAATTGCTGCACCTGCAATAAAAACACTTCCTTCAAGAGCATATTTTATTTCACCATTTAAACCCCATGCAATAGTTGTTAATAATCCTGATTCTGATTCAACAGGCTTATTACCAGTATTCATTAACATAAAACAACCGGTGCCATATGTATTTTTTGCCATTCCATCGGATAAACATGCCTGCCCGAATAATGCTGCCTGCTGATCACCCGCAATGCCAGCTATCGGAATTTCCGTTCCGAATATTGATTTATCGGTAAGTCCATAAATTTCTGAAGACATTTTTACTTCAGGTAATATTTGTTTTGGAATTCCAAATAATTCCAGCAAATCATCATCCCATTTTAAACTTCGGATATTAAATAACATTGTTCTGGATGCATTTGAGAAATCTGTAATATGCAATTTACCAGCAGAAAGTTTCCACACCAACCATGTATCAATTGTTCCGGCCAGAATTTCTCCTTTCTTTGCTCTTTCAAGAACTCCCGGAACAATATTTAATATCCAATGAATTTTTGTTGCTGAAAAATATGAATCAATTACTAAACCTGTATTTTTCTTTACATACTCATCCCAGCCTTCTTTAGATAGCTTTTTACATAATTCGGCTGTACGTTTATCCTGCCAGACGATTGCCCTGTAAACCGGTCCTCCTGTATTCTTATCCCACAGAATAATGGTTTCTCTCTGATTTGCAATACCAATTGCACCAATTTCACACAGATCAATTTTTCGCTTTTCAATTAGCTTTTGTGCAGTCGATATTTGTGATTCCCAGATTTCCAAAGGATCGTGCTCAACCCAACCTGCTTTAGGATAATATTGTTTAAATTCAGTTTGGTCCCAATCGACAACATTTCCTGCTTTATCAAATAATAATGATCGTGAACTCGAAGTACCCTGATCTAAAGAAAGAATAAACTTTTTACTCATTATCCGAAATTTTAGAAGATCATAAAAATACAAATTATTAATATTATTCCGGGAAAAAATAAAAAACGGTCAAATCTATGAAGAAATGACCGGCTAATATAATTCTTAAAAATCTATTCCATTGCTTCTGCAATCTCATCTGTAAGCTCCAGACTATGGTATACATCCTGAACATCTTCATCATCCTCAAATGCGTCGATCATTTTTAAAACTTTTAATGCATTAACAACATCCAATACTTTTGTATCATTTGGAACACGTTGTAATCCTGCATTTTCAACTTCAACATTCAAAGAATCCAGCTTTTTCTGTACACTCCCGAAATCTTCCTTTGCAGTTGTAATCGTAATTAAACCTTCGTCAATTTCAATATCCTCAGCACCAGCATCTATCATCTCAAGTTCGAATTCATCCATATCCATATCTTCCGAAACCGGAAAGTTAAAAATACCTTTAGTATCAAAAAGGAAAGTTAATGATCCGTTTTTACCTAAGTTTCCTCCGTATTTTGTAAATACAGCTCTTACATTACTAACCGTCCTGTTTTTATTATCTGTTAAGCAATCAACAAATACAGCAATTCCAAAGGGAGCGTATCCTTCAAAAGACATTTCTTCAAGGTTATCACCTTCTTTATCAGCTTTGCTAATTGCACGCTCAACATTATCTTTAGGCATATTAACACCTTTGGCATTATTCATTGCTAAACGTAATCTTGGATTAGCTTCCGGATCGGGGCCACTTTCTTTAACAGCTATTGAAATTTCTTTTACAATTTTTGAGAACATTTTAGATCGCTTAGCGTCTGCTGCTCCCTTTTTTCTTTTAATAGTTGACCATTTACTGTGACCTGACATAACAATATATTTATTGTGTTTATTATATAATATGATAGCAGTAAAATTAATAAATTTTAGAAATAAATATTCAACTAGCCAGGAAAATAAATTATACGAAACAGTCTTTATTAAGAAAAACTGATAATCTGAATTTTACTTTATATTTTTAATAAATTTGCATAGGTATTTTCACATAAGAATATTTAAAATGGATAGTTCAAAATCGGGAGAATCTCAAAAACTATATATTGAAACATATGGATGCCAAATGAATGTTGCAGACAGCGAAGTTGTTGCGTCTGTAATGGAAGATAAAGGCTATATTGTAACCGAAGATATTTACGAAGCAGATGTAATTCTGGTAAATACATGCTCCATAAGGGAAAATGCAGAACAGCGCATCTGGGGCCGTTTGGATGTTTTTAAGCAAATTAAAAAGAAAAAACCTGAACTTACTGTTGGTGTGATTGGCTGCATGGCAGAAAGGCTTAAAGAAAAATTAATTGAAGAAAAGAAAATTGTTGACCTTGTAGTCGGACCCGATGCCTACAGAAGCTTACCCGAATTACTGGAAACTGTAGAAGCAGGACAAAAAGCAATAAACGTGATCTTGTCTAAAGAAGAAACTTATGCAGATATAAGCCCTGTGAGACTAGACAAGAATGGTGTTTCTGCTTTTATTTCTATAATGCGCGGGTGTAATAATATGTGTTCTTATTGTATTGTACCTTATGTACGTGGAGCTGAGCGTAGCAGGGATCCGCAATCAATTTTAAGAGAAGCTGAAGATCTTTTTCAAAAAGGATATAAAGAAATAACTTTACTGGGACAAAATGTTGATTCATATAACTGGAAATCAGAAGATCATGACCTGACTGCAGGCAAGCAAGGTAGAACAATAAAATTTGCTCAACTACTTGAAATGGTTGCTAAAATTAGTTCTACATTAAGAATCAGATTTTCCACATCACATCCGAAAGATATGTCTGATGATGTGCTTTTTACAATGGCAATGTACAGTAATATATGTAATCATATTCATTTACCGGCACAATCCGGAAGTACTGAAGTTCTTGAAAAGATGAAACGCGATTATTCAAGAGAATGGTATATGGATAAAATATTGTCGATTAAAAAAATTCTGCCAGACTGTGCTATCTCGACCGATATTATGACTGGTTTCTCAGGAGAAACAGAAGAAAATCATCAAGAAACACTTAGCTTAATGACCTGGGTTAATTATGATTATGCCTTCATGTTTAAATACTCTGAACGACCTAAAACATACGCAGCCAGACACTTAAAAGATGACGTTGCTGAAGATGTTAAGTCAAAAAGATTAACAGAAATAATTGAATTACAAGGAAAACTGTCTGAAATAAGTAAAAAAATAGATCTGGGAAAAGTATTTGAGGTGCTGGTTGAGGGTGTTTCAAAAAAATCAGAAGATCAATTATTTGGTAGAAACTCACAAAACAAAGTAGTTGTTTTTCCTAAACAAAATTATAAAACCGGTGATTATGTTTTTGTAGAAATAACAGACTGCACTTCGGCTACACTTATAGGCAAGCCTGTTGATTAATTCATAAACCGAATTTATTCCGGAAATATCCTGAAATATTAATTTATTTCAAAAACACGGTCTAATTCAACTAACTGCATAAGTTCCATTAATTCTTCAGAAAGGTTTATTAGATTTAAATTTGAATTATGCAGTTTTGAAGTTTTATATAAACTTAAAAGTGCCTCAAAGCCTGAGCTATCGATAAATTTTATTCCGGAAAAATTTAAAGTCAAATTTGAATCGGCCTGACATATTAAAGAAACCAATCTGGATTCAATTTCTTTAGAATTTAAGACATTTAACTTTGTAACATTATAAAAAGACACTAAGAATCTATTATCAATCTGATCAACTGTAAGCATAGTATATATATGGGATTAATTATTCGATGTGAAAATACGATCAGATTAATTAATACTTTAAATAAAAGAAGCTAAGTTTTTAACAAAAATTGTTAAAGTTTTACACATCGAAAAATTATGAACAGCTCCTTTTAAAAAGTAAGAGTAAAAACTGCGCCTTCATTAGGTTCAGACTTCACAGAAATATTTCCTTTATGCAGGAACATAATTTGTCTGGCAATACTCAACCCAATACCTGAACCTTCGGGCTTTGTAGTATAAAAAGGGATAAATATATTTTCAAGTTCTTCAATTGAAATACCCATCCCATTATCTTTAATAATAATAACAATATGATTTTCTGCGTTTCGGTTTATTTCTATTTCCAGAATCGGTTTTTCAGTTTCCTTTAAAGCATCAATAGCGTTTAAAATGATATTTAAGAAAGCCTGTTCAACCAGAGATTGATCAGCGATTATTTTAATTTCGTCCTCAGGAATGTTAACATTAAGCAGGATTCCTGATTCATTTATTTTTGATTTAAGTAAAGAAATAATTCTACTAATAACCGGTTGTATGGAAATCTCTTTAAGCTCCGGTTTTGGCATTTTAGTAAAACTTCTTGTTGCCTCAACAAAATTAACAAGGCCTTTACTTCTGCTTTCAATCGTATTTAAGCCTTCTTTAATATCAGATTTTTGCTCTTCGTTAATTTCCGTAAAAAACTGATTGTTTTTATCAAAAAGCATTTGATAAACCAATCCGGATAAATTAGAAATTGGAATTGCTGAATTCATTATTTCGTGCGTTAAAACCCTGGTAAGTTTTTGCCATGATTCTAATTCATTTTGTTCCAGTTCACTTTGAACATTAAGGAATGTAAACAATCTATAATCTTCCTTAAGCACTTTAAAATCTGCTAACTGAATTGAATAGTTATATAATTCACCTCTAATACTGAATTTAACTAATTTTTTTTCTCCAGTTTTCAATTTTTTTAATATGCCGGGTAAATCATCATTTGAAATATGTAAAGAATTAATATTTCTGAGAACATTTTTCTTAAATAATTTATTGGATGAATTGTTTGATAAAACAATTTTTCCGGAGCTGTCGACACATACAATCGCAGTATCAACCTGGTTTATTATTGTCTGCAGGTACTGATAATTAATCTGAGCTTCATCACGTAATGAAACAATTACCTGTGAAAGTTTCTGAAATGCATTGTTTAAATCCAGATCTTCAAAACTTTTTGAAAAAGGAGGAGAAAAATCATCCTGATCTATAGAATTCAAAAAATGGGATAATTTTTTATATTCTCTTTTAATAAATCTTAAAAAAATTACAATAGCTCCAAGGTTAATTAAGAAAATCCAAAATGACGTTAACCAAAAATATGTATTAAATAAGATATAAACACCTGCGGCTGTTAATATAATAATTACAACAATATAAAATATTGAGATATTTCTAAACGTTTTAAATATCATATTTCTTCATTTTTCGATACAGGGTACTTCTTCCCAAGCCAAGTTCACCTGCAGCTTTTGTATAATTCCCATTGTACTTCTGTATAGCATTAATAATTGCCTGTTTCTCAAGATTCTCAACATTAAGTGAATCAGTCAAATTAGTTTTGTTATATTTTTTAAGAGAAAAATCTGTTTCTGTAATTGTTTTATCCTCTGTCATTATTACTGCTCTTTCAACCAGATGTTGCAGTTCTCTAATATTTCCTGGCCAGTTATAATCTGAAAGAGCCTGAGTTGCTTTGGAAGAAACCTTTAGATCTCTTTTGTTATACTTTTCGCTATATTTTTTCAGAAAACTTTCCGTTAATACGGGAATATCTTCTTTCCTGTTTCTTAAAGGAGGAATATTTATTTCAACAGTATTTATTCTATACAATAAGTCCTGTCTGAATTCACCCCTTTCAACCATTTGATACAAATCTTTATTTGTTGCACAAATTAACCTGATGTCTATATCAATATTTTTATTTGACCCCACAGGGTTTATTGTCCTGTTTTGAATAACAGATAATAATTTCGACTGGAGATTTAGAGGGAGATTTCCTATTTCATCCAAAAACAGAGTTCCTTCTGAAGCTATTTCAAATCTTCCGGGTTTATCTTCTTTTGCATCTGTGAATGCTCCTTTTTTATGTCCAAATAATTCTGATTCAAATAATGTTTCAGAAATAGCACCAAGATCTACATTAATAAAAGGATTCTCAGAGCGCTTTGATTTTCGGTGAATCTCTCTTGCCACCACTTCTTTACCTGTTCCGTTTTCTCCCAAAACTAAAACCGTTGCGTCTGTCCCCGACACTTTTTCAATTGCTGAAAATACAGGCTTCATTGAACCTGATTTGCTTATAATTTCAGGGAAATTTTTTTCGATTTCCTGATTTAGTATTTGTTGAGTAAACTGTAATTTATTTACTTGTTTTCGGGTTTTACTTAATTTAAAAACTGATTGTACCGTTGCTAAGAATTTTTGAGTTTCCCAGGGTTTTACAATAAACTCACATGCTCCTAATTTCATTGCTTCTACAGCTATTTGTATATCTCCATACGCAGTATTCATTAATACACATAATTCAGAGTCAATTTCCAGAATCTTTTTTAACCAAAATAGGCCTTCCGCTCCGTTTGTAGCTCCTGGTTTAAAATTCATATCAAGAATAATAAGATCAAAATCTTCATTTTTTATATAATCAGGAATCCTTTTTGGATTTTCTTCTGTTACTATATCCGTAAAGCATTGTTTTAAAGCAATACGTGCTGTAGTTAAAACATCTTTATCATCATCAACAATTAAGATCCTCCCCTTGATACTGCCCATAATTATTATTAATATTGATATTATTCAAAAGTACGAATTGTCTCAATATGACACAAATTTTTGTGCCATATTGGGACACTACTACATTAAAAAACAATAGACATAAACCACAAATACTTTATTGTCAGGCGTTTTTAGAGATTGGCACAATTTTATCATTAGTTCTTATTAAACAGGGCTAAAATTACTAAAAGATGATAAAAAATTATTTAAAAACAGCGTTTAGGAACATTTACAGGAACTTTGGATATTCGTTAATAAATTTTATCGGATTATCAATTGGAATTACACTTTTCATTTTAATTAATTTATTTGTAATAAATGAATATTCGTTCGATAAATTCAACGAAAATTACGATCGGATTTATAGATTCGAGCAGGGAGATGCAGAATCCGTTCATCTACCATCAGCTATGGGTCTCGATGCTCAGGACTGGTATCCAGAAATTGAAAAAGTAGTAAGATTTAAATCCTGGGGAAGTCAGGTTTTTCATCATGAGGCTACAACTTTTAAAATTCCTCATATTATGCTTACCGATTCTACATTTTTTGATGTTTTTACAACTCAATTTGTAAAAGGAAATCCGGAAACAGCTTTTGAAGTCGCTAACTCTATTATTCTAACAGAACGAATAGCAAAAATATTTTTTGGTGATATTGACCCCATTAATCAGATTATTAAAACAACCAGAGGTTATGAACTTGTTGTGAAGGGTGTTATCAAAGAATTTCCAAATTTTCATATTCAAATAGAAGCATTAATCCCTTTTAAACTTTTAGGGGTTTTAAATGGTAAAGAATATTTAAGGAGTTACGGAACCTGGCAATTTCAAACATACTTTTTGCTTCCTGAATATTTCGATAGTAAAAATTTGGAAAGAAAGCTGGACGATGAATTTACAAAAAAATTTGCCGAGCATTTTGAAGATGGCGAAGACCTTATTATTACATTAAGACCGTTAAAAGATGTGTATTTCGCAGATCATACTCAGGCAGATTTTGGTGTAATACATGGCAATAAAAATAACGTAAAGCTATTTTTTGCAATTGGTCTTTTTATCATTTTTATAGCCTGTATTAACTTTATAAACCTTACTACAGCAAAAGCTTCTTCAAGAGCAACAGAAGTAGGAATGCGAAAAGTTTTAGGAGGCTTTAAAAGACAACTCATATTTCAGTTTTTATCTGAATCTATTTTAATAACTTTTATTTCGTTTGTGATTGCAATTACTCTTGTACAAGCCTTACTCCCTTTTTACAACAACCTAATGCAGAAGAGCTTATCTTTAATTACTGTTATTAACCCAACATTTTTGAGTATTTCAGTTGTTGGAACTATTTTAATTGGTGTTATAGCAGGGCTATACCCTTCATTTTACCTTACAGCATTTAAACCCATAAGTGTATTAAAGGGTGAAAAAACAAAAGGTAAAAGTGCTGCAATTTTTAGAAAAATATTGATCATAGTTCAATTTACAATATCCATAGCACTAATAGCTTGTACCATTACTGTTCAGAAACAACTGAATTTTTTGAAGAATAAGGATATGGGATTCAATAAAGAAAATATTATCACTTTAAGTTTGAATTCGAATATAAGATCTCAAAAAGATGCATTTAAACAAAGGTTATTGAATCACCCGGAAATTAAAGAAGTTGCATATAGCGGGGGGAAATTAACGTCAATTAGAAATACAGAAGGATTTGACTTTAACTCTGACGGAAAACTAACTGGCATCCAATTACATCCGATTGATCCCGCATATTTTGATCTTTATGAAATAGAACTCATTGAGGGTCGTAATTTTAATTTTGACAGTAAAGCTGATTACCAGAAAAAGATCATATTAAATGAAGAGGCTGTAAAAAAAGCAGGCTTGAAACTTGGGGAAGCCGCAGGAACTATATTTCATAGGGATGAATGGTATTTTACTGCTTTACCAAGTAAGGAGTGCGAAATAATTGGAGTTGTTAAAAACTTTCATTACAGGTCATTGCACGAACAAATAGGTCCTCAGGGACTTGTATGGAACGGAGATTGGCATGGTGCTGTTAACATTAAAATTCAACCTGAAAATACACAGGAAACAATAGAACTAATTGAAACGGTTTTTAAAGAATTCTCTGAAAATGTGCCTTTTGAGTATAGTTTTGTAGAAGAACAAATCGATAATTTATACAAATCGGATAATCGTTTAGGAAAATTTTTCAGGTATTTCTCAATAATTGCTATAATTATTGCAATACTTGGATTATTTGGACTTGCGGCTTTTATTGCAGAAAGTAGAACTAAGGAAATCGGTATTCGTAAATCATTAGGTTCTTCGTCATCTCAAATTATTATTATGATTTCTAAAGAATTTATTAAATGGGTTCTTGTTGCTAATATTTTTGCAATACCTATCGCATATTACGGCATGAATAAATGGTTACAAACTTTTGCATTTAAAATCAAAATTTCTCCAGACATTTTTATATTATCGGCTTTAATTTCAATATTAATAGCATTGGTTACAGTTTTTTATCAATCTCTTAAAGCAGCACGAAGTAATCCTTCCGATGCATTACGATACGAATAAACCTTATTCTCATTAAAAAAGAAGGGCTATATTAAATATATAGCTCTTTTCTATTACTCTAACATTCAGGCCATTATCTTGTCCCGATAGGGTGTTTATTTATTTCTTCATCTTTAAATTAGAAAACAAATATTAAAAAGTTAAATTTTAAAACATAAAGTTATGAAAACAATAAAAAAAATAATGTTCGGAATAGTGTGGACGGCATTTATTGTAATAAGTGTAAACGCCCAGCCAAAATCAGAAATTATTGATGATAAGGAAACAAAAATAAATTGGGCAGAAGCTGACACATTGTATACCTTCCAGTTTAATACTCAATCAAACTCATGGGTATTTTTCCAAAGGGAAATAAGAAGGTTTAATGAAAAAAATCTTCCGACTGAAAATTTTGTACAGAACCGGGATAATATAAATCAGAATTGGGTGAATTATTTAAAAGTAAATTACACCTACGATGAAAGAGGTTTCGAAATCGAAGAAATTAAACAGGAGTGGAATCAAAGCTACAATAATTGGATTAATGCAAACCTTAAAACCATAACTTACAAGGGTAGGAAAATAGAAGAAATTTTGTTTCAGGAATGGAAAAAACCAACCAACGAATGGTATAACATTATAAAATACCTTATTAAATATAATGACAAAGGTGTTGAAAATGCAATAACTGTTAGCCTTTATAACGGAATAACTAAAACCTGGGATAACCACAAGAGATTTAAAATGGAATTTGACTTCATATATTCTCCTCCAACCAAGGTTGTTTCAGAAACCTGGTTAAACGAAAATTGGAAAACCGAGGGGATGTATGAACTTGAGTATAACAGTAGAGGATACAAAACAATGGAAACAAGATATACCTGGCAGAGACCTGGTATATGGATTGAAGGCATAAAAATTGAGATAATTTATGATAAAAAAGGGAACCAGTTAGAATATAACGAGATGAGATTTGACAGTAATAATAACGACTGGACCAGGTTTAACAAGAATGAAGCTCTTTATAATGAAGATGGATATATGACCGAAAAAATTGAATACACCTGGAACCGCAATACCAGCCAGTGGGATGTTAAAGGAAAATACAGGTTTACTACTGAAACAAAAATATAATAATACTCCTAATAAGTAAAATAGCTCTCCCGATAAATATCGGGAGAGCTATTTTTTTATTTAATAACTTTTAACGTAAGTTCCTTAAGCTGTTTCTCATCTACAACAGACGGTGAATCAATCATTACATCCCTGCCAGAATTGTTTTTAGGGAACGCAATATAATCACGGATAGATTCGGAACCACCAAAAACAGAACACCAACGATCAAATCCAAAAGCTATTCCTCCATGTGGAGGTGCTCCAAATCGGAATGCGTCCAGTAAAAATCCAAATTTTTCCTCAGCTTCTTCAGTTGAAATTCCAAGTGCATTAAACATTTTTTGTTGCAGTTCAGCATTAAATATCCTTATTGATCCACCTCCTATCTCAACTCCGTTTATAACAAAATCATATGCATTTGCATGCATTTTTGCAGGATCAGAATCAAATAATGCAATATCTTCAGTTTTTGGAGATGTAAAAGGGTGATGTTTTGCAAAAAATCGCTTCTCTTCATCGACCCATTCCAGTAAAGGAAAATCTACAACCCAGCATGGTGCAAACTTATTTTTATCTCTAAGGCCAAGTCTGTCACCCATTTCTAAACGTAATACATTTAATGCATTTTGGGTATCATTTTTGTTCCCTGCTAGAATTAGTAATAAGTCACCTGGTTTAGCATTCATAAAATCAGCCCAACTTTTCAAATTATCAGGTGAAAAGAACTTATCTACAGACGATTTAAATGTTCCATCCTGATTATATTTTACATAAACTAATCCCTTTGCACCAACTTGTGGTTTTTGGACAAATGCTGTTAACTCATCAACCTTTTTTCTTGAATATTCAGCACAACCATTAGCAACAATCCCACCAATATATTCTACACTATCAAATACTTTAAATCCTTTCCCCTGTGCAATTTCAGTTATCTCAGAAAACTTCATCCCAAATCTTAAATCAGGTTTATCCGATCCATAATAATTCATGGCATCGTCGTAAGTTATTCTTGGAAAAGATTCCTCAAATTTTGCCCCTTTTACTTCTAAAAATAAATATTTAGCTAGTCCTTCGAAAGTATTTAGTACATCCTCCTGATCAACAAATGACATTTCACAATCAATCTGCGTGAATTCAGGCTGGCGATCTGCTCTTAAGTCTTCATCACGAAAGCATTTAACAATCTGGAAATATTTATCAAACCCTGATACCATTAACAATTGCTTAAACGTCTGTGGTGATTGTGGTAATGCATAAAACTCTCCCGGATTCATTCTTGATGGAACAATAAAATCACGTGCACCTTCAGGTGTGGATTTAATCAAATACGGAGTTTCAATTTCCATAAATTTTTCACCATCGAGATATTTTCTGATTTCCTGACCCATTCTATGTCTTAACTCAAGATTTTCTCTTACAGGATTTCTTCTTAGATCAAGGTATCGGTATTTCATTCTTATTTCATCGCCACCATCAGTTTCGTTTTCAATAGTAAATGGGGGAATCTCAGATTTACTTAATACTGTTAAATGTTCTGCAATAATTTCCACATCACCAGTCGGCATTTTTGGATTTTTACTACTCCTTTCAACTACATTTCCGATAATTTTTATAACAAATTCTCTACCAAGCTCTTCTACCTGATTTTTTATTTGTTCCGGAGTATTTTCATCAAACACTAATTGTGTAATTCCGTATCTGTCACGCAATGCAACAAATGTCATTCCTCCTAAATTTCTTATGGTCTGTATCCATCCGCTTAGGGTAACTTTCTCTCCAAGATTTTCAATTCTTAATTCACCGCAGGTATGTGTCCTATACATAATATTATCGTTAATAATCTTTTACAATAAAATTCATTCGTTTGAATTGCGAAAATATGATTTTATTTCCTTTTTAAAAACCGGAATCTTTTAAATATTTAAAATATCTTTTATTTAAAATTTCGAATGATATATATTTGATTCATTAAATCTTATAATATGGATCTGTTCCCACATGAATATTTTATGAAAGAAGCCTTGAAAGAGGCTAACAAAGCTTTTGATAAAAACGAAGTTCCGATTGGTGCTGTAATAGTTAATAACAATCAAATTATTGCGAGGGCGCATAATTTAACAGAAACATTAAATGACGTTACAGCTCATGCAGAAATGCAGGCTTTCACGGCAGCAACAAATTTTTTAGGAGGAAAATACTTAAATGATTGCTTGTTGTATGTTACATTAGAACCCTGTGTTATGTGTGGAGGAGCATCGTACTGGACGCAGATTTCTCAAATTATTTATGGTGCTTCGGATAAAAAAAGGGGTTATAATACAATTAATCAACACATTTTGCATCCAAAAACTCAAATTCTTTCAGGAGTGCTGAAAAATGATTGCAGCAATTTGTTGATTGATTTTTTCAAACAAAAAAGGTAACTTTCAAAATTATAGATTACTTTTATAACTAAATTTTAAAAAGGTGATGTAAATCACCAATGTTAATTTTGCAAATAAGCAAATACTTTAAATCTTTGTTCTGTTTTTAAACAAAGTATATGAAACGTTTTTTTATCCTGTTTTTCACACTGTTAACTATTAATCTTACTGGTTTTGCCCAATCATCTTTATATGAAGCAGAAGCCGGAATGATTTATAATTTTACTAAATTTTTTGACTGGCCACAAACAGAAAAATCCGATGATTTTATAATTGGCATTTTTGGTTCGAAGGATTTATATAAGGAAATGGTAACGGTTACTAAGGATAAAAAGAATGTTACTCAGAACATTGTAGTTAAATATTTTTATAATTTTAATAATATTAGTAAATGTCACGTAATTTTTGTAACATCAAGTAAGTCAATTCATTTACGTGAAATTTATAAGAAAACCGGGGTGCATTGCTTGATAATAAGCGATAGTATGACAGCAATAGAAAAAGGTGCTGCCATTCAGTTTTTCCTGGAAAATAAACGACTAAAATACGATTTCAGTCAGGAAAATGCATTGAAACACGGACTTAAATTTCATTCAAAAGTATCTGAAATGGCTAATAAAACTTACTCTTATTAAATTTCTAAAAATATCATTTTTATTAATCCAGTGCTCTTTTTGTATAATCGAATCAGTACTTCCATTTATTAGCTAATGCTACAAGCGATAACATTACAGGAACTTCGACCAATACTCCAACAACAGTAACTAATGCAGCCGGTGATTGCAGGCCAAACAATGCAATTGCAACGGCAACTGCTAATTCAAAAAAGTTGCTTGCACCGATCATTGCAGCAGGAGAATTAATATTGTGAGGTAAGTTTAGTTTTTTACCTCCAAACCATGCAATAAAAAATATAAAATAAGTTTGAATGATCAAGGGAACAGCTATGAGTAAAATTATGAAAGGATTGTTCAGAATATTTATACCCTGAAATGCAAAAAGCAATACTAGAGTAACAAGCAATGCTATAATACTAACAGGTTTTAGTTTAGGTAAAAATTCTATTTTAAACCACTCTTCACCTTTTATACGGACTAATAATTTATGCGTAATGTATCCGGCTACTAAAGGAATCACAACAAAAATAATAATGCTTGCAACTAAAGTATCATAAGGTATTTGAATGTTTGTAATCCCTAATAGTAATCCAACAATAGGAACAAAAGCTACTAAAATAATAAGATCATTAACTGAAACTTGTAACAAGGTATAATTTGGATCACCATTTGTAAGATATGACCATACAAAAACCATTGCTGTACATGGCGCTGCTCCCAGTAGTATTGCACCTGCGATATATTCGTCTGCTAACTCAGGTTCAATAAATGCACCATAAAGTTTTGAAAAGAATATCCATGCAAAAAAAGCCATCGTAAAAGGCTTAATGAGCCAGTTAACAACCAGTGTAAGAATTAATCCTTTAGGTTTTTTGCCAACATCCTTTAAACTTGAAAAGTCCACCTGTAACATCATTGGGTAAATCATAAGCCAAATTAATATAGCTACAGGAATATTCACATTAAACATTTCCATTTGACTCAAAAATTGCATGCTATCTCCGATAAAATGGCCTATAGCGATTCCCCCGGCTATACATAGTGCAACCCAAATTGTCAGGTACTTTTCAAAAAACCCAATGCGCTTTTTTTGTGCCATAATAATATTTTATTTAACCTTCATATTTACTTTTTTGCAAACACATTAATACTAAAAATTCCTAAATTGCTATCTTTAAAATTAATTAATTCTTGTTCATTCATAAAATTTAACAAGATGTCATCAGGGATTTCAATTTTTTTCTCTTTTTGAATTTCGATATCCTTAAAGCCTGATTCTTTAATAATCTTAACGTAATCTTCTTTTTGAATTGCTCCTGAAACACAGCCAGCATACATTTCAGCACTTTCTTTCAATTTTTCAGGCAACTCTCCTGATAATACAACATCAGAAACAGAAAAATGAGCTTCGTTTTTTAAAACTCTATAAATTTCGGAAAAGGCCTTTTGTTTATCCGGAACTAAATTTAAAACACAATTACTAATAACAACATCTATTGAATTTGATTCAACTGGCATTTCCTCAATGTCTCCTTTCAGGAATTGAACATTTCCGTAACCTAGCTTAGAAACATTTTCTTTGGCTTTTTTTAACATTTCATCTGAAAAATCTATACCAATAACTTTTCCAGAATCGCCAGTTATTGCCCTCGCAACAAAACAATCGTTTCCAGCTCCTGAGCCTAAATCAAGTACAGTGTTTCCATTTTCAATTTTAGCAAATTCCGTTGGGAGCCCACATCCCAAACCCAAATCCGCATCTTTGTTATATCCCTTTAAATTGGAATAATCATCACTAAATATAGTGTAGCCCATATCATCGCAACAACCTGTGCTTCCACAACAAGACGATTGATTTTGCTTTTTACTTTGACTTGCAATAAGACTATACTTTTCATTTACAATATCTTTAATATTCTTTTTAGTTTTCATAACTTAAATTTTTAATGTAAAATTCATAAAATTGATTTTTTATCTCATCTCTTACTCTATAAAACTCACTCATTATAAATTCATTGGAACCCTTTGCATGTGATGGATCATCAAATCCAATATGCAATCTGGTTTTAACTTTTCCTACAAAAGCAGGACATACTTCATTTGCGTCTCCACAAACTGTAATTACGAAATCCCATTCTTCTTTCAGATATTTCTTAACCGGATCTGATGTATGATGACTTATATCTATTCCTGTTTCTTTCATTACAGCAATCGCTTTATCGTTCAGCTTTCCGGATGCTTCAGTTCCTGCAGAAAAAACCTTTAAATCTTTATCAAAAGACTTTAAAAAGCCATGAGCCATTTGACTACGACATGAATTACCTGTACAAAGAATTAATATATTCATATTTATAATTTATTAGTTACAACATGACTTATTTTCCTGTACAGGTGGACAAGACTCGCTGCCATACGAACAATATACACAACAATCTCCTTGCTTCGGTTTAAGAATTGTTTTACAGTTTTTACATTCGTAAAAGAACTGGCAACTATCAACCGGCATTTTCTCCAACTTTTGTTGTCCACATTCGGGGCATGTAATAATTGATTCGTAAATAATTTCTTTTTTCATTTTTTATCTCGTTTACGTAACATACACATACATGAACCTGTAAGACGTTCAGATTTATCAATCTTAACCGGCATCCCATCTCTTTCCCATTCAACCAAACCACCAGCCATATTTGCAATATTTTTGAACCCCTTTTCTTTTAAAAACAAAACAGCCTCTTTGCTTTTAAGTCCAACCGCATCAGCAAAAATCAAGGATTTGTTTTTAGGTATTTCCAAATAGTTTTCTTCTAAAATACTTCCTGGACAGAATATCAGTTCTTCAACATCGAACATCTTGAAACGTCCCATATAATCTTCGCGGACATCAACAATAATTGCTCCTATTTGACATAGGTCATATGATTCTCCGGGAGAAAGATGCAATATGCCTGATGAAACAATACCTTTGTTTTTAAAAAAATCGCTCATTGCTAACATTTGCTATTCTGGTGTATAAAAATTTCTTTGAAGAACATATCAAATGCTTTTTTAACATCATCAATACATGAACTGCATAAACAATAATTCACTTTTAGGCCATCTATTTCACCTTTAATTAATCCAACTTTTTTTAACTCTTGTAAATGCTGAGAAACAGTTGTTCTGCTTAATGGAATTTCATTACCTATATCGCCGGAAATACATGTATTACATTTTGCTAAATAACGTAATATAGCTAATCGGGCCGGATGACTCATCACTTTTGCAATTGACGCAAGGTTTTGCAGGTCAGCATCAAACAGTTCGTTTTTTGTATATGTCATTTCAATTATGTTTTATGTCGCAAACATACGACATTATTTCGGATAAAACAATCTTTATATATTAATTCTGTTTTGATTATTTTTCTATTATTTTATTAATTTGATTGCTTAGGTTTTTTGTAGTATAAAAACCTGTATGCCTAAAGAATTCTTCAGCTCTTTTGTCTAATAGTACTTGGGTTGGTATGGCTGCTATTCCAAAATATTTCATCAGGTTTTGATTCTCAGGAAGTGTTACATTTAAAGAAATAATATTTACAGTCGTTGGATACTTTTCATTGATTTCTTCTAAAACTGTCTCCATGCGTTTACATGCTACACATCCTGTTGACCCAAATTCAAGCAGAGTTACATGAAAATCCGAATTATTTTTTTGATAATTAAATAGAGAATCAACATAAGTCGATGCTGAATTAATGATTTCGACATTGACTTGTGACAATATTACTTTAGATGCAACATTATTAAGTTTTTCTTTAAAAGTAATCAAGAAAATAAAAAACAAAATAATAAGCAATAAAGCAATCAGGTTTATAACATGCTTTGCTTTAATGGATAACTTCTGCTTTTTCATAAATTGTATTAATGTTTTCTTCTGTGGCAGGAGTTTTACCTTTCTCAAATCCTAAATCTGTAATTCTTAAATATTTATACTCCGTCAAGCCATTCTTTTTCATAATCTTTCTACCACAATCAACCGGACAACCATCAATGACAAGTATGTTTTTCGTTTTAAAATCTTCAAGAGATTTTTCAATACCTGCACCAACAACAGCAAGACAATTCATTTTCCGAACACCCTCATCACGCAATTTTCTGGCTACAAGATCTGAAATATGTCCAAGATCTGAAGCTCCTGAACAAGCAAGAACCATATTCTCGCTAGCGCTACATTCACAATCTTTCTTCTCCATAGTACTTTGTTATATTGTTCCAAAAATTAAACCTGATATGGTTGCCATAATAACAACCAGTAAGATATATACAATAGTTTTCTGCGTTCCCATAACACCCCTAATAACAAGCATATTTGGTAGTGATAAAGATGGACCTGCCAATAATAAAGCTAATGCCGGCCCTTTGCCCATTCCTGCGGCCATTAAACCTTGTAAAATAGGCACTTCGGTTAAAGTTGCAAAATACATAAATGCTCCAACAATTGATGCAAAGAAATTTGAGAATATAGAATTTCCACCAACTAAATTAGCAACCCATTCATTTGGTATTAACCCTGCCAGTTGAGTATCATCATGTGTTGAGCCCAGTAAAAATCCTGCTATAATAACACCTAATGCTAATAAAGGCATAATTTGCTTAGTAAAATCCCATGTAGATAATGTCCATTCTTTATTTTCCCCATCATTTTTATCCGTTAAGGTAATAATGCTTAAAAGTGATATCCCTACTAACATTGGTACAAGCGGGCTTGGTGATAAAAATCCTGATATTGCTGTAACAACTGCAGCTCCTATCACAAAGTACCATTTAAGTTTAAGTATTTTAATTAGTGAGTAAATAAGAAGTATTCCGAAAGCTGATGTGATATACCATTTATTCGTCCAAATCCAGAACCATGCACCACTGGTGGTTTCGCTATCGGGTTTGCCCCAATTAGCAAATACTAAAATTACTACTAAAGTGAAGAAATGAAACATAGTTTGCCACATTGGCCTTTTCTCTGGTAAGGCCTGAATGTTCATTTGCGATTCGCGTTTTTCATTTTCTTCCTTTCTGTAAATTAATGACATAGTAACACCAATAACAACACTAAAAACAACGGCTCCAACCACTCTGGCCACTCCCATTTCAAATCCCAAAATTCTGGCAGTTAAAATTATTGCGAGAATGTTTATAGCAGGGCCGGAATATAAAAATGCAACTGCAGGACCTAAACCAGCACCACGTTTATGAATACTTGAAAACAATGGTAAAATCGTACATGAACAAACAGCTAAAATAGTTCCTGAAACGGAAGCTATTGTATAAGCTAACCATTTTTTAGCGTTAGCTCCAAAATATTTTATGACTGAGTTTTGACTTATAAAGACTGCAATAACTCCTGCAATAAAAAATGCCGGTAGTAAACATAAAATAACATGTTCCTGTGCATACCATTTAACAAGGTCTAATGTTGCGCTAACAGCTTCCTGAAATCGGGCACTTTCGATTGGCATAAAGAAAGCCAACACGAAAAATAATGCAATCCAGAATAGTATTTTAATTTCTTTTTTTAGTTCCATTTTTCTTTAATTCAGTTCGTTATATTGCGAACAATTAATGTAAAAAATTTAAAATATTGTAATAATTGTATAATAAATACCAAAGGCGAAAAATAAAACAGCCACAATTCGTCTAAACCAAAGTTCGAACGTTTTTATTTTATTATATAAACCACCAAGCCCTGATACTGTGTATGCAATAACCCAGGCAAATAATATTACCGGTAATCCTGTTGCAATTGCAAAAACAACAGGCAAATATAATCCTGAAGCACTTGTAATTGTCATTGGTATTAACATAGCAAAGTATAGAACTCCACTATAAGGACAAAATGCTAATGCAAACAGGACACCAATAATAAAAGCTTCCCAGAAACCCTTTTTTTCTTTCTTGCCTATTTTTTCTGACAGCTTACCAAAACCAGGAAAATTGATTTTAATAATACCTATCATAAATAAACTAATAAGGATTAACAGTGGACCTAATATCTTTTCACCGTATTGCTGAAAGAATCCGGATATCTCAAATTGATTTGCGCTAAAAAAAAGAACAACTGCGAGAGCAGTATATGAAAAAGCACGTCCTAAAGTATAAATAATACCATTTACAAATACTTTTCTTTTACTTTGTATGTCCTTGCTAATAAATCCAATTGCTGTAATATTTGTAGCTAAAGGACAAGGACTGATTGCTGTCATCAGCCCAAGAATAAAAGCAGAAAGTATTGGTAAATTATTATTCTCAATTAATGAAGATAAAAAATCCATATTATTCTATCAGATTAATTCATCAACCGTTTCTTTAATTTTTTCTTTAAGTTTTTCAGGATTGCTACGTGCATTCATGAAACCCTCTGTTGTTAAGTCAACTTTTTTATCTCCTTTTACAAATATTAAAGCCTGACCTGAAACACCGTGTTTTTCAGCAATTTCTTTGGAGCCGGCTTCCTCGAGGTTTAACGATATAAAAACAATATTCTTACTTTCAACCTGACCGGCATATAATTCGTTAAGAATTTCATTTGTTTTGTCTTCAACGGCATTGCATGTTGCACATCTACGCGTAAAGTGAAAATAATAAACATTTATTACGTCTGTTGTAACAGCTGTCTGCTGATCTCTATTCTCTGCACTTTGTGCATTACACGAAAGAAATAATGGCAATGTCAATAATACAAAAATGAACGATTTAACAATTTTCATAATTACTATTTTTGGGTTAATAATTCGGTTAATTCTTTTTCAGAAGGCAGCCTCCCACTCAAGACAACTTTTCCATTTATAACCAAAGCAGGCGTTTGCATAACACCCGCATTCATTATATCAACAATATCCTCAACTTTTGTTACCTGAGCATCAATTTCCAGTTTTTCGACAGTTTCGCGGGTTATTTTTTCCAATGATTTACATTTTGGACAACCCGTGCCTAATACTTTTATTTCCATATTTTAATTTGTTGTTAGTTATTCGTAGAAACACGAACAAAGGTATAAATTAATTATAAATTCAAAAATAATTTGAAATATTTTTTTGCCTCGTCCCAATTATCTCTACTTAAACAATACTTTATTTTAGGGGTTTCAATTTCCCCTTGTATTAAGCCTGCATTTTTTAGCTCTTTTAAATGCTGTGATAATGTTGATTTTGCAATAGGTAAAATTTCTGTTAAATCTCCGCTGTAACAACATGATTGATTTGATAAAAGCTCTAAAATGTATATTCTGATTGGGTGTGACATTGCCTTACTGTACCGGGCAAGTTTTTTTTGGTCGTTAGTAATTACATCTTTCATACCAGGTTTCAATTCGTTAATTTACGAACAAAAGTAATAAAATAAATTACAAAGTAAAAAGCTGCACATAAATGTGCAGCTTTAAATAAAAACTTGTAACAATTTTATAATCCTATCATTTTTAAGAACGCTGCATCATTAGGCTCTCTGCCTAAAAACTCTTTAACAATTTCCATTTCATCAACTGTTGAGCCTCGTTCAAGAACTATTTCCTTTAATCTCAGACCTGTTTTCTGATTCATAATTCCATTTTGTTCAAACACAGAAAACATATCATCTGCAAACACCAATGCCCATAAGTAACTGTAATATCCTGCAGCATACCCATTTAAATGCCCGAAACCGGCTTCAAAATGTGTCCCTTCCTGAAATTTATATAAGGTAATATCATTTTGCAATTCCTTTACCAACCCGGTTGTTGATTTTTCCCCATTTGGGTCATATTTATCATGATAAGTCATATCAAGTGTTCCATAAAAAATTTGTTGTAATACATGCAATCCGGAACCAACATTTTTAGCAGCAATCATTTTACTGTGCAATTCTTTTGGCAGCACTTCTCCTGTTTTATAATGTTTAGCAAACAAACTTAATGCTTCATAATCCCATGCCCAATTTTCAAATATTTGCGAAGGCATTTCAACAAAATCTCTTGCCACGCTAGTACCTGCTTGCGATGCTAATTCAGCTTTTGTTAAAAGATCATGCATTAAATGTCCGAATTCATGAAAAAATGTTACTACATCGCTGTGCGGCATTAATGCTGGCATATCATTGGTTGCTTTTGGAAAATTACAAACCAGACTAGCGGTAGGAATCTGATATTCGTTACGAATATTTTTACCCGGAATCATTCCGAACATTGCGGCATGATTATATTTATTTTTACGTGGATATAAATCAAGATAAAAACGTGCAATTAAGTTATCATTTTCTTTAACTTCATAAAACATCACTTCCTCACTCCATACTGAGGGTCTTTCACTTTGCTCAAATTTAACACCATATAAATGTTGTGAGATTTTAAATAATCCATCAATTACATTTCCAACTTCAAAATATTCTTTAAGCTTTAGATTGTCCAGTTCATATTTTTCTTTTAATAATATATTATCGTAAAAAGATGCTTCCCAGGATTCAATAGAATTTATCGATTCATCTTTTAAATATTTTTGTTTTACATTTAGTAGCTCATCATAATCGCGTTCTGCTTTTTTTCTGACTTTTGCCTTCAGGCTATTTTCAAAACCCCATACATTTTGTGGAGTTTTGGCCATTCTATTTTCTGTTCTATATTCTGCGAATGTCTTATATCCTAACACCTGCGCAAGTTTCACACGTTCGATAAAGATTTGCTTTAAAACCTCCAGGTTTTTATCTGATGCAATATTTTTATATTTCTTAGCGAGTTTTTTTCTTGCTTCATTTGATTTGGAATATTTCATAAAAGGCACATACGATGGATGGTCCAAACTAATTTTATATGTTCCGTCATCCTGCCGGTGTACGTTTTTATAATCTTCAGGTAATCCTTCTATTTGCTCTTCGGTTGTAACAAGAAAATCCTGATAAGAACTAATGTTTGAATCAAACTGAATACCTAAATCGGATAACTTATCTTGAATAATCTTTAATTCAGCTCTTTTTTCTTTTGGCAATGCAAACCCATTACGTTCAAATTCTTCAATCGTTTCCTTCAAATATTTTTTTTCTGCACCAACCAATTCCAGCGCTTCATCTAATTTCGAATAAGCTTTTACTGCATTGTATAATTCTTCGCTCAACGAAATCTCATTAAAAAACTTCCCAAATACAGCAATGCTTTTTAAACACTCATTTCTAATATCATCATTTGGATGCACATATGCCAAAAGTGAAATTACCTCATTTACTTTCATTAATTCATTAAATACATCATCCAAAGCACGCATTGTATTTCCAAATGTTTGTTCTTCCTGTTTAACTAAATATATCTTAGCTAAACTCTCCTTTGCCATTTTGATTGAATCTTCTGTAGCCTCTTTAACAAGCCCTGCATTTATACGACTAAAATCTATTGTTTGATTAAGCTTATTAAAAAATGGATTTTTCATTTACTTCAGATTTAATTATAAAGTTTTAAGGTAACAAAAGTAATATTTTATAAATTACACTTTATTATAACATACATTTTACTTACTTGTTTATATATGAATTTAAATTCGTTTAAAACAGAAATAAAAGATAAAATTAAGCTTCGTAATATGAAGTATATTTCTGATCAGGAAGGAATTATGCGCAGATATATACGAGAAAGGCATGATTGGAATATTCATATAAAAGAAACTAAAAACTTCATCCTTAAATCAGCAAAAACAAAAGAAAAAAACAGGGTTGTAGTTTTAGGAAGTGGCTGGCTACTTGATTTACCATTAAAGGAGCTTAGCGAAATTTTTAATGAAATTATTTTAATCGATATATATCATCCTAAACAAATTAGAAGAAAGGCAAAAGAGTTCTCAAATGTGACTTTACAAACAAATGATATTACAGGAGGCCTAATTGACTTCTTCTATAAAAACAGAAAGAAAAAAGTATTATTTTCCTCGGCAGATTCATTTAAGTATTTAATTCCAAAGGACACAGATTTTGTAATTTCTTTAAATATTTTATGCCAGTTACACATAATCCTTATCGATTATTTGAAGAAATTTGGTATTTATTCAGTACAAGAACTTAAAACTCTGGAAAAACAAATTCAGTTATCACATTTAACAATGCTTCCTAAAGAAAAAACCTGTTTAATTACTGATTACGAAGAAGAAATTTATGATGAAGATAACATCTTAATCGGTATTAATCCTTTGTTGCATTTTGATTTACCAAATGGTAATTTTTCTAATAAATGGCAATGGAAATTTGATTCATTAATGACATACAGAGATAATGCCAAAACATTTTTTAACACAACTGCAATCGATTTTTAAATACACCGGATTGAAAAA
The DNA here is from genome assembly GCA_019038645.1 of Bacteroidales bacterium. GTDB lineage: Bacteria > Bacteroidota > Bacteroidia > Bacteroidales > UBA12077 > UBA12077. Next base: position 64,870 of record JAHOYT010000003.1, read on the forward strand.
ATGAATAATCAAACCCTGAAAATAGTAATTACTGATCTTGACGGAACTTTGTTAAATAATAACAGAGAAGTGAGTTTAACAGATATGAAATCTCTGTTCTGGCTTGGCGAAAAGAATATTGTCCGTGTAATTGCCACAGGACGAAATTTCTTTTCTGTTAGTAAAGTCCTAAAAGATAATTTCCCTATTGATTATCTTATTTTTTCATCGGGAGCAGGAGTTTTCGACTGGAAAAATAAGGTTCTTATGCATTCTCAATATTTGCCCGGTTATGAAGTTGAACAAATTTCAAAAATCCTTATTAATAATCAGGTTGATTTTATGATTCACGAAATAATTCCTAAGAATCACAAATTTGTGTTTCACCGATCCGATAATCAAAATCCTGATTTTGAGCGCAGAATTCAGGTCTATAAAGATTTTGCAGTTGAACTAAACCCGGAAACAGAGAAATATGATCATGCCAGTCAAATTTTAGCAGTATTCCCGAACAATGTTGATCTTTTTGATAACATTCAACAGAAATTTAATGATATTAAAATAATACGAACCACATCTCCATTGGATGGAGACTCTATATGGATGGAAATTTTTCCGGAATCAGTTTCAAAAGGTCATGGAATAGATTGGTTATGCAAAAAACTTAGAATCGACCCTGAACATACATTTAGTATTGGTAATGATTATAACGATATTGATATGCTGGAATACACTGCAGAAAAATACATTGTTTCAAATGCACCTGAAGATTTAAAACAGATGTTCCCTGTATGTAAAAGTAACATTGAAAGTGGTTTCACGGATGCACTCGATCTGCATTTTGATTTTAATTAATTCATTTTTGTTACTTTCTTAAATCGATATCTAACCCCAAAAGACAGTCCTAATAATTTGGGATAGCCGGGGATAATTGTAACCGAAAAATCTAAAGACTTTTTCAATTTATAATTAAATTCAAGTTCGCCACCATACCATAAAAACTTATATTGCCAAAAATCTGTTTCATTTCCATTATAAAAACCTGAATTTATATAATCATCAAATTTAGAGTACCAGCTTCTTCTGTAAATAAATGTTGGTCCCAATCCACCATTAATTGAAAATTTTTTCCTTTGTAAAATAACACCTCTAAATCCTACATGAACTAAACCTGAAAAAAGGCCTCCACAATCGGAATAAAAAGCAGCAGCGGTTTTTAAAGAGAGTTTATCTTTCGAAACAAAGTGTTCGTACCCAAAATACATTCCCAGGTTAATAACCACAACACCATTTCTGTCAATTTTAGTTGGCATGTTATCGGCATTTTCATCTCCGTCGGGATGAAAACTAAAACCAAAGAATTTAGCAGTGAAATTATCCTGTGAAAATCCGGTTGTGGATACAATTATTAATAAAACAAACAGGATAATCTTATTCATAAACATATTGTTACAAAAGGCTTCAAATTTACGACGAAGTTTTATGATTTTCTCTTATAAAAAAACGGAGCGCTTTTCAGGAACTCCGGACTAGCAATTTAGTTTTTCTTATTGCTCAAAAAATGCCTCTGCTCCGGGATAATGGAATTTTCTTTTCGCAATCTCCAAAGGAAAAATAAAGTATTTAACTTCAGCTTCCGAACATACATTTTCGTTATGATCCAATAGTTCGGTATGAATGGTAGCAAACCTTTTATTTTGATCAATTATTTTAGCCCGAATTGTTAATGCCCCTTTATTAGTAAAAACAGGATATTTATATTTTACATTTAAATTTGCCGTAACACCAGCAGTTTTAACTTTAGTATATACAACCCAACTGGCTATTTCATCATGAATAGTTGATTGTATTCCACCATGTAAAACATTTCCATAACCAGATAAATGAGCTTTGGGCTCCCATCTACTTACAATAAAATCGCCTTCTTCATAAAACTCCATTTGCAGGCCTAATTCATTTTTCGATGAACAACCAAAGCAATTATATCCTTCAAGATTAGTATATGGGTTTATTATCTTTCTCATTAAAATTAATTTTAGTATTCAAACGATCTGCCAGTAATTGATTCAACAGGAATTTTAATTATTAAAATATTATCCACAGATGGTTTAGAGTATTCAAATTCTTTATCGGAGTAATTTTTCATAAATACATTTAATGCTTTTATTTTTTCATCATAGTCTTCAATAAAAATTGCATGACCATGAATCAGTACACTTTTATATGCAAATCTCCATGAACATGCAACATGCTCATGTCGCGAGAAAAGTTTATGATCAGTGTCAAACTCCAGGCAAACTTTATTGTTTCGTTTTAATATATCGATTTTCTTGCCTTCTTCTGCACAATGTAACCAAATAGTCTGGTCCTCATACCCAAAATTCATTGCCAGAACATAGGGGTCATCTCCATCGACCATACCAACCCGGCAAATTTTGCATTTCATAATGATTTCTTCAAGTTTATCCAGCTCTATAATATCTTTAATTGCATTATCACGCTTAGCCATAATGATTAAATTTAAAGTCAAATTTTAACTGATTATAAAGATACGAATTTGAGAAAGTAAAAATTACAAATAAAATAAATTAGTTTTCTGTCATATTAAGCAAAGGCAATGTAAAAGTAATTGCAGTTCCTTTTCCTTTTTCACTTTCAATATAAATGTCGCCATTGTTAATTTTTACAAACTCTTTACAAAAGAAAAGGCCCAAACCTTTACCCGTTTCACCTTTGGTTCCACCTCCATGACCATTAGCCAATTCGAATATCATTTTCTTCTTTTCTGTTGGTATTCCTATTCCTGAATCTTTCACCCAAATTTTAGCAAATTGCTGATTACTATCTATTCCAACAACAATCTCCCCTTTTTCCGGAGTGAACTTTACAGCATTATTCAATAAATTTCTCATTACTGTGAATAACATATTTCTATCTGCAAAGACCATTATATCTTTTGAAAATGTAAATTTCAAATCAATATTTTTAATTTCGGCAATAGGGCGATAAACATCTATTGTTTCTGCTAAATTTTCCTTAAGGTCAATATTCTCTGGCTTATAAGGAAATTCCCCCTGCTGGTTTAATGCCCAGTTTAGTAAATTATCTATTAAAGACAATACATTATTTACAGATATCTCCAGCGTTTTTGAAAGTTTGCTTAAGGAATCAAAATCCTGCTCTTCGACCCAATAAGGTATTAATTGAGTAATACTTTCCATAGAAATCAGTGGACTTCTGAGGTCATGTGCAATTATTTGAAATAAACGGTCTTTAGTATTATTTGATTCCAATAATTTTTCATTTTGATCTACAATTTCAGCTCTCTGATCAATAATTTTTTTATTTTTCCTAATAAGAAATGCTACAAAAACAATGGCAAATACAACAAATATTATTAATATATTTTTTTGAAAATTTTTTTTATTAGCTTCAATGGTTTTTTTTGAATAATTAAGTTTTTGAATTTCCTGTTCTTTTTCTAAAAAAGCAATCTGTTGTTCTCGTTTTTCAGCATCGTATCTATGTTCGAGTTCGGTAATTTGTTTTATTTTTTCTAGTCCCAGCAAACTATCACTTACACTTTGATAAATCTTTTGGTAATATAAACCATTTTTATAATCCCCCGTTATTTGGTATGCCCAAATTAAACTTTCGGAAAGATTTTTCCATTTTAGAAGATTTCCTTGATCTTTAGCTAAGTTATAAGCTCTTAGTAAATAGGCAAAACCTTCATTATAGTTTCTTTCAATTATTAGAACATTACCCAAACCTTGCAAGGTATATATAAGTCTATCTTGTTCTCCGATTTCCTCTTCAATTTCCAGAGCTTTTAAATAATAATTCTTAGCACTTTTAAAATACCGTTTAATTTGGTAGATATCACCCATGTTTTGCAACAATGATAACTGATAATATTTATTTGTATTTTTATCTATTAAATTAATAGCCTCTTTATAATAATCTAAAGCTTTATTGTTTTCATTTGTTTCTCTATAAACTGCTCCTATATTCATTAATGTTTTAAATATCAACTCCTTGTCTACACCTAATTTACGTCTAACTTCCAAATTTTGCAAATGAAAATCAAGAGATTTTTCATATTCTCCCATTTCAAGATATAAAACCCCCAAGTTATTCATTACATAACTAACTTTCACAGAATCACTTATTTCTGTGTATATTTTAAGGCTGGATATGAAATATTCTACAGATTTTTTATAATCCCCAACCCTTTTATAAGTATTTCCCAAAGAATTCAGCACTCTTGCTTTTTCTTCAGATTTATCCATTTTTTCAAATAAATTATATGATTTTTTTGAATACTCTATAGCTTTTTGATAATTACTTTGATACCGTAAAACCAAACCTAATTGAAATAAGCTCTTTGCAGTTCCATATTCAAAATCTAATTCCTCAGATATGTCCAAAGCCTTTTGTCCTAAAATAAATGCGGTATCTAATTGAAATTCCAGATATTTAAAAGAAAGTTCATTAAGCTCTAAAACTTTTAATGAATCATCAGGTAATGAATTGACATAAAAGAATAAACTATCAGGAGCAGTATTTTGTAATCTTTCTTCACCAAATATATAAAATGAAGAAAAAAGAAAGATTGAAACAAAACAATAATAAACGAAACCCACCTTTTATACAATTTAATGTAGCACAAACATAGTTAATTAATATCAAAAAAATAACTGCTTGAATTTACAAACAGTTATCTAATTTTTTGAATTAATCATCCTCCTCAGTTGTAGGAGGTGGTTTTGGTGGATCTGGATCTGGATCTGGCACTCTGTTTACAATTGAATAGTTAAATAATTTCATGTTCTTTATATTTTAGTTAATCGTATTAAAACTAATTAAAAAAATCGAGTTTTCTATGAATCATGCAAAAAACACTTATTTACATTGCTGTATTTCAGCCACTTCACAAATCAGCAATCCGTTTTTCGACATTCATATTTTGAGTCATAAATGGGTGTGAGAAAATAAATTAGATAACTATTAAACAAGTTGAATCATGTTGAAACCTAGCCAAATTTAGTTCTCTGCAATATTAAATAATGGTAATGTAAAAGTTATTTTAGTACCCTTACCTTTTTCACTTTCTATATAAATATCTCCATTATTTAACTTTACGAACTCTTTACAAAAGAAAAGGCCCAATCCTTTTCCTGTTTCACCTTTTGTGTCTTTTGTGCGACCATTGGCTAGTTCAAAAATTTCATCTTTTTTATTATCCGGAATGCCAATACCAGAATCTGCGACCCAAATTTTAGCATACTGTTGATTACTATCAACTCCAACTATTATTTCACCTTTTTCAGGTGTAAATTTTATGGCATTGTTTAGCAAATTCCTCATTACGGTGAAAAGCATGTTTCTGTCGGCAAAAACCATCACATTTTTTGTAATCTGCAATTTCAAATTGATATTTTTCATTTGCGCAATTGGTCGGTAAACATCAATCGTTTCAGCGATATTTTCTTTGAGTTTTAGATTTTCAGGTTTATAAGGGAATTTTCCCTGCTGATTTAATGCCCAGTTTAACAGATTATCAATTAATGACAATACATTATTCACAGAAAGCTCAAGAGTTTTTGAAAGTCTGCTTAAGGACTCAAAGTCTTGTTCTTCAATCCAATATGGAACTAACTGCGTAATACTTTCCATTGATACCAAAGGACTTCTAAGGTCATGAGCAATAATTTGAAATAAACGATCTTTGGTATTATTGGATTCGAGTAAATCTTTATTTTGATTTGCTATTTCAGTTCGCTGATCAGTGATCTTTTCATTTTGCTTTAATAGCAAGCGATTAAGCTTTTTACGTTTTTTGCTATCAATAAAATAATAAATTAATAATGAAACTACCATTATAACAAGAATAACCAGGGCATTACGCTGAAAACTCTTCTGCTTATTTTCTATTTCTTTTTTTGATAATTCGAGTTGATGTATTTCTTGTTCTTTTTCTAAGAAAGCAATTTGTTGCTTCCTTTTTTCCGTCTCAAACTTTTGTTCCAACTCAACAATTTGTGCTTTTCTTTCAAAACTATATATACTATCTTCCAATGCGACAAATTCTCTCAAATAAAAAATACTGTTTTTATAATCACCATAGTTAAAGTATACTTCATACAAATTTCTTGATAATCTATGTTCTTTTCTTACATCCTTTATTTCTTTTGCCAGATCATAACTTTGTAATAAATATTTTTCGCCATCTTTAAAACTTCCTTCTTTTATTAAAGAATTTCCAAGTCCTTGCAACGAGAAAACTAGCATTTCTTTAAAGTTAATTTCTTTTTCAAGCTGAATTGCTATTAAATAATATTGTTTAGCACTTCTATAATCTTCAGTCGCTTCATTAATCAGAGCTATATTATGAACTAATAGCGATTTGTCATATTTATTTCCGTCTTCTCCAATTAAATCTAATGCTTCCTTATAGTGCAATATTGCCTTATCATATTCATGCAAACCTTCATAGTTATTCCCAATATTCATTAAAGCAATTGGGATATTGCTCCATGAATTTAATTTCTTTTTTATTTCTAAACCCTGAAGTTCATATTCCAAAGATTTCTCATAATCTCCCAATTCATTATACAAAATCCCAATATTATTTAACACTGAAGATATCCCAACAGAATCTTCTAATTCTTTATAAACCTTTAGGCTTTTTGTAAAACTCTCTATAGATAACTCATACTCTCCGTATCTTTTATAAACATTAGCCATTCTATTTAATACACTTGCCCGTTCTGAATCAATTTTAAGGCTATCAAACAAGATTAACGACTTTTTATAATAATATAAAGAAGAATCAAATTGAGCCATATACTTAAAAACTAATCCCATTTGATTTAAAGAAGTAGCATATCCAAAACTATAATCTAATTTCTTTGAAAGTGTTATGGACTTTTTACAAAGCACATAAGACGTATCTAATTGTACCTTAAGATATTTATAGGAAAGACTCTTTAGTTGCAATACTTTGTTTGTATCATCACGTGCAATATGCACCTCTGTTCTAAGACTATCTAATTTGCTATCCGCACCATAGGCAGTATCTGTAGCGCCTAAGGATAAAATATACAATACTATGAATCCAACTAAATATTTCATTACATTAAAGTGTTTTTACTCAAGTTCTCCATTCCCTGAACCCGTCTTACCTTCTCCATCAGGATCTCCGTTTCTTAATAAATTATCATAATTTTTAACTATGATTTTAATGTTATTCAATTGCTTAACATCCGATGGTGTTAATTCAATATTAAATTCTTCCATTTTTTCCTTTTCAGCATCTAAAGAATCATTCTTTTCTTTTAATTTAATTCGAACTTCCCAGTAATCATTAATATAATTTTGCTCAATTGCATCTTCGACACAATTGCCTGGCATTTTAACTATTACATCTAAGCGATAGTTCGTTGTTCCGGCTTTATAAAACAGATTAAAATAAGGATAATAAAGTTTCATTTGATTTATTTAAATGTTAAACAATAAGTTAATTAAAGTTAACATAAAAAAAACTAACTCCAATAGTCATTAAAAACAAAAAAGACACAGAAATTACCTGTGCCTTTGAATACATTAACATCAGGTTAAGAATCTATATCTCCACTACCTGATCCGGTACCACCATCACCATCGTCAGCACCTCCCTTAATAATAAGCATTTCTTCAATTGTTAATTGTAATTCATCTGTAAACATAGCACTCAACTTTTAGATTAATAAAAATTTAACTTGTTTAATATTTTCGGCATCTAATTTAACAAGGTTTATGTGAATATATTATCACATATAATTTTGTCTTTGCCATTCAAATAAAACAGCTGCTAATGCATGCGAAACATTAAGCGATGTGTTGTTCCCATACAAAGGGATATGCACAATTTCACTGCACAAATCCAGTACTTTGGGGTCAATACCTGAAGCTTCGTTCCCAACAATAAATGCTACTTTTTGAGGAAGTTTGGTTTGAAAAACACTAAGTGAGTCACTGGAAGTTTCTATAGCTATCCAATTGTAGTCAGCCGGAATTTTACTTTGTAACTCTTCAATGGAACAAAAACTCCACGAAATAGAATCAAAACTTGAAGAAGCGGTCCTTTTTATTTTCGAAACACGCATATTTTCTTCATCCGAAACAATAATAACCTCTTTACAACCAACATTGTCGCCTAAGCGTATTATGTTTCCAATATTCTCAGGAGTTTTAATATTATATCCAATAATAATCGGTAGACAATATTTTTCCGGCAATGATTTGTTTTTAAATAAATATTTAGAATGGATAGTTCTTTTCGCCATGTAAATATCAATCTGTAATAATTAAATCCATCTTTACATCGTGTTCATTTATCGGGACCGAACTTAGAAGCTGAAAATCGAAACAAACTCCTACTTTTAAAGCTTTTGTTTTTTTTAAGAGTTTATCATAATAAGCTTTTCCACGGCCAAGTCTATTTAGATTTTTATCAAAAGCAATTCCGGGAATTATTATCATATCTATTTGATCAATATTCTCAAAATGTTCACCAACAGGCTCTCCAATTCCAAAGCTTTCTCCAGGTTCCATATTGCTTAAACCTGTGAATTTTTTCAACACTAAATTGTCACCTTTTACCACAGGTAAAATTATTTGTTTTTCACCGCAATACTTCAGAATAAAGTCATGAGTAAAAACTTCATCATCCATAGACCAGTATGCCATAACGATTTTTGATTTCAGGAATGCATCAAGTTTTTCAACTTGTCCCATTACGGAAGCAGATTTTCTTTTTTTCTCTTCTAAGAAAAATCTGTTCTTTTTGTTCCTTATTTGTTCCCGAATCTTCTTCTTTTGTTCGTCAGGCATTATATTAAATCTTATTAAACAATTAATTTATACCCTTTCCCATGAATATTTAATATTTGAATTGAAGAATCATCTCTCAAATATTTTCTAAGTTTTGTAATATAAACATCCATGCTACGTGCATTAAAATAACTATCTTCCTGCCAGATTGTATTTAGAGCAAAGTTTCTTTCCAGAATGTTATTCATGTTATCACACAATAACTTTAACAACTCGGATTCTTTGGTCGTTAATTTTTGTTCTCTGCCACTATATTTAAGGATTTGCTTTTGCGAATCAAAATCATAATCCCCAATTTTATATTTTTCATCAGGCTGTATAGTATTATTATCTGTTCTACGGAGGATAGCCCGAATACGGAATAATAATTCTTCCATACTAAATGGTTTGGTCATATAATCATCAGCTCCAGCTGTAAATCCTTCAATTACGTCTTCTTTTAATGATTTAGCTGTCAGAAAGATAAAAGGGACTTTTTTATTCTGCTTTCTTATTTCCCTTGCCAGCGTAAAACCGTCCATTTTAGGCATCATAACATCAAGTAAACACAAATCATACTTGTTTTTCCTAAATCCTGCAAGAGCAAGTTCCCCGTTAACAAAAAGATCTGTATTTAATCCTTTTGCAATTAAGTACTCTCTTAATAAGGATCCAAGATTTTCGTCATCTTCAGCCAATAAAACTTTTAAATTTTTTTCATCCATTGTTTATGTTGTTATTTGGAAAAAATATTTCAAATGTTGTTCCTTTATTAAATTCAGAAGCTAACTTTATTTCACCTCCATGTGCAGCAACAATTTTTTTAACATAGCTTAGTCCCAGTCCAAATCCTTTTACATCATGAACATTTCCTGTCGACACACGATAAAATTGATCATAAATTCTTTTCTGCTCCTGTTTTCTTATACCAATTCCTTTATCTGAAACCGAAATACTTAATCCATTTTTGGTTTCTTTTGTGCTTATTAATATCTCCGGATTCTCTTTGCTGTACTTTACTGCATTGTCAAGCAAGTTAAAAATAATATTTGTAAAATGGACCTTATCAATATTCAAAACTGGTTTTTTAGCTTCGAGTTTCCTGATTAATTTACCGTTTTTAGATTTAACCTGAATCTCGAAATTTTTAATAACATTCTCAATTATATTATGAATATTTAATTCCCGAAGTTTTAGGTTAATTTGACCCTGATCAAAAAGGGCTGTTTTTAGCACCTTCTCAACCTGATAACTCAACCTTTTGCTTTCATCATCAATTATTCCGGAAATATAGGCCAGATTCTTTGCTTCTGTAGGAATACTATTATCCTTTAGCATCTGAGATGCAAGCGAAATAGTTGATATTGGCGTTTTTAGTTCATGTGTCATATTATTAACAAAATCATTTTTTATTTGAGAAAGTCTCTTTTGTTTAAACATAATATGTATTGATAAAGAAAACCCCAGTAAAATGATTATTGTTAGTAAAACCGAGGAAAAAGCCATAAATCCGGTTGATTTTAAAATAAAGCTTCGCTCCTCAGGGAAGAAAACATAAAGATAATTTCCTTTAGCAAAAACATCTTTTGGAAATAATTGCGCCGAGAATTTTCTTGTTTTTATCTGTTCCGAGTAATTAGCCGAATTATAAACTATTTTATATTTATTTTTTGTTACTGCATATTCATAATCTATATCAATTCCTAAATCAGTAAAGGTTCTTTCTAATATCATCTCTACAGTTTCTTTATCAATACGATCTTCTAATTCAACATCAATTTGTATCAGCTTATTCACAACATTTTCAACAAAAATAGTTCTGTTATTCAATTTTTCAGTAAAATCACTATTAACTCTTAAATTACCAAAGCCCTGTTGCTTGTTTTCATTACCTAGCTGCAAACCTGATTTGTTTCTAAATTGTATAGCATTATTAGCAAGTAACTGTAACTGAGATCTGATATTTAATGAATCGCTTTCATTAATAATAAAAACTTCTTTTTCTTCATCAGTTGTTGATAAGCTAAATGTACTCTGATTAAGTTTATTTAATTTATAAGTTATGGAAGGCGTCCCTGTTGGAGATACATCCTGATATGGGTCCATCTCGTTTACAACCTGTGATATAACTTCTCTGTTTTCAATTTCCTCAACAATGTTTTCCATCCCTTTTATAACAAGCTGATGAAATTGTTCCTCGTTAATTTTAATCGCATTATTTATCCAGTAAGCCTGAACAAATATCAGACACATTAATGTAACAGATAAAGTTATTGTAATAATCCACAGTATTTTTCTTTGCATAATTATACAAATATAATTGCTTGATCCGTTCTAAATGAATAATTTAACATAATTTAACATAGGTTTAAATAACTTAACCATTGTTTAAAATACTTTTGCTGATGACAATAATAAGAATGCAAGGAAATATTGTCACATAGGTTTATATTTTAGGGTTATAAAAAAAGAGGGATATTGTTCTCTCTTTTTTTAATTCACGAAGTATTATCAGAAAACAAAAACATTTTTTATTTTATCCGGTAAATCATCAATAAAAAAGGCGGTAATAATAATATTAACTTTCTTCAACTCCCTTAACAAATCTTTTAAAAAATCAATATCCGGTTCACCCGATACTTTAAGCACGAAATCAAGATTTTTCATTTCAGGCAGAAGAAATCCTTTTTCCGATTTATTCGAAATAAGATGATAACTGATAAAATTATTATCATCATTAAAATTATACATCGAATAATCAATCTGAATTTTATGTTTAGGGTGAGTAATTATTAAATCTTCAGTTTTAATAAGTTCTATGCCAAGTGAATTATTTACAGCCCAACTTAATCTATAATCATTTTCGTGAGACGCAATCCCTATTAACCTGAAATCACTCTCTAATTCAAACGATAATTTATGAATCTTTTTTTTAGCACTCATTTCTTTAGTTATGAAATAAAATTAGAACTATTTATTTACATTAACTATTAACAAATATAAATTATTATAAAATGTGGGGTAAATCATCTAAACTGATTAAAGCTTCCTTTGATGCATTTTGCTGAGCTTCTTTTTTGGATAAGCCTTTGCCCTTTCCAAATATTTTTTCGTCGATTTTTATTGCTGAGGTAAAATATGAATTGTTTTGTTCTGTACTTTCAATTTCTTCATCTTCAAATATGATATTAGTTTTATTTTTCTGAGCCCATTCAATTACCTGACTCTTATAATCAGAATCAGTAACCGAAAGTTCCTTCATATCAATATTTTTTTTGATAATTCTTTTTATAATAAATTCTTTCGTTTTTTTATATCCTTTATCCACATAAATAGCACCAATTAATGCTTCCAATGCGTTGCCGTAAATATTCTTTGTGCCGTTAATGTTATTTTGAGAAATAATATGAAATTGCAGGCCCATATTCAAAGCTATCTCATTTAGTTGTTCACGACTAACTATTCGGGCACGCATTTTCGTCAAAAACCCTTCTTTTTTAAACGGGAAATATGAATATAAGAAATCGGCAACAACCGATGCAAGTATAGCATCACCTAAAAACTCAAGACGTTCATTATTAAGTTTTTTTGTATTGTCGGAATTTCGTGAAGCTGATTTATGTGTAAAAGCAATTTCAAAAACCTGCAAATGTGAAGGATAAATTCCGGTAAGCTGAAAAATCAACTTATAAAATTTCTTATTTTTTGATAAATAATATTTTGCAGGAGGTATACCTATTAACACAAAAAAAATTTATTCTGAATATTTTTTTACAATTACTGATGCATTATGGCCTCCAAAGCCAAATGTATTACTTAATGCAGCTCTAACTTCTCTTTTTTGAGCTTTATGCAGAGTTAAATTAAGTTTACCATCAATGTTAGGATCTTGCTCAACATGATTAATTGTAGGAGGAATAACTCCATTTTGAATAGCGCAAATAGCTGCTAAAGTTTCAACTGCACCAGCTGCCCCTAAAAGGTGTCCTGTCATTGATTTAGTAGCACTTATGTTCATTTTATATGCATGATCACCAAATACATCCTTAATGCCAAATAGTTCTGCAGTATCACCCCTTGGTGTTGCAGTTCCGTGTACATTGATATAATCAATATCTTCGGGTTTCATATTGGCATCATCAAGTGCATTTTTCATTACATTCATAGCACCTAATCCTTCAGGATGAGGAGCTGTTAAATGATGTGCATCAGCAGACATTCCTCCACCCACAACTTCAGCATAAATTTTTGCACCACGCTTTTTGGCATGTTCCAATTCTTCAAAAATTAATGCTGCCCCACCTTCACCCATCACAAAACCATCACGAGTATTACAGAACGGCCTTGATGCTGTACTATATTCATCATTTCTTGGAGAAATAGCTTGCATTGAGCTAAAACCACCCATACCAGCCTCATTAATTGAAGCTTCAGAGCCTCCGGTAATAAAGATGTCAGCTTTTCCTAATCGAATGTAATTTAGAGCATCAATCATTGCATTGGTTGATGACGCACATGCAGATACAGTTGTAAAGTTTGGACCACGAAAATTATATTTCATAGATATATGACCGGCTGCAATATCAGCAATCATTTTAGGAATAAAGAAAGGGCTAAAACGCGGTGTACCATCACCATTCGCATAGCTTCTTATTTCTTCCAAAAAAGTCTCAAGTCCACCTATACCCGAACCCCAAATAACACCAGCTTTGTCATGGTTGATTGCTTCCAGATCAATCTTAGAATCCTGAATAGCTTGTTCAGTAGCAACCAAAGCAAACTGAGCAAAACGGTCCAGCTTTCTGGCTTCTTTTCGGTCAAAATATTGATTTGGGTCGAAGTTTTTAACTTCACAAGCAAATCTTGTTTTAAATTTAGTTGCGTCAAAGTGTGTAATAAGGTTGGCGCCACTTACTCCATCCATTAAATTCTTCCAATATTCTTCAACATTGTTACCTATCGGGGTAATTGCTCCAAGGCCTGTAATAACTACACGTCTCAATTCCATAACAAATAAAATTTAAAACAAGATTTTGAAATATTAAAAATTACTTAGCGTGCTCTTCAATATATTTTGTAGCATCGCCAACAGTACCAATGTTCTCAGCTTGATCATCAGGAATAGAAATATTAAATTCCTTTTCAAATTCCATGATTAATTCAACAGTGTCAAGAGAATCGGCACCTAAGTCGTTAGTAAAACTAGCTTCTTGTGTAACTTCATTTTCATCAACTCCTAACTTATCAACGATAATAGCTTTTACTCTTGATGCAGTATCAGACATAACTTTAAGTTTTAATTAATAATTAAGTTTAATTTTTAACAGTGCAAAGAAATATAATTAACTATGATAAATCAAAAATATTTCCTTATTTTTTGGTGTAAAAATAGCTTTTTTTGGATTTTTAAAACCATTTTTACAATAAAATTTTAATAATTCATTCTAAACAAAGGCGTAATACACGCTATAAAATATTATATATGAACAAAATAGCAATCTTTGCTTCCGGCTCCGGCACTAATGCTGAAAACATTATTAAGTTCAGCAAAGAAAATAAAAATTTTGAAATCTCTGCAATTTTTTCGAACAATAAAAATGCCTACGTTATTCAACGAGCTATATATCACAACATTAAATACTATATTTTTTCCCGACCGGACTTTTACGAATCTAAAAAAGTGTTGAATATTCTGGAAGAAAACAACATCGATTTTATTGTTCTTGCAGGTTTTTTATGGTTAATTCCGGAATATTTAATTGAAGCTTATCCAAATAAAATAATAAACATTCATCCGGCACTTTTACCAAAATACGGAGGAAAAGGGATGTATGGGATGAAAGTTCATGAAGCAGTTGTTGCTAATAAGGAAAAAGAATCAGGTATTACCATACATTTTGTTAATAAGCAATATGACAAGGGCGGTATTATTTTTCAGGCCAGGTGCGATGTATTACCAGACGACAATCCGGGAGATATTGCAAAAAAAGTGCATGAATTAGAATACAAACATTTTCCAAAAGTTATCAATAATCTACTTAATGCTTAAAAGTATATTCTAATTCCACAGTCAAAATGTGTTATTTCATAAATTCTTATTTCTTCGTTATCGAAAAAACTAAACAGAAGCAAATCGTTAGTGCCAAATTCATAGAATATCTCTTTAGCCTTTATTTTTGCTGTCTCTTTTGAGAATAACATTAAACTTTGTCCTAGTGTAACTCCATATCGAGTATTAGTTGTCCACCAATAATATCCCTCAGGGTAATCTTCTCCATTCAGTTTAGTATATTGTTCTCCTACAGAGTAGCTTGAATATAGTCCAAATTTTACAGGCACAAAATAATGCTGCTTTTGAAAGATGTTTATATACCAAGGCCGGTAAACTATTTTTGTATTTAATGTAAATATGTCTGCACCACCTGCAAATTCTGGTAAATATCCAAACAAAAAATCTATTGTTAATTTGTTTTCTTTAATTCCATAACCAGCTCCCACTGATAAAAATCCCAGATCGCCTGCAAATTGGGAAACAGCATGAGAAGGAACATACCATTTTTTAGGATTATTTTCATTTAGTGCCTGAGACTGTGCTAATCCAGCATATAAAATAAATACTAAAAAGAATATATATTTCATTACGTCAGGTATTAGAAATCAACAATCTCGTAACTGTGACTTCTATCAATGTCATCTCCTTCCCATATCTTAATTTTTAAATATTTACATTCATCAAGTGCAAAAGAATTTAAATAATGAATACTGCCATCATAAAGATAACCTGACGTAAAATAATGTCTGTGTCCATTTAAAACAAGAATAGTTTTTCCAGAGAAATGAATGGCATTCACAAATTCTTGTTCTACATTACTGTCAAAATCGTCATCTTCCGGCGGAACATGCATAACAATAATAGCACGCTCGTAATTTGTCGTATCATTAAGTACCGAATTCATCCAAACAATATTTGGTACTTTACCATCAAAACCATATTCCCGGCTATTGGTATTAACAAATACAAATCGAAATCCATATAAATCAAAGAAAAAATCCAGTTCTCCGAACATTTCATCATAAATCTCAGCACCATTATATAAAAGATCATGATTTCCTACGACTGCAACATAAGGAACTGCCAAGTCATTTATTATACCATTCATCTTGCTATATTCAAACTGTAAACCAAAATCAGTCAAGTCTCCGGCAAAACATACAAAGTCTACTGTTGTGTCACTATTAACTTTATCTACAAAATCCGAGGCTTCATCATAATGGTGTTGTGCATCCCCTGCGAAAACAAAAATAAAAGTATCATTCTGAGGAATTTGATTAATCTTTTGAATATTACGTATATTTAAGTCTCTTTCATCACTCTCAGGTCTAACCTCATACGGACTGTATTCGATACAACGCCACACAATAATTATTAATATTAGTAATACTATAAAAAGAATACTTTCTTTTTTCATTACTCATTTATATGTTTATTATGTAGCAAGTTACTAACTAGCGTAGATCATGTCAAGTTTTACAGTGTTTTCTTGTCTTTATTAGGTTAGAATTGCCAAAAGAAAAAGGTATCACCATTCATTTTGTTAATAAGCAATATGACAAGAGCGATATTATCTTTCAGGCGAAATGCAATGTATTACCAAACGACACTCCTGAAGATATTGTAAAAAAAGTGCACAAATTAGATTATGAGCACTTTCCTATAGTGATTAAAAAATTATTTAGTAATTAAAAATCATATTTACGTCCAATATTGAAATTCAGACCAATATTCATTATGAATGATTGATAATTGAAATTTACCTGGTCTTCTCCAAAAGGGACAGAAAATCCAAACTGAGCTACAAATTTTACATACTTAAATCCAACTTTTGAAGTAAAAACCGGCTCTAAAAATACATTATAGTTACCTGACCTGAAATCAGATCCTTGCGGGTTCATTTGTATCAAAACAAAGCGTGGTGAAAAACTACCGTCAAAAATACCGGTTGAAATGCCAATGCCTGGCTGAATAAAAAACCGGTTATAATTCGCATTTGTAATCTCCGAACCGAACAGGGCATTTTCGAAAAACCCTTCCGCTTTACCAATACCATATCCACCATATATTTCATATCGTCCTTTATCGCCAATTTTCTCATAATATCCAATTCCTGCTTCTATGAACGAGTGTCTGTGAAAATCATCTGTAGAATCGTTTGTTTCGTTACCATAACTTCCGTTAACCATTATTCCAATATTATCAGTAATAGCTAAAGCAGTTTGTGCATCAAAGTTACTTGTTCCGGTAGCTATAGTTGCCTGAAATTCGCCCTGATTACTTAACATTGGAGAATTTACCATATTCGGAATATACTCAGGACTGCATGAAGTAAGAACAATTGCTAAACCTAAAATATACATTGCATTTTTAGAAATCTGCTTTAATAAGTTTTCTTTTTTCATTGAAGTGTGGATTAAAATTGGTTACGGTTTTAACGAATAATTTATAGTCAAATTAAGAATCTATTTTATCCAGTTCCTGCTGATATTCCTTTTTCTTTTTTTCAAATGTCAATTGATTATTCTCAAAAATAGGTTCTACAGGCGGTGCTTTAATTGTTAATGGATTAATGGCCTGTCCGTTTTTCCATACTCTAAAATCAAGATGTGGGCCTGTTGCATACCCTGTGCTTCCTACGTAACCTACAATTTGTCCCTGAGTAACTTTTTGACCAACTTTCATTCCTTTGGGATATCGTGACAAATGATTGTAGCCGCTTGTATAAACACTATTATGTTTTACTTTGATGTAATAACCTGCCGATTTAGTATATCCTTTTCTAATAATTCTCCCCTCACCAATGCTGTAAATTGGAGTTCCTTTGGGGGCAGCATAATCAACCCCCCTGTGAGGGCGTCGAATTTTAAGAATAGGATGCATACGACTATTTGAATATCCGGAACTTATTCTTGAGAATTTTAAAGGTGTCTTCAAAAACTGACGCCGCAAACTTTTACCTTTCTCATCAAAAAAACTTTTAACCCCATTTTGTTCAAATTCATAAGCAAATAATTCTTCGCCATGATGAGTAAAACATGTTGCATAAATCTCACCAATTCCAATTGGAATGCTATCTACAAATTGCTCATCGTAAATAACTTTAAACTGATCTCCTTCCTCAAGCCCAAAAAAATCAACTGACCATGCATAAATTTCAGATAAACGATTCGCCATCATAGGATCAATATTGTTCTCAATCATTGTAGCCCATAAAGATGAAGAAATTGTTCCGGAAGAGTTCTTTCTAATAGTAACAATCTCCTTTTCGCCCAATACCACATGTGGCTCATCCTGTAAATTAATTTTGAGATATTCGGTTGGACTATGCTTATATACAAAGTATTTAAGTATTCCCGGACTATCCTTAGTATAATATAATCTATACTGATTACCTGCTTTTATTTTTCTGATATCAAAAACTTCGGAAGAACTTTGTGTAGCCTTTAATATAGATTGATTGTTTACTCCGGCTTCCGAAAGCAATCTCGCTAAACTGTAATTACGCTTAATCTTAAACTGATTTATTTCGAATGAATCTATTGTAATTCCAAATTCCTTTTTAATGTCATGATAGATAATATTCTGATCAATTCCTATTGCATAAATATTCCTGTTTCGTTGAATAATACTACTTTCTGAAGGTTTAAAAAAACTTGCCAGAATAACTATTAATATAACTGAACTTATAATTGTAATTCGCTTAATATGCATATAATTAAGTATTTGCCACCAAAATAAACAATAAATATCTAAATTTCAAATAATTAAGCTTTTATTCGGTCAAAACCTCTTCCGTAAACGCCCATTACATTATTAACTGAAATAAAAGCATCCGGATCAATCTCCTTAATTATTCTTAACAAACTATTTGATTCTTGTTTTTTTACAAGTACCATTAATATTTTAGACTCCTGCTTTGTATACCATCCTGTTCCGTCAATTAATGTGATTCCACGATTTATATCCTGTGTCACTCTCCTGGCTATTTCATCATACTTTTTTGAAAAAATAAAAAGCTGCACCGTTCTTTTTGCCCCGGTTAAAATAAGGTCGATGGCATAAGCTGTTACTGCCATTGTAACATAACCATAAACTGTTTTTTCGATTGATTTAAAGATTAAAAATGATGAGGAGATAATTAAGACATCGGCATATAAAATTATCTTACCAGGGCTTATATTTCGGTACTTATTTATGATCATGGCAATAATATCTGTTCCACCCGTACTGCCACCCTGACTAAAAACTATACCGACACCTGCACCAGCCAGTATTCCTCCAACAACTGAAGACATAAAATTTTCGGTAACAATTGGTTCTGTAATTAATCCCTGTAAAACAGAAAAGAAGAGAGTTAAAACAACAGTAGAATATATCGTTTTTATTCCAAAACTTTTCCCAAGAATTTTAATGCTAACTACTATAAGAATTAAATTAATCATAAGATACGGAATCCATACAGGAATCTCGGTAGCGTAAAAAATAACAGTCGCAACGCCAGTAATTCCTCCACCTGTAATTTCGGCGGGAATCAAAAATGCAGTCCATCCTAAGGCATTTATAAAAAGCCCAATAGTGATTATCAGATATGTTTTAAAAAAACTTAGCAAATTACTCTTTCCCATAACTGTTATATTACGATGTTAACAATCTTTTTCGGAACAAAGATTACTTTTCGTGGCGACTTTCCTTCAAGCCATTTCTGTGCCATCTCATGTTTAAGAACTTTTTCTTCTGCTTCTTTTGGGTTAATATCTATTGGTAATTCTATTTTAAATCTCAT
Source organism: Bacteroidales bacterium (assembly GCA_019038645.1). GTDB lineage: Bacteria > Bacteroidota > Bacteroidia > Bacteroidales > UBA12077 > UBA12077. The sequence continues at coordinate 84,543 of JAHOYT010000003.1, forward strand.
TTTACCATTAAAAGATACCGGGTATTCATATGTACTTTCTTTCACATATTTTTCATTATATTCCGGGAAAACCGCATAAGAAATACTTTCGGAATTACCACAAAACTGCCATAATTCTTCAGTTATATGCGGTGCAAATGGTGATAATAAAACTAACAAAGGTTCCAGAACTCCTCTTTTTTTGCATTTTAATTCAGTAAGCTCGTTAGCACAAATCATAAATGCACTTACCGAGGTATTAAAAGAGAACCTTTCAATATCATCCTGAATTTTCTTTATTGTTTTATGCAACACTTTTAATTCATTATCAGCCGGGTTGTCATCTGACAACGCAAAATTGTTATTTTCATCATGAAACAATCTCCAGAATTTTCTTAGAAATTTATGTACACCATCAATTCCGTTTGTATCCCATGGTTTTGACATTTCTAACGGCCCCAGAAACATTTCATACATACGCAAAGTATCTGCCCCATATTGTTCAATTATAACATCGGGATTAACAACATTATACAATGATTTTGACATTTTCTCAACTGCATAACCACAAATGTATTTCCCATCCTCCAGAACAAAATCAGCATTTTTATATTCCGGATTCCAGTTTTTAAATGCTTCAGTATCCAGAATGTCATTGCTTACTATGTTTACATCAACATGAATTGGTGTAATATCATATTCTTTTCTTAAATTAAGTGAAACAAAACGGTTGGTTCCTTTAACTCTGTATACAAAATTTGAACGTCCCTGAATCATTCCCTGATTAATCAGTTTTTTAAATGGTTCGTCTTTACTTACCCATCCAATATCAAATAAAAACTTATTCCAGAACCTTGAATAAACCAGATGTCCGGTTGCATGTTCTGTACCTCCAATATAAAGGTCAACATCCTGCCAGTACTCATTCGCTTCTTCAGATACTAATGCATTTTTATTATTTGGATCCATATATCGAAGATAATACGCAGATGAACCGGCAAAGCCAGGCATTGTGCTTAATTCATAAGGATAACCGTCTTCGTTTTTCCAGCTTTTTGCCCTTCCTAAAGGAGGCTCGCCTTTTTCTGTAGGCAGGTATGCATCAACTTCAGGCAATTCGAGCGGCAAATTTTCTTTTGCAACCGGATACGGTAAACCATCTTTAAAATATATTGGAAATGGTTCGCCCCAATATCGCTGGCGGCTAAAAATTGCGTCACGTAATCTGAAATTTATTCTCCCCTTTCCAATACCTTTTTCCTCAATAAACTGAATAGTTTTTTCAATTGCCTCATTAACATCAAGATTGTTAATAAATCCTGAATTTATCATCTTCCCTTCTTTTGAATCACAGGAATCTTCCCATGTTGCCGTATCTGTTGGTTCTTCTCCTTTTTTAACTACAACCTGAATAACCGGCAAATTAAAATGACGAGCAAATTTAAAATCCCTGCTATCATGACCAGGAACTGCCATAATAGCTCCGGTACCATATCCCATCAATACATAATCGCTTATGTATACAGGCATCTCATTGTTGGTTAAAGGATTAATGGCATATGCACCTGTAAACTGTCCGCTAACATTTTTTGCATCTGTCATTCGCTCCCTTTCAGATCTCTTTTTTGTTAAATCGATATATTTTTGTACGTCATCTTTATATTCCTGAGTTGTAACTTTATTAACCAGATCGCTTTCCGGTGCTAAAACCATAAATGTTACACCCCAGCTTGTATCAGGTCTGGTTGTAAAAATTTCCATTTCAGCATCCATGTCTTTAATTTTAAAGATCATTTCGGCTCCTTCGGAGCGACCAATCCAGTTTCTTTGAATTTCCTTTAATGAATCGGTCCACTCAAGTTTTTCAAGATCATTTAACAATCTTTCTGCATATGCAGAAATTCTTAAAGACCACTGTTTCATTTCTTTCTGAACTACAGGAAAACCTCCACGTACTGAAAAACCTTCTTTTACTTCATCATTAGCTAAAACTGTTCCTAGTTCGGGACACCAGTTAACTAAAGTGTCGGCCAGATATGCCAATCTATAGTCTAATAGAATCTCTTGTTTTCTATGATCAGAAAAACTTTTCCAGTCTTCAGATGAAAAAACTACTAAAACAGTATTACATGCAGCATTTAACTTAGTATTTCCATCTTTTTCAAAAATATTTACCAGATTTATTATTGGTTCAGCCTTCTGTGATTTATTATTATACCAATGCTCAAACAGTTCAACAAAAACCCATTGTGTCCATTTATAATATTCGGGATCACTAGTACGTAATTCACGGTCCCAGTCAAATGAAAAACCAATTTTTGTTAATTGCTCCTTATATCTCTTAATATTATTTTCTGTTGTTATTGCCGGATGCTGTCCGGTTTGAATGGCGTATTGTTCCGCAGGCAACCCAAAAGCATCATACCCCATAGGATGTAAAACATTAAATCCTTTCAATCTTTTATAGCGGGAATAAATATCTGAAGCTATATACCCTAAGGGATGTCCTACATGTAAACCCGCTCCGGAAGGATATGGAAACATATCCAAAACATAATATTTTGGTTTAGAGGTCTCAATACCTGTCTTATATGTTTTATTTTTATCCCAATAACTCTGCCACTTTGTTTCTATATCTCTAAAATTGTATTCCATAATTTACTCTGATTGAAAGATTGTTTTTCAAATTGCGAAATTAGAAAAAGTTTATTAATAATCAGTAAGAAGAATTAAATAAACATTACACTAAATAAGGATATTTCTTAGCTGGAATTAAATATTTTTATAAATTTGCAATCCTATCGGCCCAGTAGTTCAATGGATAGAATATCAGATTTCGGCTCTGAGGGTTGGGGGTTCGAGTCCTCCCTGGGTCACAATAAAAAGGTTGGCAGATGTCAACCTTTTCTTTTTTACTGAACTAAATAAAGTTTTATGAGTGATGAACCCAGCTTATTATCTTCAAAATGAATTAATATATCGTAAAATCCTGTTTTAGTGCATTTAAACATGAATTTTTCATAATATTTATTATTTACAAAATTTGCCGCCACAGTTTTGTCATGATCAAGTATCTCAACTACCGCATTTCCAGGGAAATCGCCAATATGATTTAAAACTGTAAACTTATATAATGAATTTTTATTTAAAGTTATAGTAAGAAAATATTCATTTTCATACTGATTTGCACTTAATTTTTTTAACTCGAATTGAAATTCCTTGATAAAAATATCCTTTTGAGCAATAGATTTTGTGTTTACTAATAAGAGTAATAAAGGGAAAATTAATACAACTACCTTTTTCATAGAACTAACTTAAAAAACAAAGTAGGTGACCCTACAGTGTAAAATTCTCACTTAATATACTAAGATATTTGATACAAATATAAGATTTTTTAAAAATGTTCTACTATTTAACTATAATTCGGGTAAAAATAAAAAGAGGAGATGAAAATTCATCTCCTCTTTTTATATAAGTATATCTATTTTATTCTATAGCTTCGACTTTTCTTGTAGAATAATTGATTTTAAGAGCACTGGCTTTACGCAGTTCCTGCTTCACATCGATAATAATTCCCATCTTGGTTTTTTCGTCAACCTTGAGAGATACCGTCATAAGAGGGCGTTCATTTTCGTCCATTTTCTCTCTTTCGGCAGTAATATAATCTCTTATATCTACAACTTTTGCAAATGCATCATTCAGTTGAATTCTTGGCTCGCTTCCATACATAGCTTTCAAACCTGGTATTGGACTACCAATACTTATTGTACTAACCAATGATTTTCTCTCCATTTTCTTTACTTCAGTAGCACCAGGCAATTGCTGATCAACCATCAAGGTGTTTTCACGCATTACAGTACTTACCATAAAAAAGAATAGTAACATAAAAACAATATCTGGTAACGAAGCCGTTGATACTTGTGGTAATCCACCTTTTCCTTTTCGTTCGAATTTTGCCATTTTACTTTCCTCCGATATTTTTAGGTTCAGCTTCAGAAATAATCTGAGGATAATATTTTTTAACAGCATCCTGCTTATCTTTCGGCAAATCTTCATAATGCCTGCTGAATTCGCTCATAGCAACCTCATCTCTAACTTCGTTGTATGCTGCAATAAGCTCATTCTGAACTTTTATATAAATACCATATGAAGTTCCCCTGTCATTCATCAAAGAAATAATTCCTTTCGGAGCCATTACAGTTCCAAAATAATCAATCTCCCTGGGTTCTTTTTCCGGTAGATTTTCTTTGTTTGCAGGATTCACGATGAATTCTTTAGCCTCATCACGAAGATTATATACATCCATTTGTTTACCGTTAACCATTAACTGGTCATTTGCATTAATAAGCACAACAAAAACGTTACGTTCTTTAATTTGTTTATTGTCCTGCTCTGCACCTGGTTCCGGCATTGGAGGCAATTTTCTGGATAAACCTGTATCAATGTCCATCGTAGTGGCAACAAGGAAAAAGATAAGCAGCAAGAAAGCAATATCCGCCATAGATGCTGCACTAAATTCTCCTGTGGGTCTTATAGGCATAGACTATATTTTTTATAATTTAAAAAAAGCATGGTGGTTTCATTGCCACCCTGCTATATACTATTTAAATATTTTAGCTACTTCAGTATACAACATTGACACAATAGCTAAAAGTGCCAATACGTATATTGAATTAATCATCATTCCGGCATACTTTAATGTAGACGGAACATCATATTGAACTAATTCAGGGTTTTTAATTCCAAGTACTTCGCTTGAAGAAAATCCATAAGCGATTGCAACTACAACTGCTAAGGCAACAATACCTAACAAGCCTTTTTTGGCATTTTTAGGATTTGTTATCATTTGAAAAACCGGGAATATAACTGTAAATCCAACGGCGATACCAGTTAGCACATATGCCCACAAAATAAAGATATTTGTAAATACTGGTTGACCGCTTATATCCTCACCACCTGCGTAAAATAATATTGTTAAGAAAGCAGATATGGCAAGAAGGACAATTAAAACTATCCTTAAAATTTTACTCATGGTGTATTATTTTTTAAAATTGTATTTTACTAATATATCAATTAAAGAAATTGAAGCGTCTTCCATATCACCTACAATGCTATCGATCTTTGAAATAATATAATTATAAAATACTTGTAAGATAACCGCAACGATCAAACCAGACACTGTAGTAATCAACGCAACCTTAATACCTCCGGCAACTAATGATGGAGAAATATCACCTGCAGCTTCGATTGAATCGAAAGCACCAATCATACCAATTACTGTACCCATGAAACCTAACATAGGAGCGGTAGCAATAAATAATGAAATCCAGGTAATGCCTTTTTCTAATAATCCCATTTGAACTGAACCGTAAGAAACTACTGATTTCTCAACAACTTCGATACCTTGATCCATTCTGTCTAATCCCTGATAAAAAATACTGGCAACAGGGCCTTTTGTATTACGACAAACTTCTTTTGCAGCTTCAACACCACCTTGGCTTAAAGCTTCTTCAACACTTAATAAAAGTTTATTAGTGTTAGTAGTTGCAAGATTTAAATAAATAATTCTTTCAATTGCGATAGCTAAACCTAAAATTAAACAAAGAAGTACAACACCCATAAATCCAGGTCCACCTTCAATGAATTTAAGCTTAATTTGTTTGTGCAATGTAGGTCCTTCAACCTCTGCAACAACCTCTTCGGCAACTTCTTCTTCAACTACAGCAACTGTATCTTCAATTGCTTCTTCCATTTCTACAGAGTCAGCCTGTTCAACAGTCATTTCTTCAGTTGTTTCATTCTGAGCAACCGTGTAGAATGATGCTCCTAATATAAGCATCCCAAAAACTGCTATAAATGCAAATAATTTTTTCATGGTTTGTTTTCTGTTTAAATTATTAACGATTTTTATGTTTGTAAAATTATTAAAAAATTCACTAATTAAAAATTATTGCGGAGAAAGAGGGATTCGAACCCCCGATACCCTTGTGAGGTATACACACTTTCCAGGCGTGCGCCTTCGACCACTCGGCCATTTCTCCAAATCACATCGCCCACAATTCAGGGGCACAAATTACAAAAAAATAAACAAAATCAAATAATTTATTTTGTTATTTCGCCACTAATCGATTGATTTAATTTAAATTTAATTGTATTATCATCAAAATTCTGTCCTAACAAGTGCATCAATTTTGTAACAGCTGCTTCGGTAGTAATATCATATCCGCTGACAACTCCCAGTTTCAGAAGCTCATTTCCGGTTTCATATTTAGTCATATCAACTTTACCTGCTAAACACTGAGTAACATTTAATATAATTTTGCCTTCCTTAATAACTTCTTTTAACTCATTTAAAAACCATTTTTCGGTTGGGGCATTTCCTGCCCCATAAGTTTCAATGATTATTGCTCTTATTTTTTTAATATTTAATATTGCATGCACGGTTTCTTTCCCTAATCCGGGAAACATTTTAAGTATGGCAATATTTGTATCTAATTCCGCATGAATTTTAAGTGCCTTATTAAAAGATGAATAGTGAATTGACCCGTTATTAAACTTTAAATTAATACCTGCTTCAGCCAGGTTTGGATAATTTGGAGACTCAAAAGCATTAAAATGTTCCGAATTATATTTGGTTGTTCTGTTACCACGCATAAGTTTATTTTCAAAATAAACACATACTTCAGGAGCCAAAGGCTGCCCATTCTTTTCTGTTGCTGCAATTTCTATTGCTGAAATCAGATTTTCTTTTCCATCTGTACGCAAAGTTCCTATGGGAAGCTGCGATCCTGTAAATATTACAGGTTTATCAAGATTTTCAAGCATAAAACTTAATGCAGAAGCCGAATATGCCATCGTATCTGTTCCGTGAAGAATTACAAATCCATCGTAATTATTATATTTATCTTTAATAATTTCTACCAGTTTTATCCAGACTTCCGGATTTAAATTTGAAGAATCTATTACGGGAGAAAAAGATATTGTGGAAAGATTAAACCCGAATCTTTTTAATTCCGGAACTTCGTGGAGAATCTGATCAAAATCAAAAGGAGAAAGGACTCCTGTTTCAGAATCTTTAATCATTCCGATTGTACCACCGGTATATATTATTAATATAGATTTTGATTTATTATCTTTCATATTGTTTACAACCTGAAGAGTTGTTTTGCATTGTTTGTTGTTATTTGCGCTACCTCTTTTAATGAAATATTTTTAATTTCTGCAATTTTTTGTGCAATATACATTATATAAGAGCTTTCGTTTCTTTTGCCTCTTTTAGGAACAGGAGCCAGGTATGGTGAATCCGTTTCTAAAACGATATTATTAATATTAATATTATACACAACCTTATCTAAACCTGAATTTTTGAACGTTACAATCCCTCCAATTCCAATTTTAAAACCCCATTCAATAATTCTACCCGCCTGACTTTCGTTACCCGTAAAGGCATGAAAAACTCCATTAAGTTTTTCATCTATTACTTCATCCAGTATTCTAAAAATTTCATCAAAAGATTCCCGTGCATGAATAACAACCGGTAAATTATATTTTTTTGCCAAATCCAGCTGATATCTGAACGCTTCCTCCTGTTGTGTTTTAAATGTTTTATCCCAATATAAATCTATACCTATTTCTCCAATTGCATAAAATTTTCTTCTGTCAAGCCAGCTTTCTACATTTGCAAGCTCTTCCTTATAATTTTCTTGTACTGATGTTGGATGCAAACCCATCATTGGAAAACAAAAATCAGGATACTTATCAACAAGATCAAGCAAATGCTCAATTGTAGTTCTATCAACATTTGGAAGAAGAACTTTCTCAATACCATTTTCCTGAGCATTTAGAATAACCTGATCGCGATCAGAATCAAACTCCGGCAAAAATAAATGTGTATGTGTATCTATAAACTGCATAAAATTTTAAAACGCTGCAAACATAAAAAATTTCTTTATCATAATTCATGTTCAGCATTTAATTCTGCATGTCTTAAAACATTTAATATTTAATATGATTACTATTTTAAGTAATACCCTAAAATAAAAAGGGAGACAAAATATGTCTCCCTCAACTTTATATACAAATAAATTAATTATACAGCACCCTGAGCAAGCATCGCTTCGGCAACTTTAACAAATCCACCAATATTTGCACCGATAACATAGTTAATAAATCCATCAGAATCTTTACCATACTTCTCGCAAGTAGCATGAATATCTTTCATAATCTGATGTAATCTTTGGTCAACTTCTTCTCTTGTCCAGCTTAATCTTAAGCTATTTTGTGACATTTCAAGACCTGATACTGCAACACCACCTGCGTTGGCAGCTTTACCGGGACCATAAAGAATTTTATTTTCAAGGTATACTTCAACTGCTTCAGGAACAGATGGCATATTTGCTCCTTCAGAAACAACGAAACAGCCATTGGAAACAAGCGTTTTAGCATCTTCTTCATTAATCTCATTTTGAGTAGCACAAGGTAAAGCAACTTCACATTTGATTTCCCATGGACGTTTTCCTTCGTAATATTCACATCCAAACTTGTCAGCATATTCTTTAATACGACCTCGCTTAACATTTTTAAGATCCATTACATAAGCCAATTTTTCAGCATCAATTCCGTTTGGATCATGAATAAATCCTGCAGAATCGGATAATGTAACAACTTTACCTCCCAGTTGATTTACTTTTTCAGTAGCAAACTGAGCGACATTTCCTGACCCGGAAACTGTAACAACCTTACCTTTAAAGCTATCACCGCGGGTTTTTAACATTTCTTCAGCAAAATAAACTGCGCCATAACCAGTGGCTTCAGGACGAATCACACTTCCACCGTATTGAATACCTTTACCAGTAAGAACACCTACAAACTCATTTCTGATACGCTTATATTGGCCAAACATATAACCAATTTCACGACCACCAACACCAATATCACCAGCTGGGATATCTGTGTTCGCTCCAATATGCTTACAAAGTTCAGTCATAAAGCTTTGACAAAAACGCATAACTTCATTATCTGATTTTCCTTTAGGATCAAAATCAGAACCTCCTTTACCACCACCCATTGGCAGGGTAGTTAAACTGTTTTTTAATACTTGTTCAAAAGCTAAAAACTTAAGAATACTTAAATTTACTGTTGGGTGAAATCTTAATCCCCCTTTGTATGGGCCAATCGCACTGTTCATCTCAATACGATATCCTTTATTAATCTGAATTTCTCCTCTATCGTCTAACCAGGGTACTCTAAAAAGTATTACTCTTTCCGGTTCTGCAATTCTTTCAAGAACTTTTGCATGTTTGTACTTTGGATTTTCCTCGATGTAAGGAATAAGAGATTCGGCTACTTCCTGTACTGCCTGATGAAATTCATTTTCATGAGCATTTTTGGCAATAATCTGAGCCATAAATTGTTCTACACGTGGATCCATAATTTTTTTTATTTTTTTAGTTTGTGATTTATGATTTAATACTAACAAACTTATGTAAAAAAAAAACCAATGAAAATAAGCCAATTAATTAATCCATCTGTTAATTAAATAACAGAACCATTTATTACTCTGTAGTTTACACATAATGGGAATTTCAAACACTACATGTTTAACAACACTCCTGACTTTTATCATAAATAAATTGACGAAATCAGCTTGTATGCCTTGCCAGGTAATGTCTTTACAACACCCATAAACTCCAGATTTAACAAGATTGGCGACACTTTACTCGTTGGCATATTGCATTTTAGGCATATCGAATCAATAGGAAGCTCAGTGTGATTCTTAAGAATTTCAGCAATTATCTTTTCATCATTATTTAAATTAACAAACAAATCTCTTTGCACAGCTTCCTTATCCTTTTTCCCGGGCTCCCATCCCAATAGATATTCTAAATCCTCTATTGAAGTTAGCATTGCTGCTTTATTTGTTTTTATTAAATTATTACATCCTTTAGAATAAATATCTGAAACCCTTCCAGGAACTGCAAAAACATCACGATTATATGAATTTGCAATATCAGCCGTAACTAAGGACCCTCCTTTTCCGCCGGATTCTATAACAATTGTTGCATCCGACAAACCTGCAATAATCCTGTTTCGTTTTATGAAATTATTTTTGTCACGAATAGACTTAGCAGGAAAATCGGTAACCAACATCCCCTGCTTTATAATATTACCAGCTAATTTTTTATGTGATGCAGGATAAATAATATCCAGTCCATGACCAAGAACTGCAATAGTTAGCAAATCATTTGCTAAAGCAGCTTTATGTGCTGCTGCATCAATACCATAAGCCAGACCACTTACAATTATTGGATTATGCTCTCTTTGTTTAAGATCTTTTATCAGTTTTTCGCAAAAGGCTATTCCTTCAGTTGTCGCTTTTCTTGTACCAACTATACTAATAATCTTTCTTGTATTCAGGTCAACTTTCCCTAAAGTATATATAAGCACGGGGGCATCTTCGCAATGCTTTAGCCTTTCCGGATATTCTTTATCAAGGTAAAAAATTGGGTTAATTTTATGTTCATTGATAAAATTGATTTCCTCCTCAGCTTTTGGTAGAACATCTGTGTTTATAATTAAATCAGCAAGTACTGATCCAATACCAGGAATTTTCATTAAGTTACTCTTTGTTTCTTTGAAGATCCCCTCGAAATTACCAACATATGCAACTAATTTTTTTGCTGTAATATGTCCAACTTTCGGAATTAAACTAAGAGCAATTTTATATTTTAAATCATCATTTATCATAATTGTATAAAAATTGAGGCATATGAGAGCATGAATAAAAATTCAACGGTGTGATATTAATCGCTGACATAAATTTTAATCAGCTGAAATTAATAAAAATATTTATAAAAAAAGAAGGTACTCTCCGATAGCTATCGGGAGTGTACCTTCTTACCATAAATTACAAACCTGTATATCCTGACTTCGCCAGGCAGGCAAGTTATATTAATACTAAATAACTCCCTGATCCATCATTGCATCAGCTACTTTTAAGAAACCT
>JAHOYT010000046.1 GCA_019038645.1 Bacteroidales bacterium
GTTATATATATATTAAAAATTTATTTTTGTGATCATTTTATATATAGATTATGCTTAAATTAAAATATATTTTTCTAATTATATTTCTGTTTTATACTCTGTTTTCGTTCTCACAAAATTTACCAAATTATGATTTTGAAGAATGGGAAGAAAGTAAATCTTTTAACAATCCTATTGATTGGGGAACTTCTAATTATTCTGTATGGGGTATTTATAACTTTAATACGGTAATTCAGGAAGAGCTAGATACATATTCGGGTAATTCAAGTATAAAGCTTGAGACAATTGAAAAAAATATTGCAGGAGAATATGTTAAGATTGCAGGTGTTATAACATTAGGAATTTTTGATGTAAATTTATCAACCAGAAAAGCTGAAATTAAGGGAGGGATTCCTTTTACTAACAGACCTTCAATTCTTTCAGGTTATTATAAATATTCAACAAGTGGTCTGGATAGCTGCATAATGAGTATATTTCTTACAAAACACAATACATCAACAAAAAACAGAGATACGCTTGGGATTGGTGTTTTTACGTCCAACAAACAAGATGAATGGAGTATATTTGAAGCACCTGTAAAATATAGTTCTACGGAAACTCCTGACAGTATGAACATTATTATTCTTTCATCTGATACAAGCATTTTTGACACCGGAAGTACATTATTTTTAGATAAATTATTTATTGATGCCAGCTTAAGCGTTCCTGAAAAATTATTAATACCAGAAATTTATGTTTTCCCAAATCCGGCAACTGATTATTTTAAAATAAACTGTCCAAATATTTCTTTTTGTAAATACTCAATCATTGATGTTACCGGAAAAATTCTTATATCTTCAAAATATCACGCAACCGAAGAATTGATAAATATTTCAAATTTAAATCCGGGTTTATATTTTATACAAGTTACTATCCAAAATAACATTCCTGTTACTAAATCTATAATTATTAAATAACTTCTAATGAAAAGATTTTTTCTATATATAATCATCTTATTACTTAATCAATTTACACATGAAGCACTAAGTCAAATAATTAGCACTTCACCTGTACCAAATTCTAAACTTCATCATTCAGAAACGTCAGTTCTTATAAAATTTGCATCACCTGTGTATGAAGTTTCATTAAACAGTGAACGATTTAAAATGACAGGCACAACAAGTGGCGATTTAGAAATTAATTATAAATTATCAGAAGATAAAAAATCTATTATATTAAAATCCGATAAAATATTTGATTTAGGGGAAACTATAACTGTAAATATAAATTCAGGGATAATTTTGGAAAGTGGTTATAATGTTGACGCAACAGAATTCTCTTTTCAGATAAAAGAACAAAACGCACCTAAATCATCCTTGAACAATATAAAAAGTGAACAAAATTTATATTCTATTGACAATTTCCCTTCATTAACAATAAATGTTAATGATAATCCTGCTGAAGGAAGAATTTTCTTTTACAATATTTCTCCATTAGAATCTGATAACGACAGGTTTTATGCGATAATGGAAAATGATGGAACACCTTTTTTTGCGAAACAGGATAACCATAAAGGCCTGAATTTTAATCTGCAAAAGAATGGCTATTTAACTATTTGGGACGATAGAAACTTTTTAATGTTAGATTCTGCCTATAACGTAATAAAAACATTTGAATGTACGAATGGATATGATGCTGACTGGCATGAATTACAAGTATTAGAAAATGGACATGCTTTCTTAATTGCATATGATCAGCAAATTTTTGATATGAGTACAATTGTCCCCGGTGGTCGTGAGTCAGCTATTGTAGAAGGTATAATTATTCAGGAGTTTGACAAACAAAACAATCTTGTATTTCAATGGAGAAGTTGGGATCATTTAGATATAACTGACGCCATAAATACTGTGTTTACAGATTTATTTGTTTATTATACTCATGGAAATGCTATTGAAATAGATTACGATGGTAATATTCTGGTTTCCGTACTGGCAATGAATCAAATTATTAAAATTGACAGAAATACTGGCGATATTATCTGGCGACTTGGAGGAATAAATAGTGATTTTACTTTTACTAATGACGAAGGTTTCTGCCGACAACATGACATTAGAAGAATATCAAACGGGAATATTACACTTTATGACAATGGAGTATGTCATACACCTCAAATTTCAAGAGCAAAAGAATATAAATTGGATGAAGTAAACAAAACAGCAACATTGGTTTGGGAATATAAACATCCTGAAGAGATTTTTTGTATTGCGATGGGAAATGTACAGAGACTTTCAAACGGAAATACATTCATTAACTGGGGTCAACTTCCTATCGAAGCAATGCAGGGGGATGATCTATGGCCCTCAATTACTGAAGTAAGACCAGATAAGTCTATTGCATATGAAGTAACATTTAACGAGTTTTATCACCTTATATATAGAAGTTACCGTTATGATTGGGATGTTGCTCCAATAAGCACTTCTAATGATCCACAACCAGAATTAGAAAAATTTGAACTTAGCATTTTTCCTAATCCTTCTGCAGACTATATTAACTTATCTTTTAATACAGAAATATCGCGTACTATTGATATCAATATACTTAGTGCTTCCGGAGTGGTAGTAAAGAGATTTCATGATACATATATCGACCCAAACAATATTGTAAACATTAAAATATCTGAACTAAATCAGGGAGTTTATTTTTGTAGTGTGCTCTATAATAATCAGCTTATAACAAAAAGATTTGTTATAATCAAATAATTTTACAAATCGTACTTTGAGTATATAAAGTTAAAGTCCCTGCTGACTTCTTCTTCCGTGAAACCAAATTCCTGTAAACTGTATTTATGCTTTGCTTTAAAAGAAGGCTGTTTTAGAGCTTGATTTTTAATCGTATTCATCAGTTTTTGAGTAATTTCTATTTCAGAATAAACGCATATCTGTCTCATTGTATTTTCAAAATCATTTTTAAGATTTTTATGGCTAATTACTAACACATTTTCTCTTAGGTATGTATTAGAAGTCATTTGTTCGTCAAACAATTTATAAAAGCTTAAGGATGCATTATATAGATTCTTATAATACTGTTCCTTATAGTTATCTTTTAGATTACTAAAATCATTAATTTTTTCTTGTACACTTTTTGCCAAAGAGATGCTTGATGGAATAACCTCTTTTGGGTCACGCATTAATATTATAACTTTTGCTCCCTGGTAATTATTAAATATTTCATTTATATCCAGGATAAATGAAAAGGATTTTGAAAAAATCCTTTTATTAATATTGCTATATGCCAGGTTTTTTTTATGTAGTGTTTTTAGATACTTAACCGCACTTTTTTGGTTACTCGTATTTACCAGGTCACGTTTTACTTCTTCAAAATCTACAAAACTTTTCCATGCTGAAAAATAAAGCCAGTAAAACATTCCCTTAAAACTTTTAAAAAACAAAGCAACATCATCTGTTTCAGCTTCTAACAATCCTGTTTTATGTATATTAGGGTCATATATCTCTTTTGGAAATTTTCTTTGTAAGAAAGGTAATATTGGACTAATTAATTTTCTCAATGAAATTGACGGAAAAATCATTTCCCATAAAAACATTCCCTTAAACTCATTTGTATTATTTAATATGAATTTATGAAGAAATGTGGTCCCGCTTCTGGGGTGTCCTATTAAGAATACTGGTTTAAGTAATCTGGCTCGTTTGTATTTATAATAAAATAGAAAATCAAACAATTCCCCGGTAATGCGAATTATGCTATATAAAAACCTGTAAATCGGAATTATTAAATATTTAAATTTAAAACCAAATGTCTTAAATAATATACAAAGTGTTTTAAAATGAATAATCATATCACTTAACCCATTCAGCAGCTATGGTAAGCATTGTAAAACCAGCAGCTGCACTTGACATTATAATCTTACTACCGTTTTTTAAACGATTCTCTTTAATAATATGATCTAAGGTCATTGGGACACTTACATTTACTGTATTACCATATAAATGATGCGTTATGGGGGCTTTATTATGATTTATATTTAATATATCACAAATCTGATAAATAATTTTTCTGCTGGGCTGATGAGATATAAAATAATCTATATCATCAATGTCCCATCCTAATTCATTTACCACTTTCATTATTTCGCCGGGTACATGCTCAATTCCAAGATCAAAAACTTCTTTGCTTTGGGATGTAAACTTTCTGCCATTTACCGGCACCTGGCATAGCTTATATGCGTTTGGTATTGACGTGTTATGCAGGTTAAGTAAACGAACACATCCCTTTTCCAATGCCTCACGGGTTAAAATCCATGCTGCCGCACCACTACCTAAAGTTAAACCTGCAGCCTTTACAGATAGTTCCTCAAAGCTTTGTATATCATAATTTATTGCTTCATCCGGAAAATCGGTAGTACAACATAATGCAGTCTTAATTGACGGATCAGACATCATTAATGAAGTGGCAACATTTACGGATTGTAATAAACCAGCACATGCGTTAGTTACATCAAATATATGTGCCTTTTCTATGCCCAAATTCGCAGCTACCTCCATAGCTGTTGCCGGTTCAAAATATTCTCTGTATATACCTCCATATATTACTAAGTCAACTGAAGAAACTTCAATATTGTTTTCTTCACATACCATCCGGGAGGCTTCAATTGCGTAATCTAAAGGTCGTTTACCATCTTCATTACCTAAATATCTGTTATCTGTATCGCAGTATTTAAAAACAAACGAGATTCCGCTTTTTATTTTTCTAAATTCACTCTTATCACCTTTGAAGTTATCTTCAACCTTTTTAAATATTTCTTCATTATTTACTTTGTTTTTAGCAAATTTAACAACCGGAGCTGATAAATATATATCTGTTTTGGCAAGCATATCTAATTAAATTATTAAAATATGTAGAAATTTAAATTAGGCAAATATACTAATAATAAATTTTGAATTATGAACATTATAAAGAATTATCATGGAATACTAATACCCTGAGCTTGTGAGCAATGGCACTACCAATCCCATAATACCAGCAGTGAAGAGAAGGCTTTAGGTTTACCTTATTACTATAAAATAAATATTAGATCGAAAAATAATCAATGAATTAATATAAGAATCAGAATCTAATTTTCATTGTTCTATTCTATAATATCACCTGAATTAAGTAAATCATTTTATTAAAAATTATTATTATTTTAAATTTGATTACAAGCAAAGCCTGATTAATTTCCCTGCAAACAATAGTTATGCATATATTTTATAAACAAAAAGGGTGAGATAATCTCACCCTTTTTATTATATATCGAAAAATACATTTAATGTTATTTTTCTTAAAGTACTCTTACAATTATTTTACAATTTTTGTAAATTATAAGAGAATGTACCAAAACTACCAGCAGCTACAGTAAGTTCCCATCTAAGTTCTATTTTACCAATGCAACTTAAAACTAAACCGCCACCTTCAACAAAACCAGGACCATATCCCCAGTTATATGGAGGAGCACTGGCATCAAAGTGACATATATTTTGTCCACCATCAACATCAGCAAAAATGAATCCATCAGCAGGAACAGTAACTACAATTGCATAAGGTCCTGATCCATAATATTCATCAAATTTAAACGGGTCAATCAGAGTTATCTGATCTGATCCCGGACCTGCCAATACTTCTATTGTAAGTCCTGTTAAACTTGGTCCGTAAGACTCTTCCCACCAACTCTCATAAACTATTTCATAAGTTCCTGCAGCTTCAGCAGCATCAAATGGACAACCTACATAATAAGTTAATTCCTGCAACCATACACCATTTTGAATATTTGCTAAAGCAGGGCTAAAACTATCTATATCCATTGCCACAATAGTATCATTTCCTGTAGTTTCAGAAATAGCTTCCACCATATATTCAGTTTCAGTAACTATTTCAGTGCCATCAGCCATGAAAATATTACCTGTAATGAATGTAAAAGCATCTCCACCTTCTAAACTATTTAAAATATAATTTGACTCAAGAGGAAATAAATCTGCAAGATCCTGCGTGTCGAAATTATATTCAGTAGGGAAACTGGTAATAGAAGTTACAAAAGCAGTATCAGGAACTCCTGTTGAAGCCTTCGTAAATACCACAGATAATGCAATAGATCCTGCTGCTTCATCTGCTATTACATCTACAGTAAAACTACCTGCAAATACACCCGGATTATCCACTAAAATTAGCGGATCTCCTAAAGAAATCAAGTTTTTAACTGCACCAGGTCCCATATCCGGCATAGAAGTCTCACCTTCCTCGCATGAGCTAAACAACAGCGCACCCAGAATGGTTACTAACATCAATTTTAATATTTTTTTCATATTTTCAATATTTAAAATTTTCATACTTTAATTTAATTAAATATCCCAAAATAAATTCGCTGTTGTAATAACTTTTTGAACAGGCGCATTGGCATTCAAATCAATCTCTGAATTTGGCCATGGGAAAGATAAAGGATATCCTCTTGTACACTGTGTTGGTACAGGTCCGCTACCATCACCACCATCTGATTGGAAACCACCATTTGAGTTTGCATCAAACATAACAGGATATCCGGTTCTTCTGTAATCAGTATAAGAATCTACTGATGCTCCCCAGCTTTGAATCCACTTTTGAGTCATAATCATCTCATATTGTTCTTCAGCAGTTCCTGCATCATAAGCAGCCATAATACTGGCAATATATCCGCCATCTGCTATTGCAGGAGCACCACCAATTACACCAACTATTTGATTAATAAGGTCAAACGAAGCAGTAACACCATCTTCAAATGATGTTCTTGCATCTCCAATAGCTTCCTGAGACGCTAATTCAGCTTCAATGAATAAACGATCTGCATACGTAATGAATCTCATTGGTGCATTTCCTGTTCCGTGCTCAGCTCCTAATGTTCCAACAGCTGATCCATCATCATATCTTCCACCAACCGGGTAATAACCGATCATAGTAAAAGTACTTCTTCCTGCGTGGTCACGATTTGTACCTTCAGAACCAAAATAAAGAGTTATAAAATCGCCATTCTCATATTCAGTAGGATTCTCTGAAGTAGCTCTGTATTGATTACAAAAGTAATAAGGTATTCTTGGATCTACTATAGTATTGTAAATATCAGCGTTTTCGCCATTTAATAATTCATAGAACCAGGGACTTATGTATGTACTGATTTGTGAACCTGAATATTCATCAACAAAACCAGGATTACGGTTTTCCGGATTACTTGTAGTTCCAAAGTACATCATAAAATCTTCACCACTCTCGATTAAATTACCAGCGAGTAATGTAGTAACAGCTGCAGAGCTAAACATACTTGTGTTTCGCACCTGATTATACAATTTCAATTTCAAAGTATTAGCTGCTTTAACCCATAAACTAATATCTCCACCATAAATAAGATCATCATCACCTGGTGCATATTCGTTTACAGAAGTTGCATCATTTAAATTAGCAATACCTTCATCAATCATTGCAAATATCTCGCCATAAATTACTTCGTCGCTGTCAAATAAAGGAGAAATAATATCAGGATTATTTACTTCAAAATATGGTATATCTCCCCAAACATCAACCATCTGACTATAAGTATATGCCTTTAATATTTTTGCGATACCAACATATTGCATATAGTCATTTTCTGTACCAACCTCAATTAATAAATCAAGATCAGTTAACGGACGGGAATAAAAATAATCCCAGTATGTTTCTGCATCATCTGCAGCAATTCCATACTGATCAATACTTTCTCTTGTAGATATCTGATGTACATATACACCTGTGATATAACCCATATTCATGTATCCGGTTGAAAGATAATCCGAAATATCATACTCTATACCCGGCAATAAAAGGTTAATATAAGGAACATCTGGCTGGTTAGGATTTTTGTTTACATCTAACCAATCTCCGTTACAGCTTGTCAGCAATCCAAAGATTGTTAACAATATTAGTATTTTGTATTTCATAGTTCTCATTTTTATACTTTTTTAGTCTTTATAAATTAATAGTTAAACTAACACCATATCTGCGAACTGATGGTTGGTTTGAGTATTCAATACCCTGAACATTTGATGCTCCATAACCATTAAGTTCCGGATCCAGATTAACATGTTCGGGTAAATTTGGTGTATAAAACCATAAGTTTTTACCGGAAAATGCAACAGTAACTCCCCCAAAAGGTAACTTACTTAGATACTTGTCAGGAATTTGGTATGCAAGAGATACATCTGACAATCTTAAAACAGTGGCATCATAAACTCCCCATTCTCCGGAAGCATTGATAGCAAATGAATCCCCAAAATACAAGTCATTCATAGTAACCTGAGTATTATTTGGAATAGTATTTCCATCTTCATCTAAATATGCCTCTACAGTATTTGGATTACCATATACACCAGGAATAACGAATGTATGTTCTCTGTCCTCAGTATCTTTTGTTACACCACGTCCTAATAAACTAACAATTGAGTTTGACCATAAGTCTCCGCCATGAGTATAGTTAAATAAGAAACTAAATGTAAGACCTTTATAACTTAAGGCATTCGTTACACCTAACTTGAAGTCAGGATTCGGATCACCAATAGTTTGTAACTCCGGATTTAGTATTAATGTTCCTGTACCAGGATCAATTAATAAATTTCCTTCATCATCACGTGCACTTACAGAACCTCTTAATATACCATAAGGTTGTCCTACCTCAAATACAGGCATTGGATCACCAAATAAACCTTCAAGGGTAATTCTGTCATATCCGTCCGGTAAAGCAGTAACCTCACTAACATTATTATTAAATGCTGCAAAGATATTCCATTTTAAACCGTTATCAGCCATTTGAACTGGTGTTAAATCCAATCCAACTTCCCATCCTTTATTTGTGATTTCACCGGCATTCATTACTTTGTATCTATAACCGGTTGAAGCTGGTACATTAATTGTAACAATCTGATCAGTTGATACTTTATTATACCAGGTTAAATCTAATCTGATTCTGTTATTAAAAAATGCTAAATCAGTACCAAATTCAAGTTCTGTTGTAAACTCAGGACTTAGGTCAGGAGAATAAGAAACATCAGGTATAGTTTGTGATGACTGACCGCTAAACGGGAAGTAATCAGTTCTTACATTGTATGTATTATATATAGAATACACACCAGCATCATTACCAACCTTACCCCAGCCTGCTCTAACTTTACCAAGATTTAAAATGTTATTCTCAATTCCTAAAGCTTGTGTGAAAATAAACGAAGCTGATATAGCAGGATAAAAATAACTGTTTTCTTCTGTTGGTAATGTTGACGACCAGTCATTTCTTCCTGACATGTTAACATATAACCAGTTCTTGTAAGCTACAGAAACATCGGCTAATAAACCCCATAATCGTCTCTTTGAATAAGTACCTCCATTTGGAGTTACTGATTGAGTATTATCTAAATCATAAACTCCGGGAGCAACTATAGTTTGACCAAAAAATGATTGTCTGTCAACTATACGCTGGTTAACGTTCCAGCCAGCAATTGCTGCTATGTTTATATCTTCATTAATATCCTTGTCAAAAGTTAAAAGAAGGTTAGACTCAAGTTCATTTGTCCAAACATCATCATCTATAATACCTCCGTTACCATCATAAGCTCTTGAGCCCTGATCAACTATTTCCTGACGTCTTTGGATAAATGTATTGGAACCAACTTTATAGCTTATGCCTAAGTAATCTGTTAAGTCATAGCTTAAACCAACATTAGCAACCATTCGGTCAACTTCTGTTGTAATTGTATTATGTTCCCAGGACCAAAGCGGATTATCAAACTGTCCGGGTCCGTTTGGAGTTAAATTATCTCCTGTAATAGGATTAGTTGTTGGATAACCTGCAATATCCCAGGCTCTTCCTAACCAAAGTGTACGGGCAAATGAAGACGCAGTACCTGCAGCAGTAGATTGGTTATTACCAAAAATTCCACCAACCTGAGTACTTTGTGTATAAGCAAAGTTCCCGTCTACTTTTAATCCGTTTTCAAGTTCAGTTACACCACCAATATTAACACTTCTTCTGTCAAATGATGAATTTGGAATATAACCATCATTATTTAATGAAGAAACAGTCAATGTTAATGCTGAGTTTTCATTTCCACCTGAAATTGCAATCGAGTTTTCAAATACACTTCCCTGATCGAATAAATCCTTAACGTTATCTGGTTGAGGTTTATACTCTACCATTCCGGTTGAAGAAAATAACTCAGGATAAGCTTCTAAGTACATAGGCCATGCAGGAATTGAATCTAACGAATCAAAACGTGGACCCCATGAACCATTTGCATTTGCATAAGCAAAATCAACACCATTACCATAAGTATCCTGGTAATCAGGTAAATTTGAGATTTGCTCTACAGCGTAGCTGGTTTTATACGTTACTTCCAGTCCTTTTCTTGAAATATCAGCACTACCAGTTTTTGTTTTAATAACAATAACTCCGTTAGAAGCACGTGATCCGTATAAAGCTGCAGCAGCGGCACCTTTTAAAACACTCATAGATGCAATGTTATTTGGGTCTAATGTTGAAATCCCACTTGAATAAGCACCACCACCTGAGCTAAGGTCTGAAGTTACAAATTCCTGATTACTATATGGAATACCATCTACCACAAATAATGGTTGGTTATTTCCATAAAATGATGAATTACCACGAATTGTAATCCTTGTTGAACTACCAGGAGCTCCACTTGTGCTTGCAATATCAACACCAGGAACTTTACCTTGTAGATTTCTCAACATATCAGGCTCTGTTTTTTGTTCTAATTGCTCTTCACTAACAGAAACAACAGAGTACCCTAAAGCTTTAGCTTCTCTGGATATACCGATGGCAGTAACAACAACTTGTTCCATTTCAAATGCCTCAGATTCCATTTGAACATCAATTACAGAACGGCCATTGATTAGTTGTTCCTGAGTTGTCATACCCACAAAACTAAATACTAATGCTTCCGCACTGCCCGGTACAGTAATATTATACTTACCATCGATGTCAGTTGTAGTACCAATAGTCGGGCTACCCTTTACAACTATAGATACTCCAGGGATTGACAAACCGTCTTCTGCGCCGGTTACCGTACCCGAGATTTGCACCTGTGCTGCTGCCTGAAATGCAACAAACAGCAAGAATGCAAGAAAAATTGTTAATTTTTTCATAGATAAAAATTTTAGGTTCATAAATAGTTATTTAAAAATATTCATTTTGCTAATGTAAAAAAAAAAAATCGAAACAAAAAAATCTTTAATTAATAAACTTCGTTTTTTCAACAATATTAATAGCTTTAGGAGATTTAATACAAGTAATCTCTCATAAAAACCAAAGGCCTATAGGCTTGAATATCATCGATTTAACAAACAAAAAAACTTTCATACCAAAGTATACTTTTCAATTTAGGAAAATATAATAAAAACTGTTCTTTTTTCTTACTAAATCTTGCTTTCAACTATTTTTAGTATGACTTTCTCCATTTCTTCCGTTTTCTGTTCAATTTCCAATGCTTTTTCGCTAACGGTCTGTACAAAGTAAACATCTTTCAGATCAGTAGAATTTATTTTAACATTAAGAAATGCGCCTTTAATACATGACCTTATAGCCAGTGCTCCCACTCCTGCATCTGACACTGAATTAGTGTTTCCAATTTCAGCCATCGCTTTTATCAACTCCAGAGCTTTATAGGATACCTCCATTACTTTAAACGGCACTAAAATGGCATTTTTAGTTGCATCTTCTATTGCCTGATTTCGCTTTTCTTTTTCCTCATCAGATTTCTTAGGTAAGCTAAACGCTTCCATAATCTTATTAAATGCAATAGTATCCTCATCAACAAGGTTTACCAGCTCTGTTTGATATTGCATGCCTTTTTCAGCCCAGTCAGAAAACTCTTCCCATCGGTCATCCCATCCACGTTTATGCGCTGATAAATTAGCCACCATAGTTCCTAATGCAACTCCCATAGCACCCATATAAGCAGAAACAGATCCTCCGCCCGGTGCCGGAGATTCTGATGCGGTTTCATCAGCAAATTCTTTAAGGCTCATATCTACTAATTGCATTATCTTTTGATCTGCCGCGAGTTTATATTCAATAATCTTTTCTTCCGGTATAAATTCATACAGGTCATCTAATCCCATTGATTTAACAGCAATTTTAATAATATCCTTTTCAGGAATCCCAACCGACCTGTTTTGTTTCCTTAAAAAATATTTTCCGGCATCAATCATAGCTTGCAGAGGAATTAACCCAACCAGTTCCGATCCGGACACTCTGATGCCACGATCCAATGCTTTTTTGAAAACCTCATCGTAGGCAATATGTACCGGAGTAACACTTATATTGGTAAGATTCATAGATATTTGAGCAACGCCGTATTCGTCAATAAACCAACCAATAGCTTTTACACTTTTTAATGATCCCGGAATCCAAACCTTTTCCCCTTTTTCGTCCAATACCTGTTTTCCTGTTACAGGATTCCCTTCACGTTTAACTCTGCCTTTTTCACGAACATCGAAAGCAATTGCATTAGCCCGTCTGGTAGAAGTTGAATTTAAGTTAACATTATACGCAACCAGAAAATCCCGTGCACAAACTGCTGTAACACCAGCTTTAGCATTAAATTCCGCAGGACCAAAATCAGGTTTCCAATCAGGTTTTGAAAGTTTATCTTTTAAACCTTCATACTCACCTGCACGACAAACTGCCAGATTTCTTCGTTCTTCTATCAAAGCGGCATTTTCATAACAATATACCGGGATATTTAGCTCATCACCAATTCGTTTGGCTAGTTTTCTGGCATATTCAACTGTTTCTTCCATAGTTATGCCTGCAACAGGAACCAACGGACATACGTCTGTTGCACCAAAACGGGGATGAGCGCCTTTATGCTGTCTCATATCAATTAACTCTGATGCTTTTTTTACAGCAAGAAAAGCAGCATCACAAACTTCGTCAGGTGCACCAACCATTGTAACAACTGTTCTATTTGTTGCTTTTCCAGGATCAACATCTAATAAGCTTACTCCCTCAACAGATTCAATTTCATTGGTTATTTGTTTGATTATATCCATATTGTTCCCTTCACTAAAATTAGGAACACATTCTATTAGTTTTTTCATTTTATTTCGTTTTTTGTAATTACTTATCTTTATAATATAATATATGCTTTATTCTATAACTTCAGAACAAACATAAATCTATGTAGAAGGATTGTATTTATTTTTTTAACTTTAAATCAATACGTTTATATAATATACCGACCATAATTTAAATAACTTTTCCGTTCAAAATAATTTTATCAACTAAATTACTTGTATAAGCATAGGGCAAATATTCGTATGTAGGAATTTCTTTGGTTATGAATACATTGGCTACTTTCCCTTTCGCAATACTTCCCAAATCTTCGTGTAATCCCATGGCGTAGGCTCCATTTATTGTAGATGCATTAATAACTTCTTCCGGCAACATTTTTAATTTTATTGTTCCCAACGACATTATAAA
Organism: Bacteroidales bacterium; assembly: GCA_019038645.1. Taxonomy (GTDB): domain Bacteria; phylum Bacteroidota; class Bacteroidia; order Bacteroidales; family UBA12077; genus UBA12077. The sequence goes on from JAHOYT010000046.1 coordinate 13,523, forward strand.
TTTCATATTACCCGATGGCGATGAGCCAGGATTATAATCAGAAGCCAATGCAACAGGCAAACCTGCATTAATCATTTTACGTACCGGAGGATCAATCATTCCAAGAAAGAAAGCAGCACCCGGCAATAATGTTGGCATTGTTTCTGAATCTAATAATGTTTTTATTTCGTCATCACCTGTAAACTCCAAATGATCAACTGATAAAGCATTGTATTTTACTCCAACCTGGATACCACCTGAATAATCTAATTCATTTGCATGAATCTTAGCCTTTAATCCATATTTCATTCCGGCAATTAAAATACGATCAGTTTGTTCAACTGTAAAGAATCCTTTATCGCAAAAAACATCAATGTAATCTGCCAACTCTTCTGCTGCAACCTGAGGTATCATTTCGTTAATAACAAGATCGACGTATTCGTCTTGTTTTCCTTTGTACTTTTCAGGAACCGCATGAGCTCCAAGAAATGTTGATTTGATTATTATTGGTGTAGTTTCTTTTAAACGCTTGATAACCCGAAGCATTTTCAGCTCATCTTCAACGGTTAATCCATACCCACTTTTTATTTCAACTGCACCTGTTCCGAAACCAATAATTTCAATAATGCGTTGCAGAGCCTGTTCGTAAAGTGAATCTTCTGAAGTGTCATGAAGGAGTTTTGCTGAATTTAAGATTCCACCTCCCCGCTTAGCAATTTCTTCATATGACAAACCTCTTATTTTATCACCATATTCTATTTCGCGGCTTCCTGCATAAACAAGGTGCGTGTGTGAATCACAAAATGAAGGAAAAACCATTTTCCCTTCAGCATCAATTACTTCACCAATAAAATTATCTGTGTTGAGTTCAGACATTTTTCCAAAATCAGAAATTCTATCCTCATTGATTAAAAGATATGCATCTTCAATAGTATCTAACTTTTGCATATCGTTTCCTGCAACCCATTTACGTGTTTTATATTCAACATTTATTAAACTCTTTATATTTTTTATTAATAAACTCATACAAGAATTTTTATATTATGATTTGGTACGAAATTACAAAAATCATCGTGATATAAATAAAAAATTTCCTGTTGTATAACTTAAATCCTATTTTTACAAATTCTTAAGAAAACAAATCAGGACATGAAAAAGAAAAGGGCAATCCCGCATACTTTTGTAATTGTATTTTTTATAATCATATTTTCAGCAATATTAACCTGGTTTATTCCGGGTGGAGAATTCGACAGAGAAATAATAACCCTAACGGATGGAACCACAAAAGAAGTTATTGTTAAAGATTCTTTCCATTACACTGAAAATGTACCACAGACCTGGGAAATTTTCTCTGCCTTTTTTGGTGGTTTTGTTGACAAATCGGATATAATCATTTTTATTTTAATGATTGGCGGTGCTTTCTGGATAATGAATGACAGTAAAGCTATAGATGTTGGTATTTTTACTTTCCTAAAGAAAACAAAGCGAGTAGAGCATTATAAATTATTCAAATTTCTTGGAATTGAGAATATCATCATAACATTAATCATGATTATGTTTTCCATATTCGGAGCCGTATTTGGGATGAGTGAAGAAACTATTGCGTTTGTTATCATTTTTGTTCCGCTGGCACTTTCTATGGGATACGATTCTATTGTTGGTGTTAATATGTGTTTTGTAGCTGCCGGATTAGGTTTCGCAGGAGCATTATTAAATCCTTTTACAATTGGAATTGCTCAGGGCTTATCGGGAATTCCTTTATTTACCGGTATTGAATACAGATTGTTTACCTGGGTTGTTTTAAATTTTGTTGGAATTATATATGTAATAAGATATGCCAGAAAAGTAAAAAAGAAGCCGGAAAGTTCGTTAGTATTTGAAGATGATAATGTTAACTGGAGAAATAAAGAACATATTGATCCTGAACACATGAAATATTATACTCCGGTTTCAGCATGGATAATTTATGGAATAATTTCGGTTGTACTTGTAATTATTTCATTTATTAACTCAAGTACAACATTATCCATAGGTAATTCATCAACAACCATTCCTGCTATTCCTATATTAACAGGGATGTTCATTATACTGGGTCCTCTTGTTTTGAGAAAATCTGTACACTTTTTCATTTTAAATATTTTGCTTTTTACTATTTTATTCCTGATCGTTGGTGTAATGGGATACGGATGGTATGTAATGGAAATTGCAACATTATTCTTTGCAATGGGACTTGCTGCAGGCATAGCAAACAACAAATCGCCCAATAATATTACTAAATTATTTATTGCAGGTGTAAAAGATATATCGTCGGCAGCATTAATTGTAGGTTTAGCAGGAGGAATAATTATCGTACTACAGGAAGGCAAAATTATTGATACTATTTTACATTCGGTTTCACAATCGATGAAAACAATGGGTAAAGTTGGTTCCATTGGAGTTATGTATTTAATACAAACATTTATTAATATTATTATTCCTTCAGGCAGTGCCAAAGCAGCGCTTACTATGCCAATTATGGCTCCATTTTCTGATTTAATTGGAATATCGCGACAAGCTACAGTTGTGGCTTTTCAATTTGGCGATGGATTTACAAATATGATTACACCAACATCGGGAGTATTGATCGGAGTTCTTGGTGTTGCAAAAATTCCATATGAAAAATGGGTGAAATGGGTTACTCCGTTTATGATCATCTTAATTATACTAGGATTTCTGTTATTAATTCCAACGGTATTAATGGACCTTAATGGATTTTAAACTTAACTATTTTAATATGAAAAGATTTATTTTTATTAGCCTCTCAATCCTATTATCTTCTTTAGCTTTTACGGCATACAGTCAGGAAGATAGTTTAGCAACAAAAAATAATAAAGAAGAAAAAATTAAAGACGGCTGGACGTTCGGAGCTGTTCCGGTAATTGCGTATGATAGCGATTTAGGTTTTAAATACGGTGGATTAGTTAATTTTTACAATTATGGAAAACCTACAAGTTATCCTGAATATTTACAATCAATTTACCTTGAAATCTCAAGAACAACCAAAGGAAGTGGTATAAACCAAATCTCTTTTGACTCAGAGCATATGTTTCCCAATAAACCAATTAGAATAACCGGTGATTTTAGTTACTTAACTGATCAGGCACTTGATTTTTACGGATTTAATGGGTATCAGTCGGCTTATATTTCTGAATTTGAAGATGATAACCTTGACAATTCTCTTTATAAATCAAGAATGTATTACCGTATGGAACGAAAAATGATTCGTTTCACTGCTGATTTTTCAGGTAATTTGTTTGGTGAAAACATAAAATGGGTTGCAGGATTTGCTCATGTCAATCATAAAATGGGTTCAGTTGATGTTAATGCCCTAAATGAAGGGTTAGACCAGGATGATCTTTTACCTTCAATTGATAGCATTCCAGGATTATACGATGAATATGTAAATTGGGGAATTATCTCACAAAAAGAAGCTGATGGAGGTAAAATTAATTGTATAAAGTTAGGAACTGTTTATGATACGAGAGATAATGAAGCAAATCCAATGTCAGGTATCTGGTCTGAAATTATTATTGTAACCGCTCCAAAATTTTTAGACAATTATGAAAATGATTATACTCAGTTATCCTTAACGCATCGTCAGTATTTTACCTTAATAAAAAGTAAATTATCTTTAGCGTACCGATTAGGTTATCAGGGAACCATTGCCGGAGAAACTCCATTTTACATGCTTCCGTATTTAAATTTCTCATATAATCCATCGATTGTTATTGAAGGACTTGGAGGATCTAAATCTATAAGAGGTGTTTTAAGAGATCGTGTTATTGGAGATGGGATTGTGTTTGGAAATATTGAATTCAGATGGAAATTTATTAAAACAGTAATAAAAAATCAGAATTTGTATATCGCACTTAGCACTTTTACAGATTTTGGAAAAGTAGTACAAGAAACCAAAATTGATAAATCAAATATTCCTGATGATGGCAGTGTTGATCTTGATAACTATTTCGATTCGAACAGTGATAAACTACACTTAGGTTATGGATTAGGTTTACATTTTGCGTTAAATGAAAACTTTATTGTGGCTTTCGATTATGGTTTAGCTAACGATATTCGTGATGGTTCAAGTGGTTTATATATTGGGATGAATTTTTTATTCTAGATTCCAGAATAAGTATCGGGTAATCGGGATATAAATTCGACAAGTTAATGTAAACTACCACCACCAAAGGTGGTGGCTTTCAAAAACTGTTAACGCTATAAGCGTTCATAATAATACGAACAAGTTCTCATTAACACCTAAAACATTTCGAAAAATAGATTCCTGCCTTCGCAGGAATGACAAAACGGCAAAGCCAAAAATACACCTGCCTTGCCGGCAGGCAGGTTATCACCGCCGAAGGCGATGGTTTTTAATTGAAATAAAATTAAATCAGCTTTAATAGTTCAGCAACAATAAAGCCAAGATAATTTCCTATTGCATAACCAATAATACCGACGGTTAAGCCGGAAACAATTATTTCACGATTTTTTATCGCACCTGCAATAACCGGAACAAAAGGTGGCGAACAAATCAATGCTGTTGAAGTAATAATCACTGTATCGGCATCAATTTTAAAAATTTTGGAAATCGCAATGTGCAAAAACAGTGAGCCAAAAATAACAAATGTTATATAAGCAAATAAGTTTGGAGATGAGCTATTAAAAGTATCTATATCGGCCATAGAAGCTATTACAATACTAAAAACTAGTATTAAATACATTCCAAGATCAAAAGTTTTTTCGAGCTTATTAACTTTTGGTAATAAGGAACTCAATATTCCTAATGTGGTAATTGTAAGAATTACAACAGCCATTTCTGATTCTTCAGGAATTATCAAAGATAAACTTCCCCCAAGGGCAAATATTAAAGCAGATAATCCTAATCCCTTTAATAATGATATTCTATATGATTTTTTCCAGAACCCCCAATAATTATCATTATGGAGCATATTTTCATTTTGAGAATCATTAATCTTTCGAAAGCTTTTATACTTAGGTAAAAATATTTGAAAAAACTTTTGCCCGATAGTTATCAAAAATAAAAGGTAGATGGCCGAAATAACCATATCAAAAGTATGGGTTATAATAAAAATATCAGGATCAACATCTAAAACCATTTTTAATGATGCCAAATTTGGTGTTCCCCCGGAATATAATCCTACAAGCAATCCTCCTATTTTCCAAAACTCCTTAATTCCACCTCCTTTAAAAATAATATATCCTATTGTGACTACAAAAACAACGCTTATTAAAGCAATAAACATGGAAAGTACTGTTTTACCTGCGATTTTAAACCAAGCACGTATATTAGCCGAAAACAATAACAGAGGGATTGCTAATGGAATGGTTACCATAGTCATTATATCCTGAACTTTTCCGCTTTCTTCAGGTAAAATACCAATATTCCCTAGTACCAGTCCAAAACCGTAAGCAAGTAGAACAGAACCTATTTTATTTACAAATGGAAATTTATGACATAAGTATAAAATAACAACCGGAAAAAATAAATAGAACAGAGAAAGTAAAATTAAAGACATAATGATTGTTTAGAATTGAGCAGAAATCTACATGAAAAATAAAAATAACCAACCTTAAAAATAAAAAAAACCAGTAAAATTTATTATTACTGGCTTAGTTTTATTTAAAATTCCTCAAATTTATGTGTTACATCATTAAATTCGTAATATTCATCCAGACTTTTAGTATATACATCCATTGCTCTTCTGCTCATACCCATACTTGAAAATCCACCATCGTGGAAAATATTTTGCATGGTTATTTTTTTAGTCAGGTCTGAGAACATCGCAATACAATAATCTGCACATTCTTCTGCTGTTGCATTACCCAACGGTGACATCCGGTTTGAAAAATCGACCAAGCCATCGAATCCCATTATTCCTTGTCCGGCAGTTGTTGGAGTTGGCGACTGCGAAATCGTATTTATTCTGATTTTTTTCTCTCTTCCGTAAATATATCCAAAACTACGTGCTATTGATTCAAGTAAAGATTTTGCATCGGCCATATCGTTATAACCATATAAAGTACGTTGTGCAGCAACATATGAAAGTGCCAAAACTGAACCCCAGTCATTAAGTGCATCCATTTTTCTTGAAACCTGTAAAATCTTATGAAAAGATAATGCAGAAACATCAAGAGTTTTCAGAAAATATTCATAATTAAGGTTGTCGTAAGTAATCCCTTTTCTAACATTTGGCGACATTCCGATTGAGTGCAAAATAAAGTCGAATTTGCCTCCGAATCTCTCCATTGATTTTTTAATAAGATTTTCAATATCTTCAATTTTGGTTGCATCTGCAGGGATAACTTCTGTATTGCAGGCTTCTGCAAGTTTTTCTGTATCTCCCAGGCGTATTGCAAAAGGTGCATTTGTAAGAACAATTTCCGCTCCTTCTTCATAAGCTTTTTCAGCTACTTTCCATGCAATAGATTTATCGTTCAATGCACCAAAAATTAATCCTTTTTTACCTTTTAATAAATTAAATGCCATGATTATTTTTTTTGTTTGTTCAAGTTACATACAATTATTTAAAAATAATGTTCACATTAAGCAAATTATAAATAACTAATATAATAAACTTAACGTTTTAGTGTCTTAAAATTCCAACCCTTTCATTTTTTTGCAGAAAATTCCAAATAACAATAAACAAAAAACAAATAAATCCCAATAAATCAATATTTAATAACCAAAATTATGTTTGGAATTTTTAAATTGGAATTTGATATTTTATTTGATATTTGGAATTTGAATTTTGTAATTTCCAACTTATCAGAATTAGTTATTTTAGACTTTAACTTATTCCTTTATTTTTATTTTGACAATAAAACTCTTGCGTTTTGAATAGCAGCATCAGAGAGTGCTTCCCCACTCAACATTTTTGCAATTTCGTTTATTCTTTCTTCCTGAGATAACAACTTAATGTATGTATTTGTAGTTTCATGATTGTCTTTTTTATAAACCAGATAATGATAATCTCCTTTACTTGCTATTTGAGGTAAATGCGTAATATTAATTACCTGCATATTTTCTGACATACGTTTAATTATTGAACCCATTTTATCAGCAATTTCGCCTGATGTTCCGGTATCAATTTCATCAAAAATTATCGTAGGCAAGGTTGTGGTTTCAACAATTAAAGATTTAATACTTATCATTAATCTTGACATTTCTCCTCCTGAGGCAACTTTTGACAATTCTTCCAAAGCAACATTTTTATTGGCTGAAAATAAAAATCTGATAATTTCTTTTCCTGTTGGTAAAAATTCTTCGGAAGGTATTTGCTCAACTTTAAAATCAGCATTCGGAATTCCCAATTGTTTTAATATCTCAATAACCTTATTTTCTATTTTAGTAATAACGTTCTTTCTATTCCGGGAAATCTGATTTGCTAACTCAGATAATTTTATATGTAAAGCATTAAGTTCCTTTTTAATTTTTTCGGTTTCAAAGTCGTAAGAATTAATAGTATCGATTTTTTGCTGTAATTCATTCTTTATTTTAATTAACTCTTTAACCGTAGCAACTTTGTGTTTTTGTTCCAGTGAGTAAATATTATCTAATCGTTCGCGAATAAATTCGATTCTTGCAGGATCGTGTTCTATTTTTTCGTTTAACCGTTCTAATTCATTATTAACATCCTGAAGTTCAATGTAAACCGAATCGATTCGTTTAACTATATCATCACCTTCCTTTAAATATTTTGAGATAGATTCAACAGAGTCTTTAGTTTGCTTTAAATTAGATATTATGGAAATATCTTCACCTGCCAGTAAATTATAACTATTGGAAAGACTTGATTTTATTTCTTCGGCATGATTTAATTTTTCAATTTCTGCCTCAAGCTCTTCCTGTTCTCCTTCAACTAATTTTAAAGCTTCCAGCTGATCGAACTGAAACTGATAATAATCCAGATCAGCTTTTGCTTTATCGGCATTATCAATTAGTTTTTTATATTCTGATGTTAATATATTATACTCTTCATATTTATTTCTGTAATTATCAAGTAATTCCTGATGATCAGCAAAAGAATCGACCAGACTTAACTGAAAATGATCGTCACCTAAAAGCAGACTTTCGTGTTGTGAATGTATATCGATCAAATTATTATTTAAATCTTTTAGAATAGTAAGATTAACAGGTGTATCGTTAATAAAAGCTCTTGATTTACCATTGTCGGTAATTTCCCTTCTGATTGTTGTTAAGTCTTCGTAGTCTAAATCATTTTGTTTAAAAAATTCCTCGATTTTATAATGTTTGATCCTGAATTTTGCTTCTACAAAACATTTTCGGCGTTTATCTTTTAAAACAGAAGTATCGGCTCTCTGACCAAGAACAAGAGATAAAGCACCAAGTAATATTGTTTTACCTGCACCTGTTTCTCCCGTGATAATATTCAGACCTTTGTTAAAATCAATTTCTAACTCATTGATTAAAGCATAGTTCTGAATATTGATTGATTGAAGCATAAATTTCTGTTTATCTAAATAATAAATACAAACTTACTAAAAAAAGATTATGAATAATCTTTTTAAAAGCGCAATAATACTATAATGTCATTCGTGATTTTTACTCCTTGATTTTCTTGTATTTATCAACATGTGCCGGATCAATTTCTACTAAAATTTTATATACGCGATCAGCTTCGGCCATAAATGATTCAGAGAAAATATTTACTAATTCGTCCGATTTAGCAATCATCATTAAATCATAAAAAAATAAATACGGATCGGGTTTTTGACGAAAAATTTTTTGTAATAAATCAAGACTTTCCGCAATTTCCGTTCGTCCGGTTGCCTCTTTACTATCCATTACATCCAAACCTAATCTGTGGTAGCGGTATAGAAACTCTCTTAAACCCCTATATCTGTCATTCAAAATATTTTCTATCAACCAGTATCTGTTTTTTCTGCTTTCAAATGCTTTCCATCCTTTTTCCTGTGCATTTTGAGCATAATTAACTATTTGTTCAGCTTTCTGGAAATATTCTGTTCCTCCTGACATAGAAAATGTATCATAATCCAGACCTATAATGATATAGGCATAATATGCCAAAACAGAAGTTAAATTCGCTCTGTGTTCCGTTTCACTAAACTCAAGTGTTTCGAATTCAATGTAGTTAAATCTAAAATCGTCGTCTTTAAAATTTAATATAGTAGTATTATACGATGTGTTAAATACAGGTCTACGTGACTGAATCTGTATACTTCCATTAAACTCATCGCCACTATGATCCTGTAGGTTAATCAATATATTACAATCAATTCGTTCTTCATTTGTGTAAACATGATTCGTCCAAGCTGTATTATTCATGAATTCATAAATGGCTGTTTGCAAAGTTTGAAACACTTGTTTATTTGTACCCTGTATCTGCGATGATATAACCTGAACATTACATCTTAACTCCTGGCTATAAGTTGTTAAAGCAAAAAATATTATTAATAAAACAAATGCCGTTCTTTTTATCATTTTTTCAATTTACTAATTAATACTTCAATAATATCAGTCGCTACTTCCTTTTTCGGTTTAAGATCAAATTTAAAAGTACTGTCCTGCTTATCGATAATACTAATTTTATTTGTATTATGTCCAAATCCTGCACCTTCATCTTTTAATGAATTTAAAACGATAAAATCAAGGTTTTTATTTTTGATTTTCTTTTTGGCATTCTCAAATTCATCGTTTGTTTCTAATGCAAACCCAACAAGAACTTGATTTTTTTTCTTTATTCGGCCAAGCTCTGCAGCAATATCCTTATTAGGCTCAAAGACAATCTGCATTTCTGCATTACTTCGTTTTACTTTTTTGTCAAATTGAACTGCGGGTTTATAATCTGCAACAGCAGCAGACATAATTGCTCCATCGCAATCAGGAAAATGTTTTACTGAAACATCATACATTTCCTGTGCTGTTTGAATATTAATTCTGGTAATTAATGAATTTGAAATTTCAAGATTGGTTGGTCCGGCAACTAAAATAACTTCCGCGCCCAGATTTGCTAATTCTTCGGCTATGGCGAAGCCCATTTTCCCTGAGCTATAATTTCCAATAAATCTTACAGGATCAATTGGTTCAAAAGTTGGGCCGGCAGTAACCAGAATCTTTTTAGACTTTAGTTTTTTTTTTGAAGTAAAGAATTCGATTACTTTTTCAGTAATGGCTTCAGGTTCTGCCATCCTGCCTTTCCCTGATAAACCACTGGCTAATTCCCCACTATCCGGCTCAATAATTATATTACCGTATGATTTTAGGGTTTCAATATTTTTTAGATTAGCCGGATGCTTAAACATATCCAGATCCATTGCCGGAGCAATCATTACAGGACATTTTGCAGATAAATATGTAGTAATTAATAAATTATCGGCAACAGCATGCGCCATTTTGCCCATTGAATTTGCAGTAGCAGGTGCTATTACAAATAAATCTGACCACGATCCCAGATCTACATGACTATTCCATTGACCATTTTCAGGATCAAAAAACTCAACGAGAATAGGATTTTTTGATAAAGTTGCCATGGTTAAAGGTGTAATGAATTCTTTCGCCAGCTTTGTCATAACGACCTTTACTTCAGCACCTTCTTTCACAAGCAACCTTACAAGAATAGCAGCCTTATAGGCCGCTATTCCTCCGGTAATTCCCAATAAAATATTTTTTCCTTTTAGCTTCATGAGCTAATTATTAGAACCATACTATTCGTTTTCTTCAACTTCAGGTTTTCTATAATAAACCTGATCATCAGTGTATTCCTGCATTGCAATTAATGTAGGCTTAGGTAATCTTTCATAAAATCTTGAAATTTCAATCTGCTCTCTGTTTTCAAAAACCTCTTCAAGATTATCAGTATAAGAAGCAAACTCTTCCAATTTTCTATTCAGCTCTTCTTTAAGCTCACTACCAATCTGATTAGCTCTTTTAGATACTATAGCTACAGTTTCATAAATATTACCTGTAACACTCCCAATTTCGTTTAAATTTCGGGTAATGGTTGTAACAGGAGCTTTTGTCTTTTTGTAATCCATACTTTATATTATGTTAAACAATATTAATTCTATAATTTTAACTTTGAACTATTAAACATTCCGGTAGCATCTTCCATGTATCCACTTTCAGGAAATTCATCTAAAAATGAATAATACTCATCAACTGTTGACTGATACCTTTCAATTTTTTTATACGGAACACTGTTTTCCGCTAATAAAAACTTTGATCTAAGTATAAGATACATTATTTCCTCTCTGTACTTCGTCTCAGGAAAATCATCAAGGCTAATATTTAAAGCAATTATTGAAGCTTTATAGTTGCCAAGATCATAATATAATTTAGCACTCTGAAATGATTTATCAATAAGTTTATTTCTTAAATCTTCAATTATTCTGATACATTCACCTGATCTACCGCTATTAGGATACCTTGACATATATATACTTATAGCAGATATGGCCTGATAGGTATTTGTTTGATCAAGACTTGACCTGGGAGTCTGTAAATATGTACAATACGCACTCATATATTCGGATTCTTCTGCAAATGGGCTATTTCCAAAGGCATTTTTAAACTCGTTAAAATAATGCGCTGCCAATAAATAATTTTTTTGGTAATAATTACAATATGCTCCATAAAAGAAAACCGTGTCTGCCTGAACAGTTCCTTTTAAAACTGGTTTTAATTGTTCAAATATTCCCTCAGCTCTCATATAGTCTTCCTCTGCATAATACTCAAGAGCTTTATCATATTTTAATCTATAATCCCTGCTCTTTAATATTTTCTCATATTTACATGATGAAACTATTACTATCAGTAATATTAGTGGAATAAATCTTTTCATTTTTTCAAACATTTTGCAAATGTACAATTTTAGTTTAGAATGCTAAAATTTAATTACACTAAACGCTTATTTTAATTAATTTATTTTCATCGACTTGCTATTATTTTAAAAAAATGTAATTTTGTGGCACAAAAATAATAATTAATTAAATCTTAAGATCGTGGATATTTTTAGCAAGATAAAAGAAAACATGGGTTCTTTGGGCCAATATATGAAACAAGCCCACGGATATTTTACATTTCCTAAACTTGAAGGTGAAGTTCATCCTAAAATGAAATTTAGGGGTAAAGAAGTTCTTACCTGGAGTTTAAATAATTATATTGGATTAGCAAATCATCCGGAAGTAAGAAAAGTAGATGCTGAAGCCGCAAAAGAATATGGATTAGGATATCCGATGGGTGCAAGAATGATGTCTGGTCAGACAAGTAAACATGAAGAACTTGAGAATAAATTGGCTGAATTTGTAGGTAAAGAAGATGCGTATCTTTTAAATTTTGGATACCAGGGAATGGTTTCAATTATTGACGCATTAGTTTCAAGGAAAGATGTAATTGTTTATGACAATGAATCGCATGCGTGTATTATGGATGGTGTTTTCCTTCACAAAGCTAAGGGTGGAAAAAGTTTTGTATATGCTCACAATGACATGGGAAAATGTGAAAAAATGTTAGAATTTGCTACAAAACGTGTTAAAGAAACAGGTGGAGGTATTCTATTAATAACTGAAGGTGTATTTGGCATGGCTGGCGATTTAGGTAAACTAAAAGAAATTGTTGCTTTAAAAGAAAAATACAATTTCCGAATACTTGTTGATGATGCTCATGGTTTTGGTACAATGGGTGAAACTGGTGCTGGTGCAGGAGAACATTTTGGAGTACAGGATGGAATAGATGTATATTTTGCAACTTTTGCAAAAGCTATGGCGGGGATAGGTGCATTTGTAGCCTCAACAGAAGAAGTTACAAATTTTTTAAGATATAATTTAAGATCTCAGATTTTTGCTAAATCTTTACCAATGCCTATAGTTATTGGTTCTTTAAAAAGATTAGAACTTCTTAAAACAGAAACAAAATTAAGAGAAAACTTGTGGAATGTTGTTAATGCCTTACAATCAGGATTGCGCAATGCAGGTTTTGATATTGGTGTTACCGAATCTCCTGTAACACCTGTATACTTTTCAGGCAGTGTAGCTGAAGGAACGAATATTACTATGGATTTAAGAGAAAACTACAATGTTTTCTGTTCAATAGTTATTTATCCTGTTATACCAAAAGGTCAGTTATTACTTAGATTAATTCCAACAGCAATGCATACACTCGAAGATGTAGAATATACGATCAATGCTTTTAAAGCAGTAAATAAAAAATTATTAAACGGAGAGTATAGTAAGGAACAAATTGCTAATATATAATTCAGAATTAAATAAAGACAAAAGCCGTTTCATTTGAAACGGCTTTTTCTATGTAAAAAAATACTTTTTTATTCCTGAGAACCCAAAAATCTTTCAGCATCAATGGCCGCTTTACAACCAGAACCTGCCGCAGTAATTGCCTGACGATAATGCGGATCCATAACATCACCACAAGCAAATACGCCATCAATTTTTGTTTTTGAACTACCTGGTTCAGTAATAATATAACCTACTTCATCTGTTTCTAAATAATCTTTAAAAATACCAGAGTTTGGCTTATGACCAATTGCTGCAAAGAAACCATGAATATCAATTTTTACTTCCCCGCCTTTACCATTAACAAGAATAGCTCCGTTAACACCGCTCATATCACCTACTATTTCCTTGGTTGTATGTTCAAAAAGAACTTCAATATTCTTAGTATTCATTACTTTCTCTACCATTGCTTTTGAAGCACGCATATAATCCTTTCTGATTATTAGATAAACTTTATTACAAATTCCTGCAAGATATGTAGCTTCTTCGGCAGCTGTGTCGCCACCTCCAACAACAGCAACATCTTTTCCCTTATAGAAAAAACCATCGCATGTTGCACAAGCAGAAACTCCCTGACCTTTATATTTTGTTTCTGATTCTAATCCCAGATATTTAGCAGTTGCACCTGTAGCAATAATTAAAGTTTCTGCTTCAATAATTTTTTTATTATCAATTGTTACTTTAAATGGTCTTTTTGTTAAATCTGTTGAAGTAGCAATTCCAAACCTTACGTCCGTTCCGAATCTTTCTGCCTGCTTTTTTAAATCTTCCATCATTACCGGACCTGTAACTCCTTCCGGGTAACCTGGATAATTCTCAACTTCAGTAGTTGTGGTTAACTGTCCGCCCGGTTCTAATCCTTCATATAAAACAGGGCTAAGATTTGCCCTTGCTGCATATATAGCAGCTGTATATCCTGCCGGACCCGATCCAATTATTAAACACTTCACTTTTTCAATTTCAGAACTTATACTATTCTGAGTTTTATCGTCTTCAATATTGTCTAATGATTTAAATAATGCCATTTTCTTATTTTTTATAATTAATTGATTAATTTATCTTAACTAAACATCTAACTATGTTAATTCTTGATATTTCTTGTAATCAATAAATATACCATATTTTATTTTGCATATTTAGAATTGATAAGTATTTTTACAACTCAGTCCGGGATGTAGCTCAGCCAGGTTTAGAGTACGCGTCTGGGGGGCGTGGGGTCGGAAGTTCGAATCTTCTCATCCCGACAAAAAGCCATAAAGATATCTTTATGGCTTTTAATTTTTCTGTCGAATTGTCAGTTCAGTATTGTCATAAATAATCGTATTTTTATAATCTTTAATTTTAAAAAAGATATTATGAAAAAATTATTCATCATAATAATTATTGGTTTCTATTCAATTATTTTATTTGGTCAGAATGATAAATTAAGTGCAACAATAGTTTTCTATAATGTTGAAAATTTATTTGATACAATTAATGACCCAAATACCGCAGATGAAAGTTTCACACCGGAAGGTAGAAACAACTGGACTAATAAAAGATATACAAAAAAGCTTAATGATATTGCTTCTGTAATTAGTTCTGTTAATACTGAAGAGCTTCCGGCTCTTGCAGGGTTTTGTGAAGTTGAGAATCGTAAAGTACTTGAGGATTTAACAAAAACTACAGTTTTAAAATCTAAAAATTATAAGATTGTTCACGAAGAAAGTCCTGATGCCAGAGGAATTGATGTTGGCTTAATATATTGCCCTGATGAGTTTACATATTTATTACACAAAAAAATTCCTGTAAATAC
The DNA here is from genome assembly GCA_019038645.1 of Bacteroidales bacterium. GTDB lineage: Bacteria > Bacteroidota > Bacteroidia > Bacteroidales > UBA12077 > UBA12077. The sequence goes on from JAHOYT010000046.1 coordinate 28,626, forward strand.
CGGTACAGAATATAAAGTTAGAGATATCCTGTACACAAAAGGTATTCTTTATGAGACTGACACTATTCATATTTTTGTTAATCATTGGAAATCAAGAAGCGGAGGAGTGGAAAAAACAGAACCTCAAAGAATAAAATGTGCCCAAACTCTTAGAAAAGAGGTTGATTCTATTTTATCAGTAAATAAAAATGTAAAAATTCTGATAATGGGTGATCTTAATGATGAACCAAAAAATAAAAGCGTTTTTGAAACTCTGGGTGCAAATAACTCAAACAAACCCGAATCATTATACAATTTAATGCTCCCTTTATCGGAAAACGGTGAAGGAACTCATTGTTACAGAGGAGAATGGAGCATGCTGGATCATTTAATTGTATCTAATAATTTATTAAATAATAATTCCGGCTTTATTTTAGATGATAAAAGAGGACAAATATTCAGAGCAGACTGGATAACTTATGAAAGTAAAGAAGGTTATAAAAGCCCGGGCAGAACTTACGGAGGACCAAATTATTACGGAGGTTACAGCGACCATTATCCGGTATTTGTAACTCTAATAAAGCATTAGTTTTAATGAAATTAAAACTATCATCAGAATACATCCCAACAGGGGATCAACCTGAAGCTATTAAACAGCTTTCTGAAGGAGTTATGCGGGGCGATAAATACCAGACATTACTTGGTGTTACCGGGTCAGGAAAAACATTTACCGTAGCCAATGTTATTGAAAAAGTTGAAAGACCAACATTAGTTTTAAGTCATAATAAAACTCTTGCAGCACAATTATACGGTGAGTTTAAGCAATTTTTTCCTGATAACGCAGTGGAGTATTTTGTTTCATATTATGATTATTACCAACCAGAAGCTTATCTGCCTATAACTGATACCTACATTGAAAAAGATTTATCAATTAATGAAGAAATTGAAAAACTCAGGTTAAGTACGACTTCCTCATTATTATCAGGAAGAAGAGATGTTATAGTTGTTTCGTCGGTTTCGTGCATATATGGTATTGGAAATCCGGAAGACTTTCATAGCAACACCATTACAATAAGGAAAGGTCAGACTATTGACCGAAACCAATTTTTACGACAGCTTGTTGGAAGTTTATATTCACGGAGTGAGCTTGATTTTAAGCCAGGTATATTCAGGGTAAAAGGCGATACAATAGACATTTATCTTGCATACAATGATCTTGCTTACCGGGTTATTTTCTGGGGTGATGAAATCGAAGAAATCGAATCTTTTAATCCGGTAAATAATACACCAATTGAAAAATTAGATACCGGAATAATATATCCTGCGAACATTTTTGTTACTACCAAAGATCGCATGAACAGTGCTATACGTGAAATTCAGGATGATTTATTTAAACAAAACGAGTATTTTAATTCTATTGGGAAAAAACATGAGGCTAAAAGAATAAAAGACAGAGTTGAGTATGATTTAGAGATGATTAAAGAACTTGGATATTGTTCAGGAATTGAAAACTACTCGCGTTATTTTGACGGAAGAAAACCCGGAACAAGGCCTTTTTGTTTGTTGGATTATTTTCCTGAAGACTTTCTTACTGTTATAGATGAAAGTCATGTTACACTGCCACAGGTAAGAGCCATGTACGGAGGAGATAACTCACGAAAAAAAAATCTTGTTGAATATGGATTTCGGTTACCTGCTGCTATCGATAACAGACCTTTAAAATTTGAAGAATTCGAAGAATTAACAAATCAGATGCTATTTGTGAGTGCAACTCCCGCTGATTATGAATTTGAAAAATGTGAAGGGATCATTGTTGAGCAACTAATCCGCCCGACAGGATTACTAGATCCTGAAATTGAGGTGCGGCCTTCTATAAATCAAATTGATGATTTAATGGAGGAAATAAACTTTCAGACTAAAAAAAATCAGAGAGTTTTAGTTACAACTTTAACCAAGAGAATGGCCGAAGAATTAACAAAATATTTATCGCGGTTTGAAATAAAATGCAGATATATTCATTCGGATATTATTACACTTGAACGTGTTGAAATAATGGATCAGCTACGCAACGGAACTTTTGATGTTCTGATTGGCGTTAATCTTTTACGGGAAGGTCTGGATTTACCGGAAGTTGCACTGGTAGCAATACTTGACGCCGATAAAGAAGGATTTTTAAGATCTGCAAGATCGTTAACTCAGACAGCAGGAAGAGCAGCCAGAAATATTGATGGTAAAGTTATCATGTATGCTGACAAAATCACAAAATCAATGCAACAGACTATAGATCAAACCACAAACCGAAGAGAGAAACAGCTTGCCTATAATGAAAAAAATGGAATAACTCCAAAACAAATTATGAAGGCATCAGGATCCTTAATGGGTAATAATTTTAGAACCGAAAGAAAAGGGAAAATATATTCTGAACCCGATAGTTTAAATATAGCAGCAGATCCAATTGTAAAGTACATGGATAAAATGGCTTTAGAAAAAGCAATTGAAAAAACCAGCCTGTCAATGGGGAAAGCTGCAAAAGAATTAAATTTTCAGGAAGCCGCCCGTTTAAGGGATGAAATGTTTGCCTTACAGGAGTTGTTAAAAAAGAAAGGGAAAACCATCTGAAAGATGGCCCGCTAAATAAATAAAAATAATTTTAACCCAAATACGATTTTAATAATTTACTTCTTGTAGAATGTCTTAATCGTCTTATAGCTTTTTCTTTAATCTGACGTACTCTTTCTCTTGTTAATCCAAAATTATCTCCAATTTCTTCCAAAGTCATTTCTGAAACACCAATACCAAAGAAATACTTTAGTATATCACGTTCTCTGTCAGTTAATGTAGCCAGCGCTCTATCAATTTCACGAATTAAGGATTCTGTTATTAGAGTATTGTCTGCATTAGGCGAATCATCATTATGAAGAACGTCCAGCAAACTACTATCTTCACCTGTTTTAAAGGGAGCATCCATTGATACATGACGACCAGAAACACGCATTGTATCAACTACTTTATCTTTTGGTAATTCCAGCTTATCTGCTAATTCATCAGGCGATGGAGTTCTTTCATTTTCCTGTTCAAATCTCGAAAATGCCTTGTTAATTTTATTCAATGAACCTACCTGATTTAAAGGTAAACGTACAATTCGTGATTGTTCGGCAAGTGCCTGTAAAATTGATTGTCTGATCCACCATACAGCATAAGAAATAAATTTGAATCCACGTGTTTCATCAAATTTTTCAGCAGCTTTTATTAGTCCAAGATTACCCTCATTTATAAGATCAGGAAGAGTAAGGCCCTGATTCTGATATTGTTTGGCAACAGAAACTACAAATCGCAAATTTGCTTTTGTAAGTTTTTCCAGCGCAAGCCTGTCTCCTTTCTTAATTCTTTGCGCTAATTCAACTTCCTCTTCAACTGTGATTAATCCCTCACGTCCAATTTCCTGTAAATATTTATCAAGAGAAGCGCTTTCTCTGTTAGTAATTGATTTTGTAATTTTAAGCTGTCTCATTGGCAATAAAAAGTTTCACAAAATGTATTCAATTATACTTTACATGTAAGCTGACATGCAAATTAAAACAAAAACCACAAAACTGACAACCGCGTAATAAAATTAATAAGCTTATTCCAGTTTTATCTGAAACACGTAAATATATCTTCCTCCAGGATACAACCCCTCTAACTCAACAAGAGCTCCACTTTCCTCTCTGCCTAATATTTTCTTTATATCATCAACTTTAAATACCTTTTCTCCCTGTAACTTTATAATAACAAAACCTTCTTTTATACCGGCTTTACTGAAGGCACCTTTTTTTATTCCGGTAATTTTTATGCCATTATTAATACCCAGCCTTCTTTTGTCATTATTATCTATTTGTTGAAATGAAGCACCCAGAATGGAAAAGAACTCGTCGGTTGTAACAATTTTCGTGTTTCCATGCATGTTACGTAAAAGAACCTCAATTTGTTTCCTTTTATTATTTCTTTTAACTGTAATATAAATTATCTCACCAGGGCGATATTTTCCAATTTGCTCAGTTAGTTCGGCGATACTATTGATTTTTACTTTATTAACTTCAATTACGACGTCGCCTTCTTTCATTTCGGCTTCCTTTGCAGCTCCTTTATCGTTTACTGATGATATTAAAACACCTTCAATTTTATTCAGATTATATCTTTTTGCTATTTCATTATTCACATCAAGGATGGAAACACCTAATACTGCTCTTTGCACTTCACCGAAATTAATAATATCTGCAACAACTTTTTTAACAATATTAACCGGAATAGCAAATGAATATCCTGAGTATGCGCCTGATGGTGAAATAATTGCAGAATTAATGCCAACCAATTCACCCTTCAGATTAACAAGTGCACCACCACTATTTCCCTTATTAACAGCAGCATCTGTCTGTATATATGACTCTATAGGATAATTACTCTGATCACTTAAAATATGAATATTTCTTGCTTTTGCGCTTACAATTCCGGCAGTTACAGTAGAAGTAAGATTAAAAGGATTTCCAACAGCCAGAACCCATTCGCCGACCTTTATTACATCCGAATTACCAAAAGAGAAATACGGAAGTTCTGTTGATTCCACTTTTAGCAAAGCAAGGTCAGTTCCGGGATCAGAACCAACGATTTCTGCCGTAAATGTTCTTTTATCATTTAAAATGATCTGAATTTCATCCGAATTTTCGACAACATGATAATTTGTAACAATATAACCATCCTTCGAAATTATTACTCCAGAACCAAAAGATACAGAAGGTTGTGCATAAGTATCTCCAAATATCCACTCATAAATTGGATTTTTATAATAATCGTTGTTTTCCAAATTATATTTAGAAGTTACGTGTACAACAGCATGAATACTATTTTCTGCTGCCAGAGTAAAATCCATTATTTCTCCGTTTAATGCAGCAGGAATTCTGGAATAATTAACCTGATTGGAATCTTCTAATACACCAGTTGCTCTTTGTTTTTTTATATCAGAATCAGGTCCGTGGATAATTGTTTCCTGAAAAAAGTTTGTATAAATTATTATTGTTAATAAAGCGGATAAACCGGCTATGAGTATATTCCCTATTAATGTTTTAGCTTTCATAACATTATTGTTTTTTAATAATTGTTTTTTGAATCTCACAAATCAAAATTAACACCTTTGAGTCCAAAATATTTCGGTTTAACATTATTTAACGAAACATTGTACAAATTTAACTATTTGTCAATTTATTCATAAGTTTACAAAAAAATACGCAATGACTATTAATTTCTTTAAATATCAGGGCACCGGTAACGATTTTATTATTATAGATAACCGGGACAACAAAATTTCTCTGAACAAAATTCAGGTTAACAAATTGTGTGACAGAAGATTTGGTATTGGAGCTGATGGTTTAATGTTATTGGAAAACCATGCTAATCTGGATTTTAATATGAAATATTATAATTCGGATGGGATTGAAAGTACAATGTGTGGAAACGGAGGCCGTTGTCTGGTTTCATTTGCGAAGACTCTTGGAATATTTAGCAACGAAACAAATTTTAATGCTATAGACGGATCTCATAAGGCTGTGGTAAAAGAAAACAATATTGTTTCACTACAGATGCAGGATGTAACAGATATTAGAATCGTAAATAAAAACTACTTTATTAACACAGGATCACCACATTATGTAACTTTCAGAGATGAAATTAAAGAAATAGACGTATACAATCGTGGAAGAGAAATAAGGTATAGTAAAGAATTTTCGCCTGAAGGTACTAACGTAAATTTTGTTGAATATCAGAATAATAAGATTTTTGTGAGAACTTATGAAAGAGGAGTTGAAAATGAAACTTTATCGTGCGGAACCGGAGTTACTGCTTCTGCTATATGTGCATCTCTTCATTCAAAATCCAGAAAAAACTCATATAACATTATTACTCAAGGTGGTAATTTGAGTGTTTCTTTTAATAAGCAAAGTAAAAATACTTTTTCTGATGTTTGGTTAACAGGTCCTGCTACTTTTGTTTATAAAGGAGAAATTTATATTTAAACAAATGCTGATTTTCAAAGTCTAATCCTAAAATCAAATCTTACTAAACATGAAAAATCTAAATCATTTTTTCATTTTTATTTTTGTTTTTGCTATAAGCCTGAATGCCAAAGGGCAAACAAATGAAAGTAAAGATGTAATCATTGAGAAGTTAAATGATCAGCTTGAATATCTGAATCATCGTCTTGACAGAATTGAAAAAATAACTGATGACGTACTTTGGTACAATAAAGTTGGAGACATAGCTTATATTGATAAAGTTTATATTTACGGTCCTCCTAAATGGAAAGAAAAGAATCCTACAGCGCAGGGAGCGGGAAATCCGGTTAAGTTCTGGGCATACACGTTTATCCCTAAAGATATTGATCCGGCTAAAAAATATCCGCTGATCGTATTGCCTCACGGTGGCGTACACGCAGACTTTACTACATATTATACTCATATTATTCGTGAATTAATGGCCCAGCAATATATTGTTGTGGCAGCAGAATATCGAGGCAGTACTGGTTACGGAAAAGGTCATTATGAAAAAATTGATTACGGAGGATTAGAAACTGAAGATGTTGATGCAAGCCGTCAGTTTATGATTGATAATTATGAAATTGTAGACAAAAACAGAGTTGGAATAATTGGCTGGAGTCATGGTGGATTAATTTCATTAATGAATATTTTTGATCATCCTGAAAATTATAAGGTAGCTTTTGCAGGAGTTCCTGTTAGCGATTTAATTGCACGAATGGGATATCAGACGCAAGGCTACCGCGATTTATATTCCGTCGATTATCATATAGGGAAAACAGCCTTTGAGGATGTTAATGAATACAGACGCAGATCTCCTGCATGGAATACTCATAAATACAAAGGAACTCCTCTGTTAATACATACAAATACAATTGATGATGATGTTAACGTTCTGGAAGTAGAACATTTAATTAAATCACTGAAGGCTGAAGGTAAAAGTTTTGATTATGAAATTTTTCAGGCAGTTCCTGGCGGACATTCATTTGACAGAATGGATACAAAACATGCCAGAGAAGTACGTGTTAAAATTTATAAATTTTTAGATCAATATTTAAACCCTCCAAAAAAAATAACATCAGTGCGGGATTTGGAAAAAGCAGCTTATAAATTTAATTAAATATCTATTAATTAAGAATTTATACAAAATTTCGTATTGCTGTTATAATTCCGATAAGTAATAAAAAAAGGCGATAAAAATATCGCCTTTTTTCTAATATCATTATTAATTCTTACACATCAATTCGTGCATATTTAGCATGCTTTTCAATGAATTCTCTGCGGGGCGGAACCTCATCACCCATAAGCATAGAAAATATGTGATCTGCTTCTGCAGCACTATCAATAGTAATCTGTCGTAATTTTCTGTCTCCAGGGTTCATTGTTGTATCCCAAAGTTGCTCAGCATTCATTTCTCCCAGACCTTTGTATCTTTGTATTGAAACAGAACTGTCCTTGCCTTTACCAAGTTCTTCAACAACAGCGTTTCGTTCTTCATCGGACCAGCAGTAATGCTGTACTTTACCTTTTTTAACCAAATATAAAGGAGGTGTAGCTATGTATAAATAACCACGGTTAATTAATTCAGTCATATAACGGAAAAAGAAAGTCATAATTAATGTTTCAATGTGGCTGCCATCAACATCGGCATCACACATAATAACAACTTTGTGATAACGCAGTTTTTCAAGGTTCAACTCCTTACTATCCTCTTCGGTTCCAAGTGATACTCCTAATGCAGTAAAAATATTCTTTATTTCTTCGTTTTCGAATATTTTGTGTTGCATTGCCTTTTCCACATTTAATATTTTACCACGTAAAGGCATTATAGCCTGAAATTTTCGGTCGCGTCCTGCTTTTGCTGTTCCTCCCGCAGAATCACCCTCCACAAGAAATAATTCACAATTTTCAGGATTCCTGTCCGAGCAATCAGATAATTTCCCTGGTAAACCCGAACCAGACAATACATTCTTACGCTGAACTAATTCTCTTGCTTTACGTGCAGCATGTCTGGCTGTTGCAGCCAAAATAACTTTCTGAACAATTATTCGTGCGTCTTTTGGATTCTCTTCCAGATAATTAGTAAGTGATTCGCTAACAGCTTGATCAACAGACCCCATTACTTCACTATTTCCAAGTTTGGTTTTCGTTTGTCCCTCAAATTGCGGTTCCTGAACTTTTATAGATATAATAGCTGTTAGTCCTTCTCTGAAATCATCACCACTAATATCGAATTTTAGTTTAGCCAGCAGACCTGATTTTTCGGCATAGCTTTTTAATGTACGGGTTAATCCTCTTCTAAAACCTGATAAATGAGTACCTCCTTCAATAGTATTAATGTTATTTACATAAGAATGCACATTCTCAGTGAATGAAGTGTTGTATCTTAAAGCTATTTCAACCGGAACACCATTTTTCTCGGTATCAAGATAAATTGTATCGCTGGTAAGTTTTTCCCTTGAAGCATCAAGAAATGCAACAAATTCCTTCAGTCCTTCTTCAGAATGATATAAATTCTTTCTGAATTTTTGTGAATCCCCGTTTCCGTTACCATTACCATTCTCCTCGAACTCTCTCCTGTCTTCAATTGATAAATGTATTCCTTTATTAAGGAAAGCCAGTTCACGTAAACGTGTTGCAAGCACTTCATACTTGTATTCTTTAACTGTAAAAATACTATCATCGGGTTTAAAAACTATAATAGTACCGGTTTTGTCAGTTTCGCCAACAACCTTTATATCGCTCTTTGGTTTTCCAATCTCATATTCCTGAACATAAATTTTACCATCACGATGAATCTCAGCACGTAAATGCGAAGAAAGTGCATTTACACAAGATACACCAACACCATGCAAACCTCCGGAAACCTTATACGACTCTTTATCGAATTTACCGCCAGCGTGCAGAACTGTCATAACAACCTCTAAAGCCGATTTACCTTCTTTTTCATGAATATCAACCGGAATTCCTCTACCATCATCAGTAACAGTTATTGAATTATCTTCATTAATTATAACATCAATATTATTACAATGTCCGGCAAGTGCCTCGTCAATTGAATTATCCACAACCTCATAAACTAAATGATGAAGTCCTTTTTCACTTGTATCTCCAATATACATTGCAGGTCGTTTACGAACTGCTTCCAATCCCTCTAATACCTGAATACTTTCAGCAGAATACTCTTTACTGTTTCCATTTTCGGCATCTTTATTCATTTCGTCATTGTTCACTTCACTCATCTTTTATATATTTTATTATTACTATTTTAAATTTAAACAATACCTAAGTATTTCCGGGTAAAAAATAACCCGGTTTTCAATCATATTTCCGAATACTTTTTAAATGGATTTTTTTCGTTTTTTCAAAACTCAGAGATAGGTTTGTATCAGTCTTGTTTTCAGGCTTTTATAAATTAAGCTCAAGCCTGTTTTTTAGACATGTAAATATACTAAAAATATGTCATTTTCAGGTGATTAAAACCAAATAAAATAGCATAATTTATCAACAAAATATTTACATTAATTTAGCAATTTTATATGAAGATTTAAAAGGAATATGTGATACCTGCCAAAATATTAAAACCGTATGTGGGATAGAGACTCCATTCATAGTAATTATCAGATAATAAGTTGTTTAACTGCAGAAATCCTGATAATACTTTTGAATAGCGATACTCAGCTCCAATATTTATATCAATTGCAGATTCCAGTTCCCCGAAACTTACTAAATTATCGGGATTCGAATATCGTTTTCCAATAGCTAAAATATCCCCTTTTAATACTATTTTTTGACGTAAATTGTATCTGGTGGTAAAGGATAAATCAAAAGAGGGCTTATGCCACGGCTTAGTCTCATTTGTCATTTCATATTCACGGTAATTAGCTTTAACGTGGAAAACCAGTTCTTCTGATGGTGAAACAGAAATCTCACCAAAATAATGAACAAGTTTTATATCATCGTAAACAACTCCAAACTGATTACCTGCACTATCTGTATTTATGAAATCGTTGATAAAAAATGGCATATCATCTATTAAGGAGTATGAAACTTTAAAATTATAATATGTTGTTGAATTAAAATTCCCTCTTATTCCTCCGTATAAAATAATTTTATGATCTGTATTAATAACAGCTGTTCCCGGAACAATAAACGGATTTATCCTACTTATTCTCTGAAAATTATTTATTTCAAGCTTTCCGTCAACTCCTGCATATGGAATTAAATAATGATTGGCTATATCGTATTCAAAGTTAGCAACAGGATAATAAAATGCCTTTGAGTTATCTCCACGAATATCAGAGAATGTATTTATACCAGCTTTTACTCTCCATTGCCCTCCAAATTTTCCCAGCCATGGTTTAATCTGAATTATTGTATTATTAACTGAATCAATACTTTCGCTAGTGGAAAAATGATCAATTACAAGATCAACACCTACCATTTCAGATGAAAAAATCTTATTCAAACCTCCCTCAACTTTAAATTCCAGCTCGTCGTTTTCAAAATTATCCTTTATATAATCAAGATTAAAACCAAATTCATAATTTATATGTGTGGAATCAACGTAATTGCTTTTATAATTTGCACCTAAATTCAGTGATAAATAATTTTGTTTAATATCTTCCTTTTCAAAAGTAGTATCAATGCTGGTTTCATAACCATAAAAATATCTTGTATTACTCATCAATCCCATTTCGCCACTTATGATGGAATTTTTAAGAAATTTCTTCCCGAAAAACCTGAGATCATTATCACTAAATCCGGCAAATTCTTTTTCATTATTGTCAAATTGTGCCTGACCCACCGAGTTTAAAAATTTGTAATAAGCACCAATAGAATAATCTTTTGATCTTTTGTTGTTTACATAAGCCTCTATCATTGGCAATACTTTTGTACCCACACCAACTTTCACATAACTATTATATAGAGTTGAAAGCGGCTCCCCTACCATTTTAGCAGGTTTAATCGGATTAATAGTATATCCTATGTTCATTGGTTTAGTTTGTAGAATATATTTTATTTCCGGCACCATTTTTACTGTATCGGTTATTTTAGGTAAATGTGTAATTTTATATGCATCAGAAATTGTAGGTTCATAAGGTTTAACAACCTGGACTTCTTTAACCAGCTTTTCCTGTGCATAAAGTGTTTCAGTAAAGAAACCTATTAGTGCTATAATGTGAATGTATATAAATATTTTTCGGTTCATATTTCAAATTCTTAATTTCAAAAATTAATTGTATCTGTCTTAGATTCAAAAAGTTCGTCGTACTGGCCGTCTGTATTCTCCTCAAAGTTTAATTTAAGCTCATCGCTTCCTTTTTGCTCTATTTTCAGTTTTTCATCGTCATTAATTAAGTTATATTTTTGAGTAGCCAAAGAAACAATTTCATCTCCTGCTTCCGGATTATAATTTTCGATTATACTTTTTAACGTATGTGTTGCCTGAAATTTATCATCTTTTTTCAGATACACATCAGCCAGTAAAATAAAAGACTTTGCTAACCAGTATTCCTGTGAAGTATTCTGAGATGCGAAATCGAATATTTCATGCTCAGCTACATCAAACTGATTATCATTAAAATAAATCTCGCAAATTAGATATTTTGATTCTGCACCTTCGCTACTGTTAACCTCTTCAGAAATTATTCTGAACTCATCCAGAGCAAGTTCATATTTTTTAACCGAATTTAACGCCTTCCCTTTTTTGTAATGAGCTTCACGCTTATATTCGCCCGATATTTTTTCTGTATGCAAAACCTTATCAGCTGATTCGATTACATTGTCATATTTATTTAATTTGTAATTACATCTCAGCTGCCCAATTCGCGATTCAATAAGATGATTTTTAACTTCAGCAATCTGATCAAGTTTTTGATAATTTGACAATGCATTTTCATAATTCTCCGCTTCATAATTAATTGAAGCAGCAACTAACAACGCCTGCTCTGAAAATGTATTTTTAGGTTTATCAATTACAAAATTGTACGATTTTAAGGCACTTTCTGCATTTCCGTTCCTGCTCTGACAATCAGCCATATAAAAATGAGAATTCAATACAAATGAGCCATCAGGGAATCTTATTAAATAATCGTTAAACTGAAGTATTGACTTTTCACAATCGCCTGCCATATAAAGTTTTTCAGCTGAGATATATGTCAAAGAATCCTGCTCACTAAGACTTATATCCGCAAATTCTCCTAATCCGTTTACATAAGCAAAATATGAATCCACATCGTTCATATCAACATAAATATTTTTTATTCCGGTTAAAGCATTTTTCGCCTCTGAAGTTCCGGGAAATTCTGCTACTACTCTCTGATAATATTTTAATGCTTCTGTATTCTTATCATTATTATAATTTATTAAACCCAGTTGCACTAAAGATTTCTTAACATAACTACTTGAAGGATATTCTTCAACTAAACGAATGTATTTTTCAAGAGCTTTATCAGGATTCTGCATAACAATATGGCTTTTTGCCATTTCAAACAAAGCATCATCAATGTATGCTGATTCAGGATGTTCATCAAGTAAACGTTGCAGGCTGGTTATCTTTTTCTCAGGTCGGGTTAATAATCCTAAAGCAAAACCACGCTGGAAAAGTGCATAATCCTTGTCCATTAATCCGTTTTCAACGGCTTTATCGTAAAATTCTATAGCAAGCCAATAGGTTCTGCTAATAAAATAGCTGTCACCGATGCGATTATAACTGTCCGTAACTGATTTTGACTTTTCGTTTTTAGTAAATCCGATATACTTTCTGAACCACTGAATAGAATTAGGATAATCTTTTAGTTTGAAATATGAATATCCCACGTTATAATGAGCCATATTATATTCCTGTAATTGAAAGGAACCGCTCGTGGTCAGGAAATTATTATATGATTCTATGGCATTATTAAAATCACCTAACTGATAATATGCCTCTGCTTTCCAGTAATTAGTTTGTGCCGAAATTAATCTGTTATATCCAGGATATTCGAGTGATTTATTAAAAGTTTCAATTGCTTCAGAATAATACAGGTTATTAAAAAGTTCAAGACCACGATAATATGCTACTTTTTGGTAAGCTTCTTTCATTCCGTGATCTTTGTCTGATATTTTTTCCAGAGAATTTAAAGCTTCTTTGTAATTACTGGTATACAAATATGCCATTACCAAAAAATTATATGCGTCATCCAGGCGATCTGAAGTCGGATAAAGTTTTATAAACTTGTGGAATGCACCAATAGCCTCGTTAAATGGAGAATGATATAATTCATAAGTTAATAATGCATAATTGAAAAGAGCCTCTTCTTTTATTTCCGGATCAAAATCAAGTATTGATGCAAATTCAAATGCCAGTCTGGCTTTATTTTTCTGATCAATCTCTATATAACAATCAGCAATATGAAAATATGCATTCTGTGCCAGTAAATCTTCTTTATCCAATACCTTTTCAAAAGAAACTGAGGCACTATCATACAGTTCCAGTTTATAGTAGCAATATCCAAGCTGGTAATAATCTTTCCGTGAAACAAACTTAGCTTTGTCTTCATGCTTTTGAAGATATTCTATTGCATCTGAAAATTGTTGTTTCTTATAATAAGAATCACCTATAACTTTTGCTATTTCCGGTGTTCTTTTTGCGCTTGCAGATTCGAGCAAAGCAGGTGCATACTCAATAACCTCATCATATCTGCCCTGCAAATAATAAATCTGAGTAATGTAATATGGAACAACCGGAGCAAATGTTTCATTTTCACTTAACTGATTAAATCCTTGTAATGCTGTTTCGTAGTTTTTATCCTGATAAGCAATATGAGAATAATAGTAACCGGCAGGCGCAGAAAATTTTGTGCTTTCATCTTTTATTTCGTAGAAAGCAAGGCTGGCTTTATCAAATTTCTTTCGCATGAAATAACTATACCCGAGTTTAAAATAATATTCGGATAATTCCTCTTCGTTAAGTTTATCCTTGTTCAATTTATCAAACCACAAAATAGCCTGATGGTATTGTTTCTGACGATATTGAAATTTCCCCATATGAAAATACGCTGCATTCACTTTAGAATTTTCGGGATGTTCGGCAATAAAACGTGAAATCATATATTCAGCATCTTCATTAAATAATTCAATTGCACATAATGCCGAGTAAAACTCTGCATTTGCTTTAAATTCTGAATTAAAATCGCCATAGGATATTATAGCATTTTGGAAATGTTTCTGTGCAACACCATACTTTTCTTTTTCAAATAATTCCAGTCCTGTTTTGTATTCCAGGTCCGAATCAGTATATATCATGGATTTCTGAGCAAACAGCCCAATGCTCATAATCAATAACAGGCTTATTATAAGTGTTTTAAAATATTTTTCTTGTATCATGGTTCAGTCCTTGAAATTCGCATAAATTTATAAAGAATAAACATAACTGTTTGTGTATTCAGCTCTTTTTAATTAACATAAAACTGTTAATTTCGGAAAATATTACCTGTGAATTATTAAAATTGTTAATATGTTTCCTGAAATTACATCAGGAAATATTTTCAATATGAAACTAACTTTTTTTATCTACATTTGTGTTTACGCAAATAACATACCATGTATTTTTTAAAAACGCAGGGAACAGATAAGATACCCGACTATATTCAGATTAGAGATGATCAGTTTGTTTTATTAGCTCATTTTAAAACAAATAATCCTGAAAACAATATAAAAAAATATGGCCTTGAAAAATATATGGAAAAAATTAAATTATTAATTGAATCTACTCCCTTTGGTATTTTAAAAAAAATTGACTTGTAATGGCTCTAGATACAATAATTGAATTCGAAAATGCAAATATTTTCCAGAAAGATAATTTAATTCTGAAAGATGTTAACTTAACTATAAAAAAAGGAGAGTTTGTATATTTTATTGGTAAAGTTGGTAGCGGAAAAACCAGCCTTATTAAAACAATTAATGCAGAGATTCCTTTAAAAGAAGGTAAAGCACGGATTGCAGGTTTTGATTTAACCAAACTAAAAACAAAACAGACACCGCTGTTAAGAAGGAAGTTGGGAATTGTTTTTCAGGATTTCAAGTTATTAACTGACAGGACTGTTTTTGACAATCTTCAGTTTGTATTAAAAGCTACAGGTTGGAAAAATAAAAATGATATTAACGATAGAATAGCTGAAGTGCTTGAAAAAGTTAACCTAAGTTACAAAGGTTATAAAATGCCACATCAGTTATCCGGAGGAGAACAACAGCGAGTTGTAATAGCCCGTGCATTACTTAACAATCCTGAAATTATACTGGCGGATGAGCCAACCGGTAATCTGGATCCTGAAACTTCAGAGAACCTCATGGAGTTGTTATTTCATATAAGTAATAATGGACGGGCAGTAATCATGGTAACTCATGACTACAATATGGTTAAAAAATTTACTGCACGAACCATAAAATTTGAAAACGGAAAAGTTACGGAACAAGATCAGGTTAAGGAAATTGATTTTGAGAGTCTTAAGGAGTAACTTTTTTAAACAGATATATAATTTCTTTTAGATCTTTAGCTGTTGGAAGAAACTGCACAAATTTCACTTTGCTTATTTTTATAAAACTAAGCACTTTTATTAAAGTTGTTGCAAAATATGATAATGATGCTGCAATTCCAGCTCCAATTATTCCATACGCAGGTGTTAAAATTAACAAAGAAATAATAATAACCAGTAAACCAACAACACTACTTATACTATTTATATAATGCTTTCCGGTACCTGAAAAATAAGAGCTTATAATAAATGAGATACTAAAAAACAATACCCCAGGTGATAAAAACAGAATTACTTTTTGCATACTTCCAAACTCATGTCCAAATACAAATTCATAAAATCCGGAAGGAATAATAATCAAAATAATTATTGCAATACATGCCAGGAAGCCTGCAAGCTTTATAAACTTAAGTGAAAGAATTATAGTATATTTTTTATCTTTCGAATTTACAATCCATGAATGTTGCACATAAGCAATGCTTCGGCTAATTATCCAAATAGCCTCAATTATTGAAACTGCATTTGAATATATTCCCACTTCTGAAATATTTGTAAAATAGCTTAAAAAATAATAGGCAAGTCTAAAACTTAAAACCTGCGCCAAAATATCTAATTGATTATAACCACCATACTTGAAATGCTTTTTTATACCAATAAAATATTTATATGCAGGAAATTTATATACAGAATTAATGTAATATTTCCATGTAAATTTATAGCTGAGTAATGCAGATATTCCATAACCAAAATATAAAGCAGTAATATATGAATTTACTTCTAATCTTTTTTTGTAAACTATTAAGAATAAAATTAATAGCAAAGTTATTATTACCTGAGACAAGCTAACATAATTTACTTCTTTAATACTTTTTTTGGCGTGTAGTATTGAATTATTTATACTTGAAACTGAAAGTATTAAAGTTAAAACAACAACGTGAGTGACATATTCATTTGAAACAATATGAGTTATACTCATAAATAGCAATGCAGCAAAAGATATAGTTATACTCCACAAATATGAAGGAATAATCAACAAGGAAAAGTGCAATCTTGGTATTAAATATGTCAATCCTCCAGAGCCAATAATTCCTGTGAGTATTATGAATACAGAAATAGTTGTTAGAATTAATCCCTGGCTTCCTTTTCCTTCGGCACCAAGATAATTTGAGATAATAATTGCAATAATCAGATTTAAAATTCCTGATAGAATCTTCGTAATAAAAGTATTTACTATTTGTTTAATCATTTAATACTGTCCGATAAATATTGGAATATTCCTGACCTATTTTCTCATAACTAAAATTTGATACCGCATAATTGCGAAGTGCTTTTTTATCATAATCGTTGTGATGATCCAAAAGATAATTCATCTTCTCTAACAAGGCATTTTCATCTCCTTTTTTAATTAAAATACCTTTCTCAAGATCGAGATGTTCGTGAATACCACCTACATCTGTTGATAGAACCGGTAACCCGGAAGCCAGTGCCTCAACAATTACACATGGCAGATTCTCGTAATTACTAAACAAAACTAAAAATGCGGACTGAGCCATATATTGTGCTACTTCAGAGTAATCCTTTTTTCCAAGAAACTTAACAAAAGAACCAATCAGATTAAGGGAATGCGCTAGTTCTATAATCTTTTCATTTCCTTCTGAATGAATAATACTTAAAACAAAATCTTTTCTTGTTTTACTTAATTTTGAAACGACTCTTAAAATACCTGATATATTTTTATGATCATCCCTGATATGAGATACATGAAGAATTTGTTTTTTTCCCTGATTTGCTACATCCCCCCATTTGAAAATATCAGTTTCCACAACATTAGGAATAACATCATAATTACCATTTATGCCTGATTCTATCATTGAATCTTTTAAATTATGCGTAACAGGAATAATATATTTTGCCTTTTTTCCAATGTAACAATATATTGATTTATTAAATCGTGAAAAGCCTTTGAATGTATTATTTAAAAATCCTGTCCAATGTTCAGTAAAAACATATGGGATTTTATAAATTGAAGATAAAATATAAGCGACAATTCCAATTGGATATAATACATTAGCATGGATTAAATCGGGGTTGCCATATTTTTTCCTGATGTAATTAAATCCCTTAAAATAATAAAACAAATAGCTTAACTTACTAAACCACTTACTATTAAAATAGTAAATAAGTTCGTGATAGTTATTTTCTGAATGCTCAGTAAGATTGTATTTAGTAGTAAGATTCTTGTCTTTTATAACGTGAAAACTCACAACTTTAGAATACAGACTTACAGCTTTTGCATGTCTTTTCACAAAATCTCCCCGAAACGGAAATATTTCAGATGGAAACCACGTTGATAAAAAAAGTATAGTATATTTATCAGATTTCATATATTAAAATAATATCTAAAACTATCGAAAATTAAATGATGATCAAAACATGAGTGTAAATATGCTTATTATTGGTGCTGGCAGAAGTGGCACAACAACATTATACGAACATTTAAAATCTCATCCTGATATTTGTTTTTCTAATATTAAAGAAATCCCTTTTTTTTCTGTTGAGGATATTTACCAGAGAGGAGAATCTTATTATCACTCCTTTTTTAAACCAATAAATCAGAAAATAACCGCATCTTCAGATACTTACTTATTAATTGATAATGATGCACCATTAAGAATTTCCACTTATAATCCTGACATGAAGTTTATTATCATGCTTCGTGAACCTGTTGCACGTTCATACTCTTCTTTTAATTATGCAATAAATAACGGGCATGAAAATAAAACTACCACTTTTAGAGATTCTTTTACTTATGAAAAAGAAAAAATCAGCAATCAGGATATTATTATAAGAAATAACCTGGGACACTTTTATACAGGGCTTTACCATAAGCATATTAAATACTGGATGCAATTTTTCCAACAAGAGAATTTCTTGCTTATAAAAACCACTGATTTGAGCGAAAATTATGAGAAAGTCTTAAAAAATGTAAGCAAATTCTTAAATATTGAAGAGTTCCCAAAAAAAGCTGAAATAAGAACGAATAAAGCATCAGGAGTAAAATTTATATTTTTACACAAACTTCTGATTGACAGAGACTCGAAACTAAGGAAGCTTATAAGTAGAATTTCTCCAGACTCTTTTAAAAAATCTGTTTTTAATTCAGGAATTATCCAAAGATTAAAGCGCCTTAATAAAAAGGAGTATTTGTACGAGCCAATTAGCAAAGAAGACAAGAAATTTGTGGAGAAGCATTTCGAAGAAGATTTACAATTACTTAAGGATGAATTCGGTATTAGTTTTTAAACCTTAACCTCTATTAATTACATTTTTCCTGATTAATTTTTTACCTAAATACACTAAATATTCCTTGGTAATTATTTGCTTTACAGATAAATTTAATTCTTCAATGGGAATTCTCTGCAAGTGTTTTGAATAAAGTTCATCTTTTAATCCGGCACAACCAAAAGATAAATCGACCCTAGGATTCTCTGATGAATGAATAGTCTCAAAAAATCGCTTTGAAACATTATAGTCTGTAAATGGAAATGCAAAGAGATTGTATTTTGGATTAAAATTACTTTTTATCCACTGAGTGCTTTCTGCCGTTTGTTTAATTTGCTCCTCAAAAGAAATTTTATAATACTCCGGATGGTCTGTACTATGCGCTCCTACGGAGAATCCTTGACTTATCAAGCTTTCTATTTGAGTTTTTGAAAGATATGGCTGATTAATTTCGAGAAATTCATCAAAATCATAATTAAGTTTATCAGCTAATTTATCAATAAGCAAAGTATTATTATAATCAATATTTAATATGGCTTCACAGATTTTCTCTTTCACCACGTGCTTATCAAAAAGCTTAAGGCTAATATCCTTAATTACTTTGTCGTTTGTATTTTTCGCTATTATTTCTTCTACTAATAAACTGGCTTTGTATCGATAAAATAGTTTCTTATTATCGACAAAATCAGAATTAACGAAAAAAACAGCAGGTATTCCCTTTTGTTTTAAAATTGGAGCAATAATATCATATACTTCTTTTAAGCCATCATCAAACGTAAATAAAACAGAATTTCTTTTTACATCACTCTGATTATTAATTGAATCTACTATTGTCTCTACATTAATTGGTTCATAATATTTCAAAATAAAATCGATATCATTAACAAATTGTTTGGTAGTCCGAACTGAATATAAATTTTTGATGTGCCCCAATTTACTATCACTCACCACATGATATAATGGCAATAGCAATCTCTTACCTGACAATTTTATTAAACTCCTAAGCATTACACCAATTTATTAATGGGCCAAATTAATTTATTTCGCTTATAATGATAATATTTAACCGGAACAGCACCAAATCCGCTAAAAAATCTTGCTAAATTATCAATGGTGCCTCCTTCAAAATCGAAAACTTCCTTCTTTTCTGCATATTTTTGAATAATCGAATCTATCAATAAAAACATCGCCGATTTTTCTTTCCCGAATTCATTCGATGATGAAACTAAAAATGTTAATCGGTTTTTGTAATTAATCAGAAATACTACCGCAAGAATATCGTTTTGATTATTAGTAACACTATAGCTTTCTCCAATTCCTTTATTAACAGCTGATTCTATAATACTTAACAACTTTTGATAATGCCATTTACTTAAATCATTTACCGGATTTCCTTTTTTAAAGTTCCAAAGTTCCTTTGGTGAAATATTCTCAACTACATTCAGCTCCTGCTTTTTTGCCTTATTGATATTTCGTTTTGTATTTGTAGAAAAATTGCTTCTAATGCTTTCAAAATTTGAAGTCAGATTTAATTCAAAATTAGTTCTTTCAGTACAGTATTTTCCGGAGTCAAAGTCTAAGTTTAAAGCAATAAACCTGTATTTTGAAGGAATTAATTTTAAGAAATCTGTAGTTGCTATTTTTGCATTACTTTCCTTATAATAAGCACCTAACTGCTGACAAAATGGTGGTTGAATTAAATATTTTAAGCCATATTTTTTCTTTACCGGTAAAGGCATTATGGCCTTATAATCTCCATCAATTAAAGCTTCCCAACCTGGCGAAACAATATCTAAATACCACGAAAGTGAATACACCAAACCATTATCTGATTTTTCAATTACGAAATCCCATTTTTGTTTATCAATCTGATTATGTTTGAGGTATTTTATTTCCAATGTAAAGTTATTTTTCAGTAATAATTATAAAATATATTCTTAAAATTATGAATATGACTGATAACACCGGATCCTTTTTCCACCCTTTGCTGCCATGATAATACCATAATTGTTTTTACCATAGATCCATTTTCGATTTAATAAAGTTTTAACGAAAAATCCCCACCATAATAATTGATGCATACGTCTAAATTTCGTTTTAAAACCATATTTGTGAAGATAATCAATTATTACTTCAAAATCAGGCCTGCCATTTATTGTTCCCGACTCATCATATCTCCCTGCAATTATAGTAAGATTTATATCTTTAGATTCAGATAAAATATTATGCATCCCTTTTAATGCTTCAAATTCAGCTCCATTTATAGTCAGGTTAATGTGGCTAATTTTCTGTATATCAACATTTAAATCACTTATAATATTATCAAGGCTATCCATTTCAACCCTAATTTCTTTATCAATAAAACTTACTGAACTATCGATCGGTACATTATTTAATTGATTCCAACTTGTAGATTCACCTAAAAGCAACTTACAATCTCCTTTCTCAGAAAAAACTGCTTTTTGTATTAATGTTATATTAATCTTTTTTTCATTCAAGATTTTCTGAGCAATATTAATATTTCGTGGATCAGGATCGATTCCAATTATCCGTCCGTTTGGTTTCACCCTGTTATACATAGTAAACAAATCGCTGGTAACAGGCGCAATCATATCAAAGCCAAGCTGAATCCCGATTTCATCTTTTTTTAGGTTTGGAAATTTTAATGCAGAATCAGTTCTAATAAAAATTTTCCAGATAAATTGTTTTAAATACTTAATCATTAAAACTGCCAGCTTAAATTTGTTAATAAAACTCTATTTATACTTAATTATACCTAAAAACATTAGCAGCTTTATGAATTTCCTATGCGAAGTTATTTTTCAAAAATGATTTCAAGCATCTTTTTATACACTGGCTCCCATCCTTTCCAGTATCCATGATCACTAAGTGATTCGTTATGCCACAGACTTATAAATGTGCCTTTTACCTTCTTAACTTTATTAATAATTTCACCAATTAGATCAATCGCCTCGTCAATATTCAATTTTAAATATTGATTTAAGGTAGTATCCATAACATAAAAAGGATAAATCATTAATTCGGTTTCTTTTTCGTTATATAAATCATAAAAAAGAAATGGCGTACAGGTTCCTGCTCTGAATCCCACATCAGTTGCATATCCTAACGTGTAATCCTCTTTAATTCCCAGTTTCAATAAATTCTGATAAGTTTCAGTAAATAGTAATTTCAAAAAATGCTGTCTGCTTTTTGTTATTGATGTACAAGTTATACCTGACAAATATTCAAATTCCTTTTTTAACTGATCAAAACTTTCATTAGACTCATAAGAAGGATGAATACCTATTTCTGAAATCGCACAAATTTCTTTTATCAATTCCTGAAACGCTTCATTATCGAGCGGGAGGTTTTTATCGTATGTATTATAATTACCTACCAGAAAGAACCATAAAGGATTTATATTATACTGTTTATGCAAAGCATCAAGATATCCGTAAGTATCAAAAGGATCTTTTTCTCCTGTTAAAGCCTGAAAACGTTTTATATTTTCATCAAAATCAAGCTTAAGTAAATCTCTCATTGCAGCGCCAATTGTTCTTACCGTTCCCTTATATAAATATGCGTATGCATTATCTATATCAATTGTAGAAATATACTTAAACTCCCTGGTACAGGTTTTGAATCCAGGGAATTTTTCTGTAAGCATGCCAGATAATTTACATACCCACTGATCTACAACCGGGTCTTGCAAAAATCCATTTTTACCTGCCAGACTCTGATTTGCTTCAAATCTACCGTGCTGATCTGCACTAAAAGGTAAATATTCTTCGTATCGGCTAACTAAATAAAAAGCAGCCGCAAATAAATCGAAAGGTAAATCCGGGCTTCCCGAAGTCTGAAAAAATATTTTGTTATTTTCCCAGGAACTAACTTCAATCTTTTTTTGCAAGATACTGGTCTCGAACAACAAACCTGCCGGAATAATCTGAATACATCCATCGATTAATTCATCTGAATAATTTATTTTCGCTAAATCTGATGATGCAAATTCATCTTTATCAGTGATGAGTTTGTAATCAACTCCCTGTATATCATTAAAAATAAATCTTAAGATATAATCGAGTCGCGACGA
The DNA here is from genome assembly GCA_019038645.1 of Bacteroidales bacterium. Classification (GTDB taxonomy): domain Bacteria; phylum Bacteroidota; class Bacteroidia; order Bacteroidales; family UBA12077; genus UBA12077. The sequence continues at coordinate 51,560 of JAHOYT010000046.1, forward strand.
AGTTTTTTGTGCGTATATTAAAACCAATGTATTAAGGATTTAGTTTATCCCAAATTTACAAAATTTTATTATCATTCAAATTCAATAATAGTAATTCCTGAACCACCAAACTGAACACTTTCGTCATGATATGATTTGATTACATCAACAGTATCAAGGTATTGACGAATTAATTGTCGTAAAATACCATCACCTTTCCCATGTAATATTTTTACCGTATTAACATTGATTACAATGGCTTCATCGATAAAATCATTAACAATTTGTAATGCTTCTTCGGCCCGCTTTCCACGAACGTCAATTTCGGGTTTAAATTTTAAACGACGTTCACCAAAATCCCACGATGAGCTACGTCCTGATCCGGAAGCGTTTCCTGATAATTGCTTGTATCTTTTTTCAGATATTTTCTCTAAACGTTTAATATCCAGTGTGGTTATCATATTACCAAAGGCAACCATTATACTTTTGCCATTCACGTCAAGCACTTCACCTACAGAATCCTGCCCGAATAATTTTACCTTATCACCTTTTTCATAGCTATTTGAATTCGGAGCCTTTTGAACCTCAACTTTATCTGAATCTTGTTTATCAGATTTTTTCTTTCCAAATTTTTCACGCTGTTTTAACTTCTCAATTTTACGATTAATTCTTTTTTCTTCTTCTGAATCAATTGTGCTTAATTGTTCTTTAAAGTCTGTGAGGTTCTTACGTGCTGTCTTCGTTTTTTCTTTGTCGGCCTGATTTTCTTTTATTTCGCGAATTGTATTTTCAATTTGTTTATTAACTCCTGCCAATAATGCTTCTGCATCTTCTTTTGCCTTTCCGGCAATTTCTTTTCGTGTTTTTTCTGCTGACTCAAGCTCTGTTGTATATCTTGAAATTTGCTCTTCAAGTTTTTTCTCCGATTTTCTGATATTATCACGTTTTGTTTCCCAGTAACGCTTATCTCGTAAAATATCTTTCAGGTTTTTATCAAAATCGATATGATCTTTACCTATTTTATCGGTTGCTTTTTTAAGAATATCTTCAGGCAATCCAATTTTTCGTGCAATCTCAAAGGCAAAAGAACTACCGGGTTCACCAATTGACAAACGAAATAAAGGTTGAATTTTTGCTGTATCAAACAACATTGCTCCATTTTCAATTCCACTTGTTGCCGAAGCAAAATGTTTTAATGATGTATAATGTGTCGTTATTACACCCTGAACTTTTTTGTGATTTAACGAATCCAGAATTGCCTCGGCAATAGCACCACCAAGCATTGGTTCAGTACCCGATCCAAATTCATCTATTAAAATTAAAGTTCCGCTATTTGCCGACTTTAAGAAATTTTTCATATTCAGCAAATATGAACTATAAGTACTTAAATCATTTTCAATGGACTGATCATCACCAATATTCAAAAATAGATTATGAAATATACCTATTTCGGAATTTTCGTTCATAGGAACTAAAAGCCCGCATTGAAACATATATTGCAGTAAACCAACCGTTTGCAAACAAACTGATTTTCCGCCGGCATTAGGGCCTGAAATAAGTAATATTCTCTGATTATCATCATTTAATTCAATATCCAAAGGAACTACAGTGCGCGACTCCTCTTTAAACGACAAATAAAGTAATGGATGAACAGCCTGTTTCCACTGAACCATCGGACGATCGTTAAATATTGGTTTTATTCCGTTCAGTTTATTAGCAAGTAATGCTTTAGAACGAATAAAATCAATAGTTCCCATGTAATCATAAGCCAAAAACAAATCATCGATGTAAGGACGAATATCATCTGCAAAAAGAGTAAGAATCTTTACAATTTCACGGCGTTCAGCATAATAAAGCTCCCTAATATCATTATTAATTTCAACTATTTCTGAAGGCTCAATGTAAGCAGTTTTTCCAGTTGCTGATTCGTCAAGTATGAGTCCTTTTATTTTTCTTTTATGCGATGCATCGACAGGTATCGTTGCTCTGCCATCACGAATAGATAAAGAAACATCCTGTTCAACTATTCCGTTTTTTTGAGCATCTTTTAAAATAGCATGCAGGCGTTTCGAAACAGCACTTTCCTTGTCGCGAATATTTTTTCGGATTATATTTAGCTCAGGCGATGCATTGTCTTTGATCTTTCCATGTTTTGTAATAATTGCATCAATACGATCGAAAATAAAAGGATAAAGTTTTACATTCTCCGTCAGTTTTTGCAAATAAGGGTACTTTTCATCTTCTTTGCGTGCCTTAAAAAATTTAAGTATTGCATTTATTGTTTCCAACGATCGTTTCAGATCAAATAACTCTTCGGATAAAAGATAAGTTCCCACTATCTTTATCTTTGTTAATGCAGGAGTTAAATCAATAAAGTGATTTAATGGAAAATCCTCTTCCATTAACATTATTTGTTTAAACTCACTAACCTGACTAACCAGAGTTTCAATAAAAGAATATTTGTTTGAAAATCGAATTTTATCAACCCGCATTTGCCCCAGGTTACTTAAGCAACCACCTTTTAGCATATCACGGATTTTATCAAACCCTATTTTTTGTTCAAAATTTTCCGGGTAAAGCACTTCCTTATTTTTTGATAAATATACAATTCTGCAAAATTAAAGTTTTTAAAACTTTGTAACGGCAAATTAAAAAAAAATCATACAGTTTAGAAACAATTATTACTTATGTTAATAAAATAACAAGCTTTTTTAGGTTTTATGATTTAATTATTTTTTATTTGTTTTTTAAATTAAAAATGTTCAAATGTTTCAGGTTGGATTGTTTTCGACATTTATTCCCTATCTATTATTTGCTTTTGCATATATTGGATTTTTAGGAACTAATGCTTTAAACAAAAATCAATATATTGATTGTCCTGATTTACCAGCTGGATATGAGATTTCTTTTATAGATGAATATCGCACAGTATCCTCTTTTTATTCCAGTGAAAAAGATGAAATAAATGTTTCATCTTATTTGATTGAGCCCAAACTAAATCTTAAAGAGATTAATTCTCACACCAAATTTAGTCACTTCGACAGATTTGATATTGAAAATTTATTCACTAATGGCTACATTTTAGCCAGACCTCCTCCTCCAATAAACGCATAAGTTTCTTATAAAACATTTCGATTTAGCTTAATACTTTTTTACAAAAGCTATAACAATTCTATTTATTTAATAGCTAATACTAAGCAAATTAAGATGCAAGAATTATTTTGCCGATCTTATTTTGTAAAGTATTAATCACAACAAATCATATGCATTTCTGTAAGTTCATTATTTTCATTACTATATTTATTATAGGCTATAGCAATATTTCGTTTGCTCAAGAAGAAAATAAATATAAATTAAAAGTGCTTCAAGAAAGCACCAATCAGCCTATTCAATATGCCAATGTAATTTGGCGTGATCTTAAAAATATTCAATTACAAGGAGGTACTATATCCGATACTCAAGGAGATATTCAAATTAATAAAATAAATAACGATGTAGTAATACTTTCAGTTTCGTGTTTAGGTTATAAATCATTTAATGACACTGTTTTGCTTTCGCAAACACAAGAAATCTATTTACATGAAGATATTTTTAATTTGGAACAGGTTACTGTTACAGGAACCAGAACTCCATATACATTAAAGAAAGCACCGGTACTTACACAAATAATTTCTAATAAGGAAATTGAAACTGTTGATGCCATTACAATATTAAATGTTCTGGAAACCGAAATTCCTGGATTTGAAATGTCCCAGAAAGGATACGGGGCAGCAATAAGTATGCAAGGTTTGGATGCAAACTACACCCTAATTCTAATGGATGGTGAGCGTATGGCTGGTGAAACCGAAGGGAATATTGATTATTCAAAAATTAATGCTGGTAATATTGAACGAATTGAAATTATTCGTGGAGCTAGTTCTACATTATATGGATCAAGTGCAATGGGTGGCGTTATTAACATTATTACCAAAAAACCTAAAAACAAAATAGATTTGAATGTTAATTTGAGATATGCAGAATTAAATCAGCAAAATTTCACAAAATTAGAACTGGAACAAGAAGATGACGGTGATACCCGGTTATATAAACGAAGACATGACTTACCAAACTTAAATGGGAATATAAATTTCGGAATCCGAAATGAAAAATTTTACAGTAATACCTTCCTAAATTTTAAAAGCGCAGATGGATATCAACTTTATGATTCTAAAAGCAATTTAAAATACTATCCCACATCTGACACTACCATAATTGATAATGAGAATACGGGTACTGCTACAAGCAATATTAACGGTTTTATGGATTACACTATTTCGCAAAAGCTAGGCTATGACTCCGGGGGAAAATGGGCACATGAATTAAGAGCTAATTATTACGAGCACGAAGATTTTGATTTTGATAATAATAGTATTCACAACCTGTTCAGAAACTTTTCCATTGCCGGAAATACAAAGTATAGTTTCAATTCTGAACAAGGACTAAACCTTACATTAAATCATGATACTTACAATAAGTATGATGTATTCGACAAATCAAATGTTGAAAACCAAATGTATAGACAAACTTTTAATAATATTAAATTAAGCTATACAGGAAAATTAGGGGAAAAACATAATTTACTGGCTGGTTTTGAAAACTTGTATGAAGAATTAGGTACTGATATGTTCGATTCGACTCAAATAATGCATAACAAAAGTACAAACGATATTGTATTGCTTTTACAGGATGAGTTTAGCGTAACTGAAAATATTATGATTGTGGCAGGAATTAGAAATGGCTGGCATACAGCTTATAATTACTACATTACTCCATCTGTTACTGCCAAATACTCATTGAATCCATTTAATATTAGATTATCATATGCAAGAGGATTCCGTTCTCCAAGTTTAAAAGAGCTTTATACCAATTGGGATCACTTAGGTATGTTTCAAATTATTGGCAATCCTGACTTAACACCAGAACAAAATAACTATTATGCATTTTCTACTGATTACACAAATATTAAGAATCATATTAATGTAACACTAATAGCTTCTTACAACCATATTTATAATAAAATTGGCGGCTACTGGACTGATAATCAGAAACTATTCGTTTACACTAACCTGGATGAATTGTCAGCATTTAACATAGAATCTATTTTAAAATGGAAATTCTATAAAGGTTTTACATTAAAAAGCGGCTACGTTTATTCATGGATAGAACAAAAAAATGAAGAGTATAATTTATCTGCACTCAGTCCGCATGCTTTCACTTCACAACTTTCTTACAGTTTAACACACAATAAATATCAATTAACTGCAAATATTTCCGGTAAAATAACCGGTAATAAGGAGTATCATGTTTTGGATGATGATGACGGGTACTTTCCGGGAGAATATTATCGTGTTAAACTACCAACATATTCAATCTGGAATGTAACAATTAACCAAAACTATTTAAGATATTCAATAAATGCCGGAGTAAAAAACTTATTTGATTATATGGCCCCAATTACAAATTTTAATACATCGACAAGCCCTGGCAGAAGATTTTTTATAAGCATAGGATATAAATTTTAACAAAATAATTATTCACTACTAAACCAAAAAAAGATGAAAAGAACTAGTTTATTATTAATTACTGTATTATTTAGTGCAGTTTATTTATTTACAGCATGCGAGGAAGAAGATAATATAATTCCGGCTACTGTAGGAACCATAACGGTCGATGCATCCGATTATAGCAGTTGGGTATATTTTTCATTTAAAGATGATACAGTTGTAACTGTGACAGATTTTGAGAACTCTACTGATTGGGATATAGGTTTCCATCGCTCTGATTTAAGACTAAATTGTGGAATGTCTGGCACAGGACTTGGGGGGAGTTATGCTACAGGGATAACCAACTTTGATGAAGTTATTACTGCTCCGGAAACAGGTTATTCACTAAACGATATGATTGAAATTGCTACTGACATTTCAACTTTTCCTCCGGGTATGGAAACTGTACCGGGCGATACTATTCTGGCTAACTGGATTAGTTTTGAAATAGGAGCAAGTGGCCCGGAATATACTTATAGCAACGAAATTTTCATTATAAAAACGGCGGATGGCAAATATGCAAAAATATGGCTAAAAGATTACTTTAACGATGAAGCACAAGGTGGTCATATAACCATGAAATATTTGTATCAAACTGAAGGAAATACAAAATTGGATTAAATAATTTCACTTATACTAATTACAAAATAAAGTCTCTCAAATTTGAGAGACTTTTATTATATAGCGAAATTCTCATACTAAATTAATAAATAGTTTTTCTTTAAAACTTGACTAATTATCATTTGTCTTGTAACTTGAGGCCATAATTTAAAAACTTAAAATTTGAAGAAACATCAAACCTTAATCTATATAACGCTTTTTGCAATTTCAATGGGAATTTTTGAAGGTGCTGTTGTGATCTATCTCAGAGCTCTTTATTATCCTGCAGGATTTGCTTTTCCTCTAACACCAATTGACAATTATATTGCAATTACTGAAATAGTACGCGAATTTGCTTCATTAATTATGTTGCTATCCGTTGGAATTATTGCAGGTAAAAACTTTTCACAACGATTTGCCTGGTTTATATATTCATTCGCAGTTTGGGATATTATCTATTATGTGTTTTTGTGGTTAATGTTATCATGGCCGGAAAGTCTCTTAACCTGGGATATTCTGTTTCTTTTGCCTGTTACGTGGACAGGTCCTGTTATAGCTCCTGTATTAGTATCTATATTAATGATTTTGTTAGCTATGGTTATTTATTACTTTAATCTTAAAAGCAATTTTAAAGTAAGAATATTACGAAAAGAGTGGATGATGTTAATACTTGGGTCCTTTTTTGTTTTTGTATCATTTATTTGGGATTATTGCCAGTTTCTTATCAAGAATATTTCATTATCCGAATTACGGGAAAAATCATTTACAAACAAACTTTTCGATCTTTCAGTAAAATATGTTCCTGAAAAATTTACATGGATTATTTTTCTTTCAGGAGTACTGGTGTTGTGTTTTGCTTTATCTCTATTTGTTTTAAGAAATAAAAAAAGCGAAACTTACTAGCTGCGCTTTTTTTATGTTTAATAATCCTTATTTTTTAATTCCAAGTTGTTGAAAAATAAATGCATATTCCATTGCATATTCCTTAAGTGCTTCAAATCTTCCTGATGCTCCTCCATGTCCTACATCCATATTAGTATGCAACAATAAAACATTATCATCAGTTTTTGATTCCCTTAATTTAGCAACCCATTTTGCAGGTTCCCAATATTGAACTTGAGAATCGTGCAAGCCTGTTGTAACAAGCATTGCCGGATAATCTTGTTCTTTTACCTGATCATAAGGAGAATAAGATAACATATAATCATAATATTCTTTGTTCTTAGGATTACCCCACTCGTCAAACTCACTGGTTGTTAACGGAATGCTTTCATCCAGCATTGTAGTAATTACGTCAACAAATGGAACTGCTGCTATAACTCCCTTATAAAGTTCAGGCTGCATATTCACTATTGCGCCCATTAATAATCCACCAGCACTTCCTCCCATTGCAAATAACTTTTCAGAGCTGGTATACTTTGATTCAATCAAAAATTCAGCACAATCATTAAAATCTGTAAACGTATTTTTCTTATTAAGTAACTTACCATCTTCGTACCACGGGCGACCTAAATATTGTCCACCACGAACATGTGCCAGTGCATAAACAAATCCACGATCAAGAAGGCTTAAACGTACTGTGCTAAAATACGGATCCATAGTAGCTCCGTATGAACCATAAGCATAAATTAATGCAGGATTATTCCCGTTCAGTTCAATTCCTTTGCGATAAACAACAGACATAGGTATTTTAGTTCCATCATCAGCAGTTGCCCATAGCCTTTTTGTTTCATAATTGGCAGGGTTAAAATTACCAATAACTTCCTGTTGTTTTTTGAGCTCTTTCTCACGTGTTTTCATGTTATAGTCGAAAGTAGAACTCGGAGTTGTCATTGATGAGTATCCAAATCTCAATAAATCAGTACCTAATTCAGGATTAGTTGAAACATATGCCATATAAACTTCTTCCTCAAAATTTATATAATGTTCTTCTTTGGTTTTCTGGTTAATAATTCTAATTTTTGAAAGACCCTGTTCACGTTCTTCTACTACTAAAAACTCTTTAAATAACTCAATACTTTCAAGAAAAACATCTTCTCTGTGAGCAATTAACTCTTCCCAGTTTTCTTTTTCAGTTTTCTTAACTGAAGTTCTCATTAAACGGAAATTTTTGGCATCCAGATTTGTTTTAATGTAAAAACAATCTCCAAAATGAGATACTGAATATTCAAGTCCTCTTTCTCTTTTCTGAATAATTTTAAAATCTCCATTTGGATCATCTGTATCCAAAAATTGGTATTCTTCAGCCATCGTACTGTAAGAACTTATGATTATATATTTATCTGATTTAGTTCTCCAAACACTTGTTCCAAAAGTTTCATCAGATTCGTTGAATATTTCTTTATCCTTAGCAAAATCTTCGCCCAAAGTATGTCTGAAAATCTTATTTGATCTTAATGTTCCGTCATCTTTTGTTGTATAAAACATTGTTTTATTATCATTAGCCCACGCAACAGAACCTGTGGTTACAATCAATTTATCTTTACATATCTCTCCTGTTTCCAGATTCTTAATATTTATAGTATATTTTCTACGGCTAACTGTATCAACTCCATATGCTAAAAGTTTATTGTCAGGGCTTATGCTCAAACCTCTTACTCTATAATAATCATATCCTGTCGCCATTTCATTTACATTCAGCATAATTTCCTCTTCGGCTTCTAATGAAGTTTTCTTTCGGCAATAAATCGGATATTCTTTCCCTTCCTCGTATCGGGTGTAATAAAAGTATCCATTCTTTTCATAAGGTACTGACTCATCTGTCTCTTTAATTCTCGATTTCATTTCATGAAAAAGATTCTCCTGAAATTTTTCGGTTGGTTTCAATACTGATTTCGTATATGCATTTTCATCTTCGAGGTATTTTATAACCTCCGGATTTTCTCTTTCATTTAACCAAAAATAATTATCTATTCTAGTATCTTCATGAATAGTTAATTCCTTTGCTATCTTTTTTGCAATAGGAGGATTCATCTTAGTTTCACCTGTACATGATGACATAATTATTATAATCAAAATAATTATACCTATATTTTTAATCGAAATATCTTTTCTCATAATTATTTAGTTTTTAGATTTAATGTAAATTTATGTATTATTTTATTGTTATTTAATGCTTTTAAAATTCTATACATTCATTATATCAATTAATTGTTACTATGTACGAAAGAAAACTTACAAGATCGCGCGATAAGTTTATTGCAGGCGTTTGCGCAGGAATAGCTGAGTATTTTGGCTGGGATATTGCTTTGGTTAGAATCCTTTATCTGGTTATTAGTATTTTTAGTGCAGCGTTTCCCGGAATAATTGTATATGTTATACTATGGATTGTAATGCCTGAAAAACAAAACTTGTATTAATTTTATTTTACTGCGTCATTTTCAAGAATTTTCTTTTATGGTGAAAACCCACGTAGTTAAACTTATTTAAGTAAATCTCGTCAAACAATCATGTTATTTCGTCAATATTTTTTGTTTTTGCTATAATTTTTGAATGCTTTTTAAACGAAATTATCTTGACCTTAACCTTATTTCATGAGAAAGCAACTAATACTCTCTCCTGTTTTTTTATTATATACTTTTAATATTCATTTATTTAAATTGTGCAGAATCTGCTATATTTACCACCAAGCCCAAAATACATTTAGAATCAATGCTAAAAAAATTTAGATATATTTGAGTTATAATGAGGAAAATTACCAGAATTTTAAATAACATAATAACAGGAGGGATTTCCAGAAGCTATGAATCAGAGGTCCTAAGAAAAACTATTATCATAAATTTGTTTTCTGTTATAGGAATTATATTCATGGTTTTTTATGGAATTAAAACGATTGTCAATTATAATGTTACTTATGGTCTAATCATATTTTCATTTGGAGCTTTCATTTTATGTGCGTTTTTGTATATGCGTATTACAAAAAAGTTTATTGTAACAGGGCATTCTCTTGTAATTATGTTTGGTGTATTTCTTCATTACTTATTAATTAATGGAGGGGAAGATAATACTGCATTTTTATGGTATTATATATTTCCTGTAATTAGTTTATTTATTTTAGGATTAAGTAGAGGAATAATCTTTATAGCTATTCTTTTTACAATTACGGTTTCTCTTTTATTTATTGATCCGGATTTTATGGCTGATTATGGTAATAATCTGAGATCAAGATTCATACCTACATTCATTGCGGTTACATCTATGTCAATAATTTTTGAGTTTGTAAGAAAAAATACTTATAAAGCATTAACCGAAACCAATAATAAAAAAACATTTTATTTGAATAAAGTTATGGAGCAACAACAGGAAATTGTTCTCCAATCTGCTAAATTAAAAATTGCAAATAAAGAACTTGAGCAACACAGAAATCAATTAGAAGAACTAGTACAGAAAAGAACCGAGGAATTAGAAATTGCCAAAGAAAAAGCAGAAGAATCTGATAAGCTTAAATCAGCCTTTCTTGCGAATATGTCGCACGAAATTAGAACCCCGATGAATGCTATTATAGGTTTTTCCAATTTGTTAATTGATCCTGAAATTGAGGAAAATTTAAAAAAGGAAATGGTTTCTCATTTAATTACTAACACAAACTCATTAATGAAATTGATTGAAGATATTATTAATATCTCAAAAATTGAATCCGGTCAACTTACAGCAAATATTAAAAAAGTTGATATTCACCAGGCACTGACCGAAATTCATGAAGAATTTATTGAAAAAAATGAGTTCTCTGAAAAAAACCGCATTGAGCTTATCCCTGATAATGATTTGAATAATGAACTATTGGAAATTAATACAGATATTTCACATTTTAAACAAATATTTTCAAATCTTTTAGATAATGCTTTTAAGTTTACCGATAAAGGCAAAATTCATTTCGGATATAATAAAGTAATTAATGGCAATAAAGAATTTCTCCAATTCTATGTAAAAGATTCAGGAATAGGTTTGTCTGAAAAACAACAGGACTTAATATTCCATCGTTTTAACAAAGCTGAAATTAGTAAGCAAAAACTATATCGTGGAGCTGGTTTAGGATTAAGCATAAGCAAAAGTCTTGTGGAAATACTTGGGGGAGAAATATGGGTTAAGTCTGAAGAAAACAGAGGCGCAATATTTAATTTTACAATACCTTATAATAACTCTGAAACAATAGAAAAAAAATTTAAATCCAGGAAGAATATTTCGACCGGATACAATTGGGAAAACAAATCGATATTAATTGCCGAAGATGAAGAAAGCAATTTTCAATATCTGAATATATTACTAACCAAAACAGGTGCAAATGTTTTTCACGCTAAAAACGGTCAGGAAGCTATTGATATTGTTAAAACCCAAAATGTCGATGCTATATTAATGGATATTAAAATGCCCATAATGAATGGACTGGAGGCTACCAAACATATTAAAGCTTTGGGCAGGAAAATCCCAATTATAGCACAAACAGCATTTACGTTTGAGTTTGAAGAAAATATAAGTATCGACTCCGGATGCGATGCGTACATACCAAAACCAGTACGTGGCGCAAAATTACTTTCGTTACTGGATGAATTCTTCAACGAATAGTTAACGTATATCACCTCATTGTTGTTATCTACCAAAAACATAAAGACTTATTTGCTAAAGTTCTTTTTTTTCAATAATTTATCACTGTTTTAAATCAAACCTAAACCTTACTTTGGATGAGATATATATGTATTTATATATTAGCTTTTGGTATAAGTATTATTTCTTTCAATCTTTTTTCACAAAACAATTCAGAACAAGGCAATCCATTCATTACCAATTATTCTCCAAGAGATTACAAAGGCTCCGGACAAAACTGGGCCATTGTTCAGGATAGTCGTGGTGTTATGTATTTTGGAAACGGAGATAAGGGCATTATGCAATTTGATGGTGAGAATTTTCGGTTTTCAAGAATACCAAATAACTCAACGGTACGATCCCTGGCAATTGATAAAAATGACAGAATTTATATTGGAGGAATAGGCGAAATAGGATATTTACAATCAGATAGCAGCGGCAAATTAAAATATATTTCATATCTCGATAAATTAGACGAAAAAGATAAAAAATTCTCTGATGTGTGGGCAACATTTAATACTTCTGATGGAACTTATTTTTATACAGATAATATAATCTTTTTCATAAATGATAATGAAGTAAAAACCTGGTATCCAAAAAATTCATCTTTTTTTCTTGCTTATATGGCAAATAATGAATTATACGTGCATGAATCCGGTTATGGATTAATGCGTATAAACCCTGATTGGGAACTTGAATTAATTCCGGGAGGAGGAAAATTTGAAGATGAAAAAATTTACTCAGTAATAAAATATAAAAGTGATAAAATTCTTATAATAACAAGAAAACAAGGCATTCTATTATCTGATTGCAATGGTAATTATTCGAATTTTAATACAGAAGCTGATCAGTTTTTAGAAGAAAACCTGGTATATAGCTGTATAAAATTACCAGACAATAGAATTGCGTGTGGGACGCTGTTAGGCGGTTTGGTAATAATTGATGAAAATGGCAAAATAACAGATAAAATTGATAAAAACGCAGGATTAATTGATGATGTAATTTATTACCTGTTTTACGGTAGTCAATCTACGCTTTGGGTAGCCTTAAGTAACGGAATAGCCAGAATAGAATTAGATTTTCCAATTACTATATTCGACGAGAAAAAAGGTATTAACGGATCAATATTAAATGTCGTAAGGCAAAACGGTATTTTATATGCCACATCTTTTACGGGTATTTATTTCTTAGAAGACAATCATTTTAAACAATTTCAAAACTATAACGAACAGCCCTGGAAGCTCTTAAAATTTCCTGTTCCTGGAAAAAAAGATAAACATAATCTGTTGATAGGAACAAATAACGGGCTTTTCGAAATTAAATATAATAAAGCACATCAAATATGTGAATATACATACTGCCTGGCAATGTGTTTATCAAAACAATACCCAAACAGAGTTTATCTTGGTATAAATAATAAATTAGGAATAATTGAATACATAAACAATAAATGGGAATTCAGGAGTTTTGTAAAAGGCGTTAATGCATCAATCAGAAGTCTCATTGAAGATAAAAATGGTACAATTTGGGTTGCTACCGATATTGATGGTATATATAAAGTTATTCTGGAAGACCCAAATGATTTTGAAACAGCTTATATACAAAAATATAAAAGAGAAGATGGTTTGCCTTTATTAGATGGTATAAGATTATTTGCTTTTAAAGATGATATAATTTTTGCAACACAGGTTGGTGCATATAAATACAATCCTGAACTTAATAAGTTTTATAAGGAAAGCATATGGGATGAATTGATACCGGGAGATATAAATTCATGCTATTTGTTCAATGAAGACAATGACGGTGATATTTGGATTTCCGATGATTTAAATAATCCTCAACCTCTTGGTTTTATTAGAAATTTTGATGTCAATCCCGTTTGGTACGATAAACCATTTAAAAGATTACCTGAAATGGGAACTTATATAATTTATAATGACGATAATAATATAACCTGGATTGGAGGCACAGAATTATTATTTAAGTATGATAAAAGTAAAGACAATTATGATTATACTAATGATTATCTAACACTTATCAGGAAAGTAATAATTAATCAGGATTCCATTATTTATTATGGAGATTATAAAAATCATAAAGCATATAATACCGACTCAATTATTCAATATCAAGGTGTTATACCTACAATTGCACACAAAGACAACTCAATTATTTTTCAATTTGCATCACCAGAATATAGTGATCAGTCAAAATTAATATATCAATATCGTCTTGAGGGTTACGATAATAATTGGTCAGCGCTAACAAAAATCACTCGTAAAGAATATACAAACTTACCACAGGGAGAATATACATTTAAAGTCAGAGCAATTAATACTTATGATCAGATTAGTAAGGATGCCAAATATAATTTTATAATACTTACACCATGGTATCAAAGTATTATAGCTTATATTATATATCTGATATTTTTTGTTTTGTTAATAGTAATTTTAGTAAGATTAAATACTAAAAGACTTAAAGCCGAAAAAATTAAGCTGGAAAAAATTATTAAGAAAAGAACCCACGAAATTCGGAAACAAAAAAATGATATTGAAAGTAAAAACATTGCGCTGGAACAACAAAAAGAAGAAATCCTTTCGCAAAACGAAGAAATAAATGTACAAAAAGAAGAATTAGAAATACACCGGAATAATTTAGAAGATCTTGTAAAGAAGAGAACCAGAGATTTAGAAATCGCCAAAGAAAAGGCAGAAGAATCTGACCGTCTAAAGTCCTCATTTTTAGCAAACATGTCGCATGAAATAAGGACACCGATGAATGCAATTATCGGGTTCTCCAGCCTGATAAGCGATCCTGAATTATCAGTAGGACAAAAAGATGATCTTTCAAATCATATAACCAACAATTGCGACTCCCTTTTAAGATTAATTGATGATATTATTGATCTGTCGAAAATTGAATCGAAACAACTTGATTTACAAAAGTCGAACTGTTTCGTTTCAGAAACATTACATGATTTGATCAAAGTTTTTGAAGAAAAAAAAATAAGCATAAATAAGAGGCATATTAAATTAATAACAAACATTCCTGACGAGTATAAAAACATTACCATTCATACCGATTGTTTAAGGTTAAAACAGGTTTTATCTAATCTAACCGATAATGCTCTTAAATTTACAGATGCCGGCTCGGTAGAATTTGGCTATTTGCTGATTAATAGTAATGATAATCCTAAATTAAAATTTTACATAAAAGATACCGGTATAGGAATGTCGGAACAACAACAAAAAGAAATTTTTACGAGGTTTAGTAAAATTGAGAGCAGTAAAAAGAAATTATACCGGGGTGCAGGACTGGGACTGGCCATAAGTAAATACTTAATTGAACTTCTTGGTGGTGAGATTTGGGTTGAGTCAAAAAAAGATAAGGGTTCTATATTTTATTTTACCATTCCATTTATTAAATTAGCTAAATATGAAAATAATAAAATCATACAAACTTCCATGATCACAAATAAATTTATATGGAGTAATAAGACAATTCTAATTGCTGAAGATGAAGACAGTAATTATCGCTATCTCGAAATGGTCCTTAACAAAACGAAAGCAAAAGTTGTGTGGGCAAGAGATGGTGTTGAAGCAATTAGTATGTGTAAACAACATGAGCCGGATTTAATTCTTATGGACATAAAGATGCCAAATATGGACGGGCTTGAAGCCACCCGCGAAATTAAAAAAACTTATCCTGAAATTCCGGTAATTGCCCAAACCGCTTACGCTATGGAAAATGATGAACGTTTAAGTCTCGAGGCTGGTTGTAATTCATATTTATCCAAGCCGATTAAAGCAAATAAGCTTCTGGAAGTATTATCAACATTTTTAATTAGCGAATAAGCTGACAAATTCCAGTAATTTAAATTTAATAACTATGCCCGATTTTAAATGTAAAAAGAAAATAATAAGGGTTACAGTTCTGGTTAATATATTTATCATTTTATCAGGATCATTGTATTCTCAAAAAAACGAAGATTATATATTCGGCAAACTTTCAATAAAAGACGGGCTTTCACATAGTAACGTTTATACAATAATACAGGACAACTCAGGATATTTATGGTTTGGAACGCAGGATGGATTAAACAAATACGACGGATATAAATTTACTATATACAGGCACGAAATAACTAATCCAAATTCTCTTACAACGGGAAATTTTGGAAAAATGCTTCAGGATTCTTCAGGAATATTCTGGTTTGGAACATATGGTGGTGGAATTGACAGGTTTGACCCGAAAACAAGCACATTTACAAACTTTTCAAATAAACCTGGCGATCCAAACAGCCTTAGCAATAATCAGATTCTTTTTGTATTTGAAGATAGCAAACAAGATATTTGGGTGGGAACCTCCAACGGGGGATTAAACAGATTTAATAAAAGAGATGAAAAATTCACCCGTTTTCTCCCCGAACATAATAATCCGAAATGTTTCAGCGATTTGCGTGCAAAATGTATGTGTGAAACTGACGATGGTGAATTATGGATTGGAAGCGGAAATGGTTTGAACAAATTTAATGCATCCGAAAACTCCTTTAAGCTGTACACTAATGATCCTGACAACATTAACAGTCTTAGTTCAAATAGTATTCAGCATTTATATGCAGATGAAGACGGAACAATATGGATTGCATACAGAGAAACCGGAATCAGCAATTTCAACCCAAAAAATGGAATATTTACCCACTATTTTAGTAATCCGAAAGACCCAACTAAGTTAAATGATAATAATATAGAATATATCTACAAAGATTCTTACGGACATTTCTGGATCGGAACTTACCAGAGTGGACTAAATAGGTTTGACCCTGAAACCGGCAAATTTATGAATTTCATGCATGATCCTAATGATATAACAAGTATCAGTCATAATAGAATTGAATGCATTTTCGAAGATAATTCAAGAAACTTATGGATAGCAACGCGAGGAGGCGGTATTAATAAACTGGACTTAAAACCTCGTAAATTTAAGAATATAGTTCATAATTCTGAAATTAAAAATACATTGCCACACCCCAGCGTTATGGCAATTGATAATGATGAATACGAAAATCTCTGGATTGGAACCGATGGAGGTGGAATCTCAAAGTATAATCCAAAAACAAAAGTTTTTACTCATTTCCAAAACAAACCCTCAAATAATAATTCTCTGAGCGTTAACAGAGTGTGGGCTGTTTTAGTCGACACCGAAGGAATAATATGGGCGGGAACCTACAGAGGTGGCTTAAACAGAATAGAATATAAAAATGGCAGGTATTTTTTCACGAGATATTTTTTTGACCGGGATAATGAATTAAGTATAAGCAACAACCAGGTTAATACCATTATTGAAGATAAAAATGGGACAATCTGGATTGCAACAGCTAATGGACTAAATAAACTTATTAAGGCTGATAAACCGGAAAATTACACTTTCGAAAGATATTTCCAGAATCCGACAGATTCAGAAATTTATATCGACAATTATATTAGTAACTTATATTTGGATAGCAGGGAGAATTTATGGATTGGTTCTTACGCAGGAGGATTATTTAAGTTCTTACCCGAACAAGAAATATTTGTTAATTATTCACCGACAGAACTTGACTCTCTGGAATTTAAAAGCGACTTACATGTATTAGTAGTTTTTGAGGATCGTAACAAAAATTTATGGCTAGGTACTGAATCAAACGGTATAATAAAATTTGACCGGGAAAAGAATAGTTTTTCCAGACATCCTAAAAGTGGTGATCTTCTAAGTAATATGATTATAGGAATTATTGAAGATGATATGGGTAATTTATGGATAAGTTCAAGCAGAGGCTTATCCAAGTATTCGCCCTGGAGTAATAAATTAATTAATTACACATATTCCGATGGACTTGAAAGTAGCGGTTTTAACAGAAACGCTCTACTGAAATGTGCTGATGGCAAATTGTATTTTGGAAGTAACTCTGCATTAACATATTTTGATCCACTGGAAGTAGGTAATAACCCTTTTCTGCCAAAAGTAGTTATAACCAATTTCAAAATTCTGAATAAATCTACATGGGAAGGTAATCTTCTGCCATACAATAAAATTATACATGAAAATAAAGAAATTGAATTAACCAGAAAAGATTACTTCTTTTCAGTAGATTTTGCCGCGCTGGATTATACCTCACCTTCTAAAAACCAATACAAATATATGTTAGAAGGACTTGACGAAGAGTGGATTGAAGCAGCAAACAACAGAACCGCAACATATACAAATTTAAATTCGGGAACGTACACTTTTAGGGTTTTAGGAAGTAATAATGATAAAATATGGAATGAAAATCCAACTGAATTAAAAATTAAGGTTATTCCACCTTTTTATAAAACCAAGGGATTCATACTATCATTAATATTTTTGGGTATTTTATTAATTTATGTTTATATAAGAATTAGAACACGTAATTTAATCAGTGATAAAAAAGTACTGGAAGAAAAAGTAGTTGAAAGAACCAATGAAATTCACCTTCAAAAAGAAGAGCTAAAATCACAGGCCGAAAATCTTGAAAAGATCAATCTTAAGTTGGAAATTCAACAGGAAAAACTTGAAAAATTGGTTCAGGAAAGAACTAACGACCTTGAAATAGCAAAAAATAAAGCAGAAGAATCTGACAGGTTAAAATCTGCTTTTCTGGCAAATATGTCGCATGAGATACGAACTCCGATGAATGCTATTATTGGATTCTCAAATCTGATAAACGACGAGGATATTGAGAAAAACCATAAAGCAGAGCTGGCAAACCTTATCAAAAAAAATAGTAACTCCTTATTAAATCTTATTGATGATATTATTGATATTTCTAAAATTGAAGCAGATCAACTGGACATTAAGGAAAAAGAATGCTCTGTTAATCAAATTTTTAATGATCTGATAATGGAGTTTGAAGATAATATTTTATCAAATGATAGTATAACTTTGAAAGTAGGTGAAGAGCAATTATATAACCCACTGAACATAATATCAGACCCTTACAGGTTACACCAGATCTTAAAAAATCTACTTGGTAATGCTGTAAAATTTACAGATAAAGGTATAATTGAATTTGGGTATCGCGTAAGCACAGATACGATTCAATTTTTTGTTAAGGATACAGGTATTGGAGTAACCCCCGAACAACAGGATTATATTTTTTCGAGATTTAATAAAATTGAAGACAACAAACAAAAGATATACCGGGGTGCAGGTCTGGGATTAACTATAACAAAAAATTTAGTTGAAATAATGGGTGGGAAAATATGGGTTGAATCTGAAATAAACAGAGGTTCTACATTTAATTTCACTTTACCTTATAAACCTGGTAGCACTTCAGATAAAGAAAAACCTAAAACAAAGAAAGGAACATCTAAATATAATTGGAATAATATAACAATTCTCGTTGCCGAAGACGAGGAAAGCAATTTCAGATTTCTTGATATGATAATCCGTAAAACATCAGCAGAAATTTTATGGGCAAAAACCGGACAGCAGGCTATTGACATGTGTCAGGGCAACTATAATGTCGATTTAGTATTAATGGATATTAAAATGCCTGAAATGGATGGTCTTGAAGCTATTAGAAAAATCAGAGAACAGCAAAGTAAAGTGCCAATTATTGTACAATCTGCATACTCAATGCCTGAAGATAGAAATTTGAGCTTTGATGCCGGAGCAAACGATTTTATCTCCAAACCAATTGGAACTGAAAAATTACTTTCAATAATTGATAAACATTTAAGTTCTTAATATCAGTTTATGATTACATATTACTTTAACGAGCCTTCAAATATTAGAGGTAATATATGAGGGAAATATAAGTTTTGAAGATATAATTAATCATGGCAAATATTTATCAGAAAATAATACGTTTCCAAAAAAATTGAAAATATTAACCGACGCCCGAAATGCAAATTATAATATTAGTCCTGTATCAATTCCTGAGATTCAAAAAGCATTAAAGCAAAACCTTACCAAATTTGAGATAGTTATGGAAGCATTTTTGCACTCAAAACCCAAAGAAACAGCATATGCTATTTTATTAGATGAGGAAGAAGAACAAAAACATAATAATTATTCCCGAAAAGTGTTTAATGCAAAAAAAGCAGCCCTGGAATGGCTAAGATAACTACTATTTGAATTTAACATTCCTTTAACTTTTTTTAGAATTTATTTAACAATCTTTGATTTTATCTTGACCTAACTTTGGTGAAGAATTTAAAATCTAAATTATTATGTGGAAAAATTATCTTAAAATCTCTCTACGGAGTATACTTAAACACAAAAAAATAAGCTTAATAAATATTTTTGGTTTAGCAGCCGGAATTGCAAGTAGTCTAATCATTTTTGCATACGTAAATAATGAGTTAAGCTATGATAAATTCCATAAGAATAAAGACTCAATTTACAGAATTACAACCCATTTTGATATGGGGAATAATAGCATAACTCTTGCAATGAGTACACCAGCCTTGGGCCAAACAATTAAAGAGGAATATCCTGAAGTAACTAATTATGTTAGAATTCGCAAAAATGAGAATTTTAATTTGAAAATAAACGATCTGGATTTTAGCGAAAAAGGTCTTTATTATGCCGATTCAACTTTTTTCAACGTATTTACCTATAAATTAGCTATCGGTGATCCGAAAACTGTATTAAGCGCCCCCTACTCTATATTATTGTCAAAAGAAAAAGCAAAAAAATACTTTGGAGACCAAAATCCAATTGGGCAAAAACTAATAATTAACGGTGAAGATGAATTTACAGTAACAGGTATTTTAGATGATATTCCCTTTAACACTCAGATATATTGTGAATATTTAATCTCTTACAATACCATTGATGCTAAAGAAAAATTAGCCGGGACATACAATCAGGGAGGATTTATGCAATTTCAGGATGATTACGTATATATTCTAACCTTGCCAGATACAGATATAAAAAATCTTTCCCAAAAAATAAATGACCTTGTAGATGAAAATGTACCTGATCATTTTAAACCAATATATAATATTAGTCTGATGCCATTAACTGATATTTATTTCAGTAAGGATATCTCCGGTGAACTAGAACCTGTTGGTAATAAAAAATTTATATGGATTTTTTTAAGCATTTCGGGTATATTAGTTTTAATTGCTGCAATCAATTTTATGAATCTGTCAACGTCAAGATATATGCACCGGGTAAAAGAAGTTGGCATGCGTAAGGTTTTTGGTGCTTTCAGAAAACACTTAATTTATCAGTTTATTGGCGAATCTATGATAATTACATTAATCGCATTAATTATTGGAATAGTAGCAGCACATTTAATAAATCCTGCATTGAATAATTTTATTGGAAAAACTTTGGAAATATCCTTCTTATCCGATTACAGACTTTTGGGGTTTCTTTTGTTTATTACCATTTTTATTGGATTTATATCAGGCAGCTATCCTGCCCTATTTTTATCGAAGTTTTCTCCTAAAGATGTTTTTAATTTAAACCGTATTAATGGTAATTCCGGCATTAATTTAAGAAGAGTTTTGGTTATACTTCAATTTACAATTGCATCTGCATTAGTAGTTTTCACATTATTTATATTTGCCCAACTCAGGTTTGTTAAATCAACAGATCTGGGATTTAATAAAGACAATTTAGTGATACTGCCAATTAATCAGGAGGAAGTACTTACTCGCTTTAAAACGTTAAAACGCGAAATGGAAACCTTGCAGAATGTCGAGTATGTAAGTTGTGCTTCATCCTTTTCCGGAACCGGACATTTAGCCATGCAAAATATACCTTTAGCTGAAGGTTCTGATGAGAACCTGCTTGTTCAGAGAATGGAGGTTGACGAAGACTATCATATAACATTGCAAATTGAAATGATCGAAGGACGCTTTTTTCGGAAGAATTTACTTCTGATCAAAACGAATCGGTTATACTGAATGAAACTGCTGTTAAAGAGTTAAATCTTGAAAATCCGGTTGGAAAATCAATTCCTATGGGTGGTGAAGAAAAAAGAACTGTTATTGGTATTATTAGTGATTTTCATAGTTTATCGTTAAAAAATAAAATAAATGCAACTATTATAGTTCCTACACAAAAAAGTAATGATACAATGCAAAGTATGATAGCTGTAATGGGCATTAAAATTAAAGATAATAAAACTACAGAAGCTCTTACAGCTATTGAAAGTAAATGGACAGAATTTTTTCCGGAAATTGATTATGAATATGAATTTTTAGAAGATGCGTATTATAGCATGTATTCCTCGGATGCTAAAATGAGTAAATTATTTTTATACTTTTCAGGTCTGATTATCTTAATTTCATGTTTAGGAATTTATGGTTTAGCATCATTCTCAATCGAAAAAAGAATTAAAGAAATAGGGATTCGTAAAATTTTAGGCGGATCATTAAAAGACATCTCCGTTTTGCTTTCAAAGCAATTTATGATATGGGTATTTATATCTAATATCTTGGCCGTTCCTCTGGTTTACTATATTGCAGAAAGGTGGTTACGTGATTTTGAATATCACATTAATATTAGCTGGATTCAGTTCGCGATTGGTATTATAATTATATTCATTATTGCACTAAGTACTGTACTGATACAAACCATTAAAGCAGCAAGGATTAACCCTGCAAAAATACTACGATATGAATAAATTTATATAACAATCTCTTTTATTTAACCCTGGTTTCAAAAAATGAAATCAGG
Organism: Bacteroidales bacterium; assembly: GCA_019038645.1. Taxonomy (GTDB): domain Bacteria; phylum Bacteroidota; class Bacteroidia; order Bacteroidales; family UBA12077; genus UBA12077. The sequence goes on from JAHOYT010000046.1 coordinate 74,002, forward strand.
GTTTTATTATTGAATTCTGCCTATAATTTCATAAATTTAATCCGCTTTCACTTTTGGTAAGTTTTTTAATAAATCTTTTCACAAATGAAAAATATTGTAAAATTTGTTATTCCTCTAATTCTGGTAATTGTTATTCCTTTTATACTTTTAGTTCAAAAAAAAGAGAATAATTTACAAAAGTATGATCGAATAACTCAAAAAGTTTTCGATGAATTTCAACCCACAGGATTAAGTATTGCCATTGTTCAAAACGGGGATATTATTTATCAAAAAGCCCTTGGATATAAAAATGCACACAATGTTGACTTTTTAGATAACAATGATATTTTTAATATCGCTTCGTGTACTAAAGCATTTACTGCAGCCGGAATTGGTGAATTAGTTCAGGAAGGATTATTATCATGGGATGACAAAGTAATTGATTATATCCCAAACTTTAAATTAGACGACGAATATATTACTAACAATCTTACATTGAAAGATATCTTATCGCATCGAACTGGTTTAGGGACCTTCTATGGAGATTTATTATGGTACAATTCTACTTACACGAATAGTGAAGTAATTGAACGAATGCAATATTTACCAATTGTACATGATTTTCGTACCGGATTTGGTTATCAAAACAACATGTATATGATTGCAGGTGAAATTATTGAATCTGTTACGGGAGAATCATGGGAAAGTTTTATAAAACAAACTTTCTTTGTTCCTCTTGAAATGAACGATTCAAGAACATCCAGCGACCAGTTTGATGGAACCGAAGATATTGCTTTTCCTCATTACCAGGATTCTGTTATTGGAGTGCATTATTATCAGGCCACAAAACCAGCGATATCTATGTGGTCTACACCAGGAGATTTGTCTAATTGGGCATCAATGTGGTTAAATAATGGGAAATGGAAAAATGATCAGATTCTTTCGCCCGAAATTATAAGGACATTAATGTCGCCACAAACCATTTTGCCTGTCTCTGAAGAAAGAGAAAGTCTGGGAATTCATTTTAGAAATTATGCATTAGGATGGATTACTTACGATTACAACGGCCGTAAAATTGTTGAACATAGCGGAAGAATGCCTGGATATATTAGTAAAGTAGCTTTAGTTCCTGAAGAAAATATGGCTGTTATAATCTTAAATAATGGTTTCGAGCAATATGGTAATAATGCATTATTTTATTCAATTATAGATATTGCAACAGATCATTATAATACAGATTGGGTAAATTATTATCAAAACACAAAGATGGAATCTGTTAATTCAGAAAAAGAATTTTGTGATATAAGATTAGCGACCAAAAATACAGATATTAAACCAACCTTACCGAATGAAGCATTTACTGGTTTATTCAACGATAAAATGTATGGAATTGCAGAAATTAAACTTGAAAACAACGAGCTATCTTGTACATTTCTACCTGCTAAAAAAATATTTACAAGCAAAATGGAACATTGGAATGAAAATACATTTAAAGTTGAGTTTAAAGATCCTTTTTTACCTTACGGATTAATAAAATTTGAAATTGATGAATCGAATAAAGTAACAGGATTCAAAATTGATATACCAAGCAGTGACTTTCATTTTAATAATTTAGATTTTAAAAAAACAAATTAGCCTTTCCCAAAATTTAGAATTTAATTTCAACATGAGAAAAATAGTATTAATTAGTATTGTTTTAGTTCTGAAATATTTCTCTGTCAGTTCTCAGGTGGATCTCAACACTTTTCTTAATCAAATAACTATTGAAAGTATCAAAAACCATGTAGATACTTTAGCTTCTGAAAGTATGGAAGGCAGATATTCAGGTAATGACGGACAGAAACTTGCTGCTAAATATATTTCACAACAATTCACCAATTATGGTTTAAATCCGGTGAGCCCTGATAATGAAAATCCTTTTTTTCAAAAGTTCGGTTTGTATAAATATCAAACCGGAGAATCAACTATGTATTATAACAATCTGGTTTATACTACTCCGGTTTTCTTCGGTAGTAAAAATATCACTGATAGTATTACAGATGAAATAGTTTTTACAGGTTTTGCAAATGAAAAGGATTTAAAAAGCCTGAATATCAGCAATAAAAGCATATTCTTTTTATCAGAAAGTGTTAAAGATGCAATTTCTAAATCAAAAGTAATTACGAGTTCCTATAATGTAAACTTTTGTATAGTTGGTATTCCTTTTGGTAAAAAACTCAATCCAAAAATCTTTAACGATAAAATTGATGATTTGGAATCATTCAAAGAACTATTTTATTATCACAATTTCTTTGTTCTAAAAGAAAGAAACAAGAAAGACTTTAAAACTTTGCGAAATAATAATACGTTAATCCCGGATTTTATAGTGGATTCGGAAGATGATGTTAGGATTTTATTTGTTCCTGAAAAACTGGTTGAAGGGCTTTTTCAGAAAAATTATAAGGATCTGGAGAAAATTGCCGGAACAAATTATAAAACTGAGAACAATAATCTAAAATCAATAAAGCCTGCTCAATTTTCATTAAAGATTAATTATTCTCCTTCAATAGATTCTCTACAAACGGAAAATATAATTGGTTTTATTGATTCTGAAAATACGGACAATTCCATAATTGTTGGAGCACACTATGATCATATCGGGCGAAATTATAATTATGAAATAAATTACGGAGCTGATGATAATGCTTCAGGAACAACCGGGATGCTAACAATTGCGAAATTACTATCGCAGGCAACAAAAGATGGTATTAAACTTAAAAAAGATATTGTTTTTATAGCCTATTCTGCTGAAGAACTTGGGTTGCACGGATCGGAATATTATGTTCAGAATCCTGTGTTTCCATTACAAAAAACAGATTTAGTATTCAACCTCGATATGATTGGTCGCAATATGGACGATGATCCGGAAAATTCAAACCGCGTTTTTCTTTTAAAATGGAAAGGTGGGGCAAAATATATTAAAAACGTAAAAAAGTTAAATAATGAATATACTGCTTTAATAGTTGATAAATCGCCAGGATTAAAGAATCGCATTCTATGGACTTTTGGTTCTGATCATTATTCGTTTGTTAAAAATGGTATTAGCAGTGTAACATATTTCACAGCTTTACACAACGATTATCATACACCAGGAGACACGCCTGACAAGCTGAATTACGATAAAATGAATCGCATTGTTAAGCTTGTTTTTCTTAATATTTGGGATTTAAGTTATAAGGGCAATTAAACATATTCAGTTATTTGTTGTTTTAGACAAATATTAAACTAAAACAAAAATAGTATGAAAAAAAATATGGGAACAGTGGATAAGACAATCCGAATTTTAATTGCAGCAATAATTGTAATTTTATTTTACTTTAAAGTAATTACAGGAACATTAGGGATAATACTGCTAGTTGCAGGAGGTATTTTCTTATTAACAAGTTTTATTAGCTTTTGTCCATTGTACAAAATTTTTGGCTTAAGTACATGTCCGATGAAAAAACAGAATAAAAAGAAACCGTCTCAAAAAACTTCTATCTCTCTTTTCTAATTCCCTAAAATTCTTCACCTTCGCTCATATCCTCCATATCGCCATTGGCTCTGCGTTTCCTGTCAGGCTTGTAATTATTAATTTTAAAAACTAAAGTTAATGTTACAGTAGGTGATTTCGGAACAAAATAAGAATACGAATAAAAATCATCACCCTCATAAGTTGATGAATGGCGCATAGTAGCAAAAATATCTCTTGCTTGTAAAGTAGCTGATAATTTATTCTTATAAAAACTTTGTCGAACTGCCAAATTAGCCATTAAGAATCCATCACGTTCTCCCTGTGCTGTAATTGTTGGACTATTATACATCCCATTGAACTGAACTCTTGTGGTTTTACCAAAACGTAATGTATTATTAAATCGTGCATTCCAGTTAAAACTACTTTCAGAAAAATCTTTTCCGTCAAGTTCTCCTTCAACGCGATAATCATAAATATTGCCCATTAAATCAATATGCCACCATTTTTGCAAATCTAAACCAAACATTAATTCAATTCCCAGTGAATAATCATTCCCGACATTTTCAAAAGATGTTAAATAAACATTCTCATCATAAACGCTTCGTACTCTTTCAATTTTATTATTTGTTATCCTGTAATATGCATCAACTGAAAATGTATTTCTGCCAAATTTATTAAGGTAGCTTAATTCGTAAGAATCTATATATTCGGGCAAAATATCAGGATTACCAATTCTAACATTATAAGCATCAGTCCACGTTAAGAAAGGTTCAAAATACCAACCCCGTGGTCGTTTTATCCTTCTTGTATAACTTGCCATTACTTGTTGATCTTTAGGCAAATTATATGACATATGTACTGTAGGAAACAAATCCCAACGATCAATTACTGAACTTTCACCTGTTTCAAGCAATTTTATTTCACGAAAAGTATATTCGCCACGTAGCCCACCCTGATAACCGAACTTACCAATTTCGCCGGAGTACAAAGAATATATTGAGTGTATATCTCTGTCGTGAGTAACATCATGCCTGAAATCAATCATATAATCATAAACCATATCAATAGTGTCGTACTGATACATTTCAGCAAGCTGATCACTATCTTCAATTCTGAACTTATATCCTGCTTCAAACTTATCATTTATTCTAAGTGGCAATGTATAATCAATTTGAAAAGTATAATGTTTTCTGGGACCTGATTCTAAAGATCTTTGTCCACTTGTCACAACATTATTATCATCAAATAACTGATTAAAGTTATCTTCTTCAAAATCGCGTGAACTAAAGTTAAATAACGAATTAATCTCATGTCCTTTCTTCGTAAATTTATGATTATATCCTAAGCTTAGTGAATAAAATAATCCCCCGCGATCTGATATCTGTTCGCTATTATATATCTCGTTTATTGTAACCGGCAAAGTATTATTCTGATAATCTGTAAAACTGGAACCACCCATATTCCAGTTTCCAACTCTGGCATCGAAATTAATAGAGTTTTGTGGGTTAAGAGTTAAATCAAACCCTGTTCGTACATTATAGGTTTTTCTTCCACGATTAAAATCTCCATTTGATAATAAATATGAGGTTGTATCATTTATTAAAGTGCGATTTTCTGATTCAATGCTACCCTCACGGTTGCGATTATTAAAATCGGCACCTACATAAACATTTAATCTTTCCTTTCTCCAATTTATAAGGAAATCGCCACCATAACGCTCGTACATACCCACATTTAAATTAACAATCCCATTAAATCCTTGTAGTTTATTCTTTTTAGTGATTATATTTATAATACCTGAAGTTCCATCAGGATCGTACTTTGCCGATGGATTAGTAATAACTTCAATATTATCAATAGCGCTTGCAGGAATTTGACTTAAAGCATCGCTGGCATCAAGAACTGTTGGTTTATTATCTATTAATACTGTAAAACTTGTGCTTCCGCGCAAACTTACATTCCCGTCAATATCAACAGTTACCGAAGGAATGTTTTCCAATATTTCGACTGCAGTTCCGGATGCAGAAGTATGCTGCTGACTTACATTAATAATTTTTTTATCGATTTTATATGTCATCGTTGGCCGGTCTGCAACAACAACAGCCTCTCCAATTTTCTCAACGGCTTGTTCAAGAATAATCTGACCTATATCAACATTTTTATCGTTTGGCCTTATGGCAACATCGTTTAAGGTTTTAGATTTGTAACCAATAAATGTAATTTCAATCCTGTACATTCCAAAATCAACATTTTTGATTTTGAAAAAACCTGTCTGATCTGTTATTGTACCGTTAACAACCTGATTGTCTTTTTTTCTGGTCATAGAAATTGTCGCATATTCCATTGGTTGATTTGTATTTGCATCAAATACGAAACCTTTAAGTGTTCCCATATTTGCATCACCGGTAACATCATCAGAAAAAACATTTATTGATAAAAACATCAATAAAACATATAAAATAATTTTATTCATATAGTTAAAGTTTATAATTACAGTGTTAAATATTAAATCCAATTTTCAAGCATTAGACACTAAGACAAGCAAATTATTACATAGTTTAAATATATTTTAAGTGATTTCTAAATTCGGTCGGATATTACAGACAATGAAAGGTTTATGTCTATAATAAAAAGAGTGTGTCCAAAGAGTTCTTGTGCTAAACATATTTCGACAGGCTCAATATGACAAATTATTGAAATACAGATTGTCACACTGAGCCTGTCGAAGTGTTTTTACAATTCCTATTACTTCTTGGATAGCCTCTTCGAAGATTATGTAAATTACATTTTTACTCTACATCTTTCATTGAAAGCTGAATTCTTTTTCTTGCCAAATCAACATCAGTTACTTTAACTTTTACATGTTGATGTAATTTTACAATTTCATTTGGGTCTTTAACAAACCTGTTTGCTAATTGCGATATATGAACCAATCCATCCTGCTTTACACCAACATCGACAAATGCACCGAAGTTAGTTATATTTGTAACTATACCTGGTAGCTCCATTCCAATCCTTAAATCCTCAACTTTATGGATATTTTCTGCGAACTCGAAAACTTTTATGCCCATTCTTGGATCACGACCGGGCTTTGCCAGTTCATTAATAATATCGTTCAGTGTTGGTAATCCAACATCTTTTGTAACGTAATTTTCCAATTTTATTTGTTTTCTGAGATCCTCTTTTTCAATTAAATCAATTAGTTTACAATTAAGATCTGTCGCCATTTTCTCAACAATATAATAACTCTCAGGGTGAACGGCACTATTATCCAGAAGATTTTTGGCATTATCAATTCTTAAAAATCCTGCTGCCTGCTGAAAAGCTTTATCTCCCATCCTTTTCACTTTCTGTAATTCTTTTCTTGATTTGAAAGCTCCGTTTTCCTTTCTGTATTCAACAATATTCTGAGCTAATTGTGGCCCCAGACCGGAAATATATGTCAGCAAGTGTTTGCTTGAAGTATTTAAGTTAACACCTACCATATTTACACTACTTTCAACTACCTGATCCAGTTTCCCTTTCAGTTTATTCTGATCAACATCGTGTTGGTATTGTCCCACACCTATTGATTTAGGATCTATTTTTACCAGCTCGGCCAGTGGATCCATTAACCTGCGACCAATAGATACTGAGCCACGCACTGTTACGTCATATTCAGGAAATTCTTCACGTGCAACAGAAGATGCAGAATATATCGATGCTCCATCCTCACTTACAACAAAAACACGCACATCTTTTGAGAATCGTATTTTTTTAACCAGAGCCTCTGTTTCGCGACTAGCTGTTCCGTTACCAATAGCTATTGCATCAATTTTAAATGTTTCGACCATGGAGTCAATCTTTTTCATGGCCATACCTCTTTCATTCTGTGGTTGATGCGGATAAATAGTTTCATTATGTAATAAATTTCCCTGAGCATCAAGGCACACTATTTTACATCCGGTTCTGTACCCGGGATCAATTGCGAGAACATTTTTTTGTCCGAGTGGCGGTGCTAATAAAAGCTGTCGGAGATTATCGGCAAAAACCTTTATCGCATCATCATCAGCAGTTTCTTTCGAAGAATTTTTAAATTCAGTTTCCATTGAAGAGGCTAATAGTCTTTTATAACTATCTTTAACGGCTTCCTGCACTTGTTTCGAAACATCATAAACTCCTTTTACAAACTGTTCTTCCAGAATTTCAAGCGCTTCATCTTCATCAGGTGAGATGCCTACTTTTAAAATACCTTCGTTCTCTCCTCTTCGCATAGCTAATAATCTGTGCGAAGGACAACGTTTTAATGATTCTTCCCACTCAAAATAATCTTTATACTTTATTCCTTCCAGTTCTTTTCCCTTTATTGATTTTGATTTAATAAGAGACTTATGCTGAAACAATCTTCTTATATTATTCCTTGCTCTTTCATTTTCGTTTACCCATTCAGCAATTATATCCCTGGCTCCCTGTAAAGCTTCATCAACAGAAGAAATCTCATCATTTATGTATTGCTCAGCTTTACCAATAATATTTAGTTCCTGTTGTTTCAATACTATTTTAGCCAAAGGTTCAAGGCCTTTTTCTTTTGCTTTTGTAGCCCTGGTTTTCTTCTTAGGTTTATAAGGAAGATACAAATCTTCAAGTTCAGTTATAGTTTGAGCCTGTTCAATCCGGTCCTTTAAATCATCTGTTAGCAAACCCTGCTCTTCAATAGTTTTTAAGATTGTTTCACGTCGGCTATCAATTTCCTGAAGTTTAGTAAGCGAATCTTTAATTGCAGCAATCTGTACTTCATCGAGACTACCAGTAGCTTCTTTTCTGTACCTGCTTATAAAAGGCATTGTAGCTCCCTGATCAAACAACTGAATTGTGTTTTTTACCTGCCAGTCTTTCACTGAAAGGTTGGTAGATATTTTCAATATGTGATTTTCGTTCATGATTCAAAAAATATTAAGAGGAGCTAAAATAAGGATTTTATCATTTTTATGTTAAAAAAGATACTAACAAAAAAATTAGTGATTACAGAAACATAACTTTCTGACCGAATCATATTTTTGAACAAATGGAAAACAGTTAATTATTTATGAAGGTATCTATTTTTTCCAACAGCTCCATCCTATTGATAGGTTTGGAAATATAATCATCGCATCCAGCCGCAATAATATTTGGTTTATCTTCATCCATTGCATTTGCGGTTTGAGCAATAATTGGCAATTCAGGCCTGAATTCTTTAATTAACTTTGTTGCCTCAATCCCATTGAGTATTGGAAGTTGAATATCCATTAAAACCAGATCTATGCTTTTGTTAGTTTTACATAAATGAACAGCCTTTTCGCCATCAGAAGCATGAACAAAGCTAACTTCTGCATTTTTCAGAAATTTTGTTAACAGATCATACGAAATTATTGAATCTTCAACTATTAGGATCGTTTTATTTTTCCAGACGAACTGATCATATTTTTTTTCACCTGAAGCGAAATTATCTTTTCTTTCAACAATCTTATATGGCACCGTAAAGTAAAATGTTGAACCTTTTCCATTTTCAGAATCGACCCATATTTTACCGTTCAGGTTTTCAACGATCCCTTTAGATATAGATAATCCAAGTCCTGACCCGCCATATCTTCTGGTCATTTTGTCCTCAACCTGCCTGAATCTCTCAAAAATTATTTCTTTTTCGGGTTCAGTCAGACCAATACCAGTATCCCTCACAAAAAATACTATATTAGGCATCTCAATAAAATAGCCAAACCCTATAGAACCTTCAGTAGTAAATTTTAGGGCATTATTTATAAGATTATATAAAACCTGTCTGATTCTGTTGCAGTCAGAGTATATTACCAAATCATTATAGTCAAATTCTTTCTCAACTAAAATCTTAATATTTTGCTTTTCATTATTATCGCGCTCTGCAATAAAAAAGTCATGTAGCTCTTCCAGAATCTTGCTTAATTCACATTCAGAATAATTTATTTTAAGCTTTTTCGATTCAATTTTCGATAAATCAATAACATCATTAATTAAATCAAGAATAATGTATCCGCTTTTATTTATAATTTCCAGATACTTATTTCTTGTGCCCGGATCAATATCGGTAGAATCTGTTAATAATTTCGAGAACCCTATTATACCATTCATAGGAGTTCTGAATTCATGAGACATATTAGCCAGGAATGCTGATTTAAGCCTATTGGCCTCTTCTATTTTTTCATTTGCAAGCTGCAGTTTTTCATTGTTAAGTTCTATACTTTTTATATGCCTTCTTTCCTGCTTAATCTTTACTTTTCTGAAAAGAATATAGATCCAAAGTATTACAATCGTAATTATTAGTAATAAAAAGATAATACTGAAGAATATGGTCTGTTGCCTGTTATTTGTTAAAAATGATAAAGGATGATTTATAATTATTGAATTAACCGGTAGATTTTTCCTTCTAATTTTGTATTTTTTTAATTCATTAAAATCAAATTTATATGATGATTCTGAGATCTCAATATTTATTTTGTTTAAACTTTCACCATTGAGCACTCTTTTTGCAATATTAGCAGCTTTAAAACCCTGATCATAAGCCGAAATCATTTTGCCACCAACAATTCCCTTTCCAAGATAGAAGTTCCATACTCCGTATACTGGAATATCAGTATGTCTTTTCAGGTTTTTAACAATTTCTTCATACGAACAATATTCATCAAAACGGTCTTTCGTAAATGCGGTCAACAGAATAATCGACTCATCATCCAGTGATGATACTTTTTCAAATAATTCATCGAAGCTATAATTTCTCAAAAACTCATAATCGTAATCATTGCTTATGGGTATGTAATTTCTGTATGCTCTATCGTAAATAATATTTCCTGTTTTTGTATTATCAACAATAAAATAAATTTTTGAATACCCGGGATGAAGTCTGGCAATTAGTTTAAGATTATCTGTATATTCTATATCCTCTACTACACCAGTATACGTTTCCGGGTAACTATGCGGATTGTTAATTCCACAAAAAACAACCGGAACATTTCCAAATATACTATCACGGTATTCAAGGAGGAAATTTAAGGCGTAATCATCAGACAATACAATTACATCAAAACTAAGCTTGTCGTATTTGGCTTTATACAGACTTGATAATACCTTTTGATATTCCTTTTTAAAAAAACGTTTTGAATCAATATATTCAATATATAGCTCATTTTCAATTGGATAGTCAGATAAGCCATCGTTTATTCCTTTTACTATTTCATCAGTCCATTGCAATCCTTTATGGTACGAGTTCAGTATAAGAATATTCTTTTTTTCAGATGAAAATAGAAAAGAATTTAATGTAGTGAAAAATATAAGCAGAAATATATATTTTCTGTATCCCATAATATGCAAAATAATAGCAGCAATTTATAAAAAAACATACACATAATAAAATGTATATAAAAAAGAGCAACCATAAAAGTTGCTCTTTACTTAAATCTATAATATCTATGTTTTTAAACTAATCCTGTAAATCCCATAAATGCCAATGCTAATAATCCTGCAACAACGAAAGCAATTGGAACACCTTTCATTCCTTTTGGAATGTTAACCATATCCATATGTTCGCGTAAACCTGCAAATATTACTAAAGCTAAACCAAATCCAATAGCATTAGAAATAGCAAAAACAACACTTCCGATCAAATTATAATCTTTTTGTACTGCTAAAATAGCAACTCCTAAAACCGCACAGTTGGTTGTAATTAATGGTAAAAATATTCCTAAAGCCTGGTATAAAGCCGGACTTACTTTCTTTAAAATAATTTCGACTAACTGTACCAACGATGCAATTACAAGAATAAATGTAATGGTTTGCATAAACGTAATTCCAAAAGCTTCTAAAACATATTTCTGAAGTAAATACGTAACAATAGTAGCAATAACCATAACAAAGGTAACCGCCCCTGCCATTCCAATAGAAGTTTCCACTTTGCTTGAAACGCCTATAAATGGACAAACACCAAGGAATTGTGCTAATAAAATATTATTAACAAAAATTGCTGATATGATAATAATTATATAATCCATAATAATTTAATTAAGCGTTTTTCTTATTGATTTTATTTATCAGAACAATCAGGTAACCCAGAGCAATAAAAGCTCCAGGAGCTAGTACAAATACTATCATTGTAATTGGATTCCCTTCTTCATCAACAGGAAACATGTGTAAATTAAATCCGAAAATTGTTCCTGATCCAAGAATCTCTCTGACTCCGCCCAAAATTGTTAATGCTATGGAAAAACCAAGTCCCATACCAACTCCATCAATAATAGAGGATAATACACTATTTTTAGAAGCAAACGCTTCTGAACGACCTAAAACAAGGCAGTTTACAACAATAAGAGGAATGAATAATCCTAATTGCTCAAATAATGCCGGAATATATGCTTGCATTACAAGCTCAACCATTGTTACGAAAGAAGCAATAATTACAATAAAAGAAGGAATACGTACTTTATCAGGAATTTGTGATTTTACAATTGAAACTACCAGGTTAGACATAACTAATACAAAAGTAGTAGCAAGGCCCATACCCAAACCATTAATTGCTGATGAGGTAACACCTAATGTAGGACATAATCCAAGAAATAAAACAAATACTGCATTTTCCTTGAAAATTCCTTTGCTAAAATTTTTCCACTGACTCATTTTTTACCTCCTTCCATATATGCTTTGTATGCCCTGTCTACTGCATCGCAAAAAGCTCTTGAACTAATTGTTGAAGCGGTTATGGCATCGACATCACCTCTGTCTTTAGTTACTTTTAATTTAAAATCGGCCGGATTCTTTCCATTGAACTGTATGCTCCACTTAGATTTATTCTTTTGCATTTTATCACCTAAGCCAGGAGTTTCTTCATGTTCCAATACTGAAATGTTATGAATTGTACCGTCTGGTAAAAATCCAACCATTAACTTTATATAACCACTAAAACCGTTATTTGTAAAAGTACTTACAGCAGTTCCGACCAGTTCTCCGTTTTTCCTGGCAGGATAAAATACCAGTGTATCGCCATCGATACCCATTTTATAAATTTCGCTACCGGGAATAGTATCAAATTCCGGAACAACCTGAGTAATAGCATTGTTAAGTTTTGCCAGTTTACTAGCTGCAATAGGTCCTTTTGTTAATTCATATAAGTACCCAAGTGCTGCTGATGCAATAAATGTTACCATGAACAATGTAAGCACCATATTTAAGAATGAAGATTCTTTCTTAGCCATGTTTAACCTCCTCTCCAAAACGCTTTGGTTTAATATATGCATTAATTAACGGAACAAATGCATTCATAATAAGAATAGCAAATGATACACCTTCAGGATATGCTCCGAATACACGAATAAGAACAGTTATTAATCCTATACCAATTCCATAAATCCACATTCCTTTTAACGACATTGGTGAAGTAACGTAATCAGTTGCCATAAAAATTGCACCTAACAAAACTCCTCCTGTTAATAAATGGAACAAAGGATCAGCATTTGATTCAGGATTTACCAGCCATAATATTCCGGTAAATACTGCTATCGTTCCAATAATTGAAATAGGAATATGCCATGTAATAACTTTTCTAAATAACAAATAAGCAAATCCTAACAATAAAGCAACAGCAGCAATTTCTCCCATTGAACCTCCCATGTGTCCATAAAACATTTCCATATGGCTTGGAATTTTGTCCATTATTGCAGAAACAGATTCTCCCATTCCAATTCCTTCTTTCATAACATTAAGTGGAGTTGCTCCGGTAACTGCATCGGTATAACTATTGCTAAAACCTGTTGGTACCGGCCAGCTTGTCATCTGAACGGGAAAAGAAATTAATAAAAATACCCGTCCAACCAATGCAGGGTTAAATGGGTTATTTCCTAATCCTCCAAAAGACATTTTACCTACTCCAATAGCAACCAAACTACCAACAATAATAATCCACAGTGGTAGGTTTGTGGGAACGTTAAAAGCTAACAGGATACCTGTTACCAATGCTGAACCATCAGTAATTGAAGGTTCCTTTTTTAGCATGTATTTTTGAATTAACCATTCAAAAGCTAAGCACGAAACAACGGCAGTTAATGTTACAATTATTGCTCCCATTCCAAAGAAATAGATTGAGAATGCCAAAACCGGCAACATTGCAATAACCACATCGAACATCAGCCGTTTTACGGTTGTGTCCTCATAAACATGAGGAGATGGTGATATTGTGATTAATTTATTCATTACTGTTTTCTTGATCTTATAATTTGACTTACTCTGGATTTTCCTAATCTGATATAATCTAATAATGGTAATCCTGCCGGACATGTATAACTACACGAACCACATTCAATACAATCCATTACACCGCTGGTTTCCAGTTTATCATTTTTCTCTAACTGAGCCTGTTTATTTAAAAGATAAGGCTCTAATCCCTGAGGACAAACAGAAACACATTTTGCACATCGTATACAATCGTTTTCTTTTTTCCTTGCAGATAATTCAAATGGCATAATTAATATTCCTGATGTTCCTTTTACAACTGGAACTTCAAGAGAATTAATTGCTTTACCCATCATAGGTCCACCATTAATAATTTTTCCTGTATCTTCTGGTAGTCCACCGGCTGCCTCAACTAATTCCGTAACAGGAGTACCAATGCGAACCATAAAATTAGATGGTTTCTTTACTGATTTACCGGTTAAAGTAACAACTCTCTCAAATAAGGGTTTGTTTTTTTGAACAGCTTCATAAACAGCAAGAGCAGTACCCACGTTGTGAACAACAGTCCCAACATCAAGTGGCAAAGCTCCTGAAGGTACTTCACGATTTACTAAAGCTTTGATTAACTGTTTTTCACCTCCCTGAGGATATTGAACTTTCAGTGCATGAACTTCAATTCCGGGATAATCTTTTACAAGATTCTGGAGATGAGATATTGCATCCTGTTTATTATTTTCTATTCCAATCAGAGCTAAATTAACACTTAAAGCTTTCATTAATATTTGAATACCAATAAGCATTTCTTCAGTTTTCTCAAGCATAAGCCTGTGATCTGATGTTAAATATGGTTCACATTCAACACCATTAATAATTAGAACATCAATCTTTTTTCCATCAGGAACAGAAAGTTTAACATGAGATGGAAAAGTTGCTCCACCTAAACCAACAATTCCTGATTCGTTTATTTTATTAATAATCTCTTTATCTGTTAAACTGATTTCTTTCTTCAAATCACTAGATCTGTCGATGCTTTCATTCCACTCATCACCCTCCATATCAATAATAACACAGGGACGTTTATAACCTGTTGAATCCAAAACATTGTCAACCTTAACAACAGTTCCGGATACTGATGAGTGAATATTTGCAGATACAAAGCCTGTACTTTCGGCTATTTTATCTCCCACCTTAACCTTGTCGCCTTTTGCAACTATAGGCTTAGAGGGAGCACCAATATGTTGAGAAATTGGTATTGATACTGTTTTTGGAAGCGACAATATTTCAATAGTACTATTGGCAGAATATTTACCTTCTGCCGGATGAACGCCGCCTTTTGGAAATGTTTTTAACACTTTATCCCTCCTTATTTATTATATTATTATCGTTTTCTTTTTTACCTGCCGGATCTGCCTTATCTGCAGACAGGCCAGTGGAAGTTTCCACCTTTTTTGTTTCCACAGTTTCTGTTGTTTCTGTCTTAATTTTTCTTGGTGGAAAATTAATTTCAAGAATTGCATCAGTAGGACACACTTCCACACATTTTCTGCAAAGCTTACATAAATTCGGATCAATGTATGCCAGAAAATTATCAACAGTTATAGCATCGTAAGCGCAAACTTTAACACATGCCTTACAACCAATACAGGCAACTTCACATGCTTTTTTGGCAACTCCTCCTTTGTCCATATTAACACATGAAACAAATATCTTTC
>JAHOYT010000017.1 GCA_019038645.1 Bacteroidales bacterium
TAATCGGAAGTCTCTTTTACTCTTTTGAGATTCCCTGTCAAGCAGGGAATGACATTGTTTTTGATTTTTTGCTTTCTTATTGTTCCTCTTCTTTTTTTATTGTCATTCCGCACTTGATGCGGAATCTCTTTGTTTTCCTAATACAGATTCTTCGCTACTGCTCAGAATGACATTGTTTTAGTTTTATTGCTTACTTATTGTTTTGATCTTTTTTATTTTGTTTCTTATTGTTGTCATTTCCAGCTCGCCTGGAAATCTCTTCATTTTACTTTTTGTCTTGAGATTCCGGCTCTACGGCCGGAATGATATTCAGATATATTAATACTTAACTTCGATAACTTTACTCATTTTAGATTCTATTCCGTTTTTAAAAACTGCTTTTATTACATAGTAATAGGTATTGTTTATCTGTAATTTTTTATCTGTAAATTCAAATGCGTCCGTTGTAGAATAATGTGATAAATCCTCAATGGTTTTTCCTTTGTAAATCATAAATTCTTTCACTTCCGGCTGATTATATTTCCAGGTTAAGCGGATAAACTTATCTGTTCTGTCTACATTATATTTTATCTTTCCAACTGCTGGTTTATTTTTATTTTCGAATTGTTTAATTTTAATCGGTTTAACCGGTTTAGATTCCAATCCCGTTTCATCAACAGCGATTATGGTGTATTCGTATAATTTCCCCGCAACAGAAGAAGTATCTGTATATACTTGTACAGAATCTTCCGGGTAAAAAATCGCATTAACTTTCCAGTTTTGTTCGTCTTCCGATTTTCTGTATAAAATATGTCTGGCAACATCAATACTGGAACTATTATACCATTTCAGCATAATTCCTGACTCATCGGTTTCATATGCATAAAAAACAGGTTGAACAGGCGGGATTTTGTCTGGTCTTGTTAATTCAAAAACTTCAGAAAATCCACCGGGATTAAAATGCTGATCCAGAGCCTGAATTTTATAGTAGATTTTACGGGTTAATGTTTTTATATTAATTGTGTCAATAAAAATGGTGTCTTCAACAGGATTAACGGTTATTTGAGTAAACTCAGAATTTTTAAAGTTTGATCTGAAAACCCTGTACCCCAATAAATCCAATTCATTATTTGCCTGCCATCTCAAACTTACTATTCCTGTTGTGTCAACATCACCGGTTAAACCAGCCGGCATTGCAGGAGGAATACTGTCAATAATCTGAACCATATACGGGTATGACTGATAAGAATGATTATAATGATCTAAAGCAACAATCTTATAATATGTATAAGAATACGGTGGCTCATCGGCAAACTTTCTGTTTTCAGAAGAAATTATTTCTTTGTTAACCGTTTCGAAAGGTCCTTTGTCATTAATTGATCTGTGAATCTCGAATCCTGAAATCAGGTTATTTAACGAATCGGGAAGTTCCCACTCTATGGCAGCAACTTTATTATTAAAGACTTCGACGGTGCTTATGCTTGGATTTACAGGTAATCGCTTATAACCAAGTCCCGAAATAGTATCCGACGGTTCAGATACTTCACCAAATGACGTAATACCTTTAATCCTGTAAAAATATTCTTTATCGTTTTCGGGTAATGAATCAATAATGAACATTCTCTCTGGTGTTTCATACACCGACTTTGTTGTATTTATTAAAGGATCGTCAGATAACGGATTAAATGTCTTTCCATTATCATCAGAACGTTCTACCTGATATGCAATAAAAACATTTTGAAACAACTGATGGTTCCAGCTTATCATTGCAGAGCCTTCGTTAAAATCTCCGCGGACATCAATTGGTTTAGGAAGAGGTTTAAAATCATCTGTTCCAACATAAACATATCCTGTATCGATCAGCAGTTTTTCTTCAGGAACCATAGAAATGATCATGTACAGATATTTTTCACCTTTTTTAACAGATTTGTCAGTAAACATTAATCCGGACAATTTTGCAGTTGTAATGGAAAAATCTGCTGCAAGCAAGGCGAAGGAATATTTTGATTCCAGCTCTCTTGATTTATTAATTACCGAAAGAATATCTGAACCTGCAATTCCATGTGTTACTTCAAATGACTCACCATAAATAGCCTGAGCCGCAATTGCTACATAATCATCGGTTTCTGAATAAGTTTCCCAAAGTGCTAATGGCAAAGGTTTAAAAATTTCAGTTGAAGGACTTACAGAATCAGGTTTTTCCAGCAATTTCCCATCACGCATAAGCGTGTGTCGCTCAATACGATATCCATATTCGTTTAAAAAATACCAGGCAACAGCTTTATCCGGAGCCCAGCGTATTTTTATAGAATCAATATATGGTCTGGCTATAACACGGATTTTTGCCTCATCCTGCGATTTAACAGACTTTGATATTAAGACTATTATCAACAGAAAACCTATATATATTATATTTTTCATCAATTATAATTTATTATCAATATTAACTCTGTATTTTGAGCTTACTTCGTTTCTGCCAGGAACGACATATTTAATATCAAACTGATAT
The DNA here is from genome assembly GCA_019038645.1 of Bacteroidales bacterium. Taxonomy (GTDB): domain Bacteria; phylum Bacteroidota; class Bacteroidia; order Bacteroidales; family UBA12077; genus UBA12077. Next base: position 2,489 of record JAHOYT010000017.1, read on the forward strand.
TTCCCACTTTTTACTTCCGGAAATGTTGAATTCATTAAAGTACTGTACCATGATATATTGCTTCCCTGATATATTTTAACTGCTGCTTTCTGTTGCAAATCAAAAAAGTCCTTTGCATAAAACCAGATCAGGTTATATACAAATGCACCTTCGGTTGCTGTTCCTAAGGAATATCCACCATTAATTTCGCCTTCCGTTAGTGTTTTGTTGAATGGAATTTGTCTGATATAAAGCGCTTTAACTGGTGGATACCCAATATCAAAATTCGGATTTCTCCAATCAATTTTAATAGCTGATTGTGAATTATAAGGTTTGTAAATTAAGCCATCGATATTATTTTTATAATAATCATCGGTTAAAACAGCCTTAAACTGCACCAGTGGAGAGATCTCAGTTGTCCAGTGAGTTTCATACTTTTCGAATAATTCTTTGCCAAATAATGTTACTCCCAACTCATGAATATCGGAATGAATATTTCTTCGGAAACCTGTTGAAATAAACATATCATCAAGCTTTTCTTTTAATGTTGCATAATAACTTGCTCTGAAGTGAGAAGTGAAAATCAATTTAACTTTTAGATTTTTAATTGAACCTTCAGCTTCTCTTGTTGCAATTGTTATACTCTGTTTTTTTGATTCATCTCCCAATTCTACTAACCTACTCCTTTTGCTTATATTTTTATCAACAGAAATCTTTCTTAAAGGCACATTTACAATATCAAAAGTATAAACAGAATTTATTTTTAATCCGGATGGGATATTATATTCAATTTCATTGTTTTGTTTATAAACAATATCGAACAGCGTTTCAGTTCCATCGTAAGAAGTATAACGACCTTTTGTATTAAAATCAGCATTGGCTTCAAATAAATAATCCTGTCCCTGCTTTAACTGAACATATCCTTTAGAATATTCCTTACTGTAGAAATTATAATGATTTATAATTGGATAACAATACTTTACATTATGCAACGGAATATAATCAGGAGCTTTTCCTGTAGTAAATGTAATCTCCATTGATTCTGTAATTACTTTATTATCCAGTTTAACAGGTTTCCAGACACTACGATCACGCTCTTCGAAACTTATCTGAGCCATTGCTTTAATACTCGATTCACCAGGTAATATATCTGTCGGTTGTAATGCAATTACAGTATGATCTGCATTCCACTTATAGTTAACATCTATTTCACTTCCGCTCTTCATTATTTTAAAATGATCCAGTTTTATTCTGAACGCTTTCGTTTTACCATCCAGATCAACCATTTCAAAGACTTTATCAATTTCCATATTGAATACAGCCTGCGGAGAGTTAAACACATCAATATCTGACTGACCACTTGCAGGAGTCAATTCCGAGATTACTTCGATTCCTTCCAGTACACTTCCTTCGCCAACAAATTCGCATTCTTCACCTATAACGACCTCGAACTTGCAATCACCTTTTATCATACCTCCAAGCAAACTATAATATCCACCAACAATACCCCGCATCCAGAAAGGATCAGGTAATTTAGCCTGTAGTACTGCAGCCATTCCTAAATCAATGATCTCATATTTTTTAGTCTTGCCAAATATTTTAACTATTATCCCTACTTTACCTGAGAAATAAGCAAATGCCTGTCCGTTTGCATACCAACCATTAATACCAAGCTCACCACTACGACCGGCACATGTTATATTTCCATAATCTTTTAACATTAAATCGAAACCTAAACCAGCAGTAAACCGGGCATAGAATATTAAGAATGTTAAATCTCCTGTATCCATAGTAATTCGGGCTCCGAATGCAATTCCACGTCCGGATGCCAAATCATTTTCGGCTCCCATATAATCAAGATCGATACCACCTAAAATTCGTGATACTTCGGCAGGTGGCGGAGGGCTTCCCGGAATATTATCTCCAACCATAAAGTAACTCTCAAGTCTGATCATACTCAGAACTTCAAGTCCAACAGGATTATCAGGTGAACCAACATGAATATACCATTCACCAGGTGAAAAGTGCATTACAGACTCTCCTGCTAAATCACCAGGACCAATTCCTTTAATAATGCCACCTGCAACATTTACATATACTTTTAGATTTGCATGCAGAGTTTTAGCAGGGAAATTCATATTGATACGAATTTCTGCAGAAAGAGACGAATTTGTTGTCCGTTCCGGAGTTTTATCCTCTTTCATCAGATCGATAGCACCCTGAAGCTTAACTAATTGCTGTGCGGCTCCGAGTAATTCAGGAGTTATAAAATTTGCATTACCCTGAAAATCAATTGTTCGTAAACCACCACCATGATTAAACACAATTTCGAGTGTTGCATCGCCATTAAAAACTGTTTCAGCATTAATTAATATTAATCCAACCGAAGCTTTTATTCCTATCAGTACCTTCTTATCAGGCCGATATATTACATTTGATTTTGTTTTACCCAGGGTTCCTCCAAACTCTTCACCAAAATCCAGTTGTCGCATATGATGGAAAACACCTCCTCCAAATTTATTCAGTGCAAATGCCCCAATTGGAATTCCTGATTTAAATGTTGCCATTGCATCTGCATACCAGTATCGGTATCCATCAACTTTTCCAAAAAGGGCCATCCCCTCAATCTCGATCATACCGGCAATTTCTATTGTAGCATCTCCCTTAAATCCATTGCCATAATACAGATCGTTTTTGAAAAATTCCAGGCTTCCCGAAACACTATATGCGCCACCATCAATATCTACTGCAATTTTTGTTAACTCAAGGTAGCTGTATTTCCACGATTGAATCCCACTGGATTCGCTCATTTCACCTACGATCATAAGTCCGCATTCAGCACCAAATCCACCATCTCCTTCACCAACAAGGTTTAAAATGATATTAAAGCTAATACCAATTTTAGTATCGGAAACCTGATTAAATCCTATATTCTCAACACTAACAGGAAAGCCAGCTGTTGCTTGCTGAACGGCTTCTGACCCGAAAGAAAATGCGCCTACTTTCACATATGGTTTTGTTGATGCAATCTCCAATGCTTCAAAACCTATATCAGCCAGTTCAACACCATTATCCGAAATTTTTATACTTGCATTACCGTTTAGCACAGCACGTGGTTTGAATTCATTGTCTTCAATAGCTACTTCAATAAAAGATGTTTGAGCAAGATTCACATCCGCAGACCAAACATCCATTTTTACATCCTTTGTGGTTGAAATTGTAAATGCATATTCACCTCCCATATCAATAAGGGCCGTGTATTCGAGGGGATTATCTTCTGACAATAAAGGTACTTGCACCTTCCCTTCAAAACCAGCCTTTGTAAGTTGGTTCGCCACCAGTTCAACACCGATTTTATCGAGTGAAAAGGCCCAGTTACCCATTTTCCCTTTTTCAAGAGATATAATGTTTTCGGCAATTAGTACTCCGGAAAAACCCTGATCATCAATCAACAAATCATATGCAATAAACGAAGTTCTCGTACTTCCAGAGTTAAATTCTTTAGGCAATCTTATTTCAGCATGACCAAGATAAAATCCACGCCACAGATTTTTATTTCCGGGTACAAAATATGTTGAGGTATAAGCTTCCGGAAATTTCATTCCGGAAAAATTATTATGGTCGCTAAAATCAAATACCGCGTTCTCAATTAAAAAACCAACCCCTTCTACACCGGTAACCTGAAATGCAGGCAGACTTATATTTACAATTAAATCATTCCAGTCAGTCATTTCTGCAGTAAAACTGCACGATACATTTCTTCCCTTAATGATTTCACCGTTTGTATTTTCAGGAACAATCAAATCTTCTGAGAATATTATATCTGCCGATATTCCCATACTTTTGAACCCATAACAATCCCACACTACGTATGATGAACCATCGGCCTTGATAACCATATCAATTCCATCACCAAAGGGAATAGGAACGGGTGTTACAAGTTCTAAAAATACATCTCCTTCAAGTCCTCCTGAAAATGAAAAAGGAATATCTCTGCCACGAAATGCCAGTTTACCCTTTGGAGATTCGAAAGACATTAAGGCATTAAAAAAAGCGCCATCCGGCCTAAAAATCACCTCTTCGATAAGTATAATGTACTCTAAACCTCCCAGTTCGGTCCTAATACCAACGGGTAAACTTATAATAGCATCAGAATCTAATTTGTCAATAAAGCGGTTTTCGCTTTTAACCAAATCTAAAAGTTGGTTCGCTTTATCGTAATAATATTGAGCAGAATCTTCATTTATTTCATACTCACTTTCAATATCAAATGAATTACTAACTTCGATCTGGTTATCAATTTCTATATCGGCAAATTGAAATTCACGTGACTGGTTAACATAATAATCGAGTGAAGTACTTTTTGATTTTTTATTAAGCTGATGAGAGTTTTTTGAACTTACTATTTCGGATTCTATCTTTGATGTGTTATTATTTTCTTCGATATTTTCAATACTATTTGCATAAGAATTGAACTTAGAAAAAATAATAATACCTCCCAGTGCTACGACTGATAGTAATTGCCTCATTGAAATACGTTAGGTTAATTAGAGTGTTAATAACAAACATTTTGTTGAAAACTAACAAAATGAACACGAAAGTAATAATTATTAAACTACCTCAATTTAGCTTAAATATGTTTTACAACATCTATCTATAATAAGATAAATAAATGCGAATTTCTTTATTAAGGTTATATATTACGAAAACCAATGAAATACACAAATCCGGAGAGTCAATATTTTAATCCACCAAAAAAACCAATCCTTATCAGAGTTAATTTAGAAAAAGTCTAATTAGTATGTATTTGTAATTATTTCGTAATCTGATTGGTTAATCTTAAACCATTCTCTGCTTTCTGTCAAAGCTTTTTCATAATCATTAACAACCAAATCTCCCATTGAATCTACCTCTAAGGGGAAGTTTTTAATTACAGGTGCTAGGTACTCCATGAGCCGATATGCACAAGTAATTTTCTGAAGATTCTCCGGATTTGCCGAATAACAATTCTTTTCATTACTATGTAGTAATTGAACAATATAATCAAATGCTAACTTCTGTCGTGTATAAATTAAATTAGGTACAAGCTCATATATTACATCATCATTAACTCCCTGCTTTTTTACCAAAGCTAAACAAAGTTCTATTTCGCTTTCGTCACCCAACCTGGCTAATGCTAAATGTGTAGCCCAAATTGTTTTATTCGTTTTATAAGTCCCGTTAGACAAATTTTCTTTCAGAAAATTAATTTGGTCATACAATCCTACAAAGCCAATTAGTTTAATTATTTGATCTTTATATGAAGACTGAGAGTTAAGAATTGATTTTAAACTATCCTTTGATATATCAGTAAAATCGGCAACAGTATAATTTGTAAGCCATTGAATTGTGCTTCCCACATTTCCTGAATCCTCATCTTTTAATGCCTGAATTAAATTAAAAACTGCTCTATTCCTTAACTTTTGATTATTACTTTTATATGTAGATTTATAAGTTAAATAACAGGCTTTTAATCTTACAGCTGATGTAGAATCGCTATAATAATTTGCCACTATTTTTAATAATTCTTCTGCATTTTCTGGACTGTATATTTGTTTATCAGGTGTAGTTGAATAAACATTATTCCGAACCGATTCAAAATATTCGGTTACAGTATTAACCAAATTATCCTGACACATCCCTTTCAATCCGATTGATGTAATCAAAAAAATAATAGCAATTTTTCTCATGTCGTTAATGTAAAATAAAAGGCGAATTTAAAGAATTAAATATTTATTCTCCAAATCGACCTGAGAAAAAACAAAAAAACATTACCAAATTAACTACGCTAACTTTATAGCCTGCGTTATAAACGCACGATAGCAGAGATTAACTCCGTTGAACTCTTTGTTATTCTTAAAAGAAGATTCTTCGCTATTGCTCAGAATGACATTGTTTTTGATTTAATGCTTACTTATTACTTTGGTTTTTCTTATTTTGTTTTAACAAACTAAAATAAAAAAGGTTGACCGTACGATCAACCCAAGCTAAAAAATAAAATATTTTTACTATTTTCTTTTTTCAAACTCTTCAACTCCGGAATCTAAAAACTGAATAAAATTTTCAGTTTTCAAATCATATCCTGTTGGTTCAACAAGTGTTTCGCCGTCTGTATCAACCAACACATAATATGGCTGACTATTTATATTGTATTTTGAGATTTGAAAATCCGCATATTTCTTTCCTAAAGTCTTTTTTACTTTTCCATCGTATGATGATGTTATCCACTCGTTTTCGGGCAGTTTTGTTCTGTCATCAACATACAGTGCAATAATTAAATAATCGTTTTGTAAACGTTGTAAAACTGCCGGATCTGACCACACTTTATTCTCCATTTCCTTACAATTAGCACAGGCATGACCTTTAAAATCGAGTAACACAGGTTTGTTAAGTTTTTTAGCACATGCCATTCCCTGTTCGTAATCAAAGTATCCTTCCAGTCCGTGAGGTAAATGCAAAATGTCGCCATATTTTGGAGCTTCACATAAAGTTGTTGGTTCAGTAGCTTCTATACCCGAAACACTAATAAGTTGTGATTTTGAAATATCGAACTGTTGTGCAGATTTTGGAGGAATTAAAGCAGAAACTGCATTTAAGTCTGCACCAAACATTCCAGGCAGCAAATAAATTGCAAAAACAAATGAAACCATTGCCATAACTAATCTTGGAACAGATACATGCGGAACATCACTATCGTGCGAGAATTTCAATTTACCCAACAAATAAACACCAAGTAAAATAAATATTACAATCCATATCGCAAGAAAAACATCGCGGCTAATAATATTCAGATGGTATGTCTGATCGATATTTGCAATAAATTTAAGCGAGAAAGCAAGTATTATAAATCCTAAAACTACTTTCACAGAATTCATCCAGCCACCTGATTTTGGCAAACCTTTGAGCATTCGTGGGAAAATTGCAAATAATGTAAATGGTAATGCAAATGCAAGTCCGAATGCGAACATGCCAATCAGCGGTTCGAGAACGTCGCCAGCAGCAGCTTTTACCAACAATACTCCAACTATTGGTCCTGTACAGCTAAAGGAAACAATTACCAATGTAAAAGCCATGAAAAATGCTGCCAGATATCCACCTTTATCAACTTGCTTGTCAGCTTTATTTGCTAAGCCCGAAGGTAAAATAATCTCGAACATTCCGAAAAATGATGCTGCAAATGCAATAAATAAAACAAAAAATATGGTATTTGGTATCCAGTGCGTGCTTAATCCTGTAGTAAAATCGGCACCTGCGCTTGTTAATGATACTATTAACCCGACACTAGTGTACAATACAACAATTGAAATCCCGAAAATCAAAGCTTTAACTATTGAATTAAACTTCGATGACTGTCCCTGCATAAAGAAAGATACTGTCATCGGGATCATCGGAAATACACAAGGAGTAAGAACTCCGGCTAGTCCCAAAACAAATGCCAGCATGAAAAACCCCCACATGGATTTACTTTCACCGTCTGTTTGCGAACCTTCACTTTCGGTTAAATCAACTTTTGGGCTAAACGGATCAACCGCTTCTGTTTGTGCTGGTTCCGCTCCATCAACTTTTATTTTAAAATCCGGATTGAAATAAACACATTTATCATCCTGGCAAACCTGGTATTCGATAGAACCATTTAGTGTAAAAGCTTCGTCGGTTAAAAGTTTAATTTTTTGTGTAAAAGTCGCTTTATGGCTAAAATACTTTACTGTAATATTAAACACTTCATCCATTATCTCTTCAGGTTCAGGATTTTCAGAAGGCTGACCGATTAATTCAAATTTGTCAGAGTCATCAAAATAAAAAGTTGTACGAACAGGGCCTCCCTCTCCGAAATACTGAGAATAAAGATGCCAGTTCATATCAATATTTGCTTCAAAAATAATTTCGACTGTTCCGTCGTCAGATTTCAGACTTTTGTTTTCCCATTTTACAGGATCAACAATCTGAGCAAATACACCGTACACAGATACAATCACAATCCCTGTTAATAAAGCTATTCTTTTCATTTGTATTTTTTTATAAAGTATTGATTATTCCTATATTAACAACAACCCCGTCATTAATTTGTTTTAAAGCTTCAAATTTAAGTATTAAGTGTTAAATAAAAAAAACGCATAATGTATTTAATATCTACATATGTAAATATTAACAATTATTAACAAGATTTTGATTTTATAATGTTCCGAATGAACTAAAGGAATTATTCTTTGATGATTTCTCCGTTATTATCGAAGAAATGGAATTCAAGAAACTGATATGAATTTACAGCTTCAATTTTAATCTTTTTCCTGAATTTTAAACGCCATTTGAATTTTTTAGAAAAGAAACCCTGATTAATATAACCGGCAATGTACGGATGTACTTTAAGTATTAGCTTTTTGTAATTAGCTTCATTAATAAGAAAACTTAAATGATTTTCAATGTCATCGACGAATAATACGCTTGGCGTTATCTCTCCCGAACCTTTACATGTCGGACATTTCTCCAGTGTTTCTATATTCAGCTCAGGTCTCACCCTTTGCCTTGTAATCTGCATTAAACCAAATTTGCTAAGCGGAAGAATATTGTGCTTTGTTCTGTCAACAGACATAGCATCCTTCATTTTTTCAAAAACTCTTTGCTTATTATCAGAATTGTGCAAATCAATAAAATCCACCACAATTATACCGCCCATATCACGGAGTCTTAATTGTCGTGCAACTTCATTTGCAGCAGCAAGATTTACCTCAAGTGCGTTTGATTCCTGATTTTCGCCCAATTTGGATCGATTCCCACTGTTTACATCAATTACATGAAAAGCTTCTGTATGCTCAATAATCAAATATGCACCACTTTTAAAAGAAACAGTTTTTCCAAACGAAGATTTAATTTGTTTATCAACACCGTAATGATCAAAAATCGGAGCGTCCCCTTCAAAGTGTTTAACTATTTTTTCTTTTTCAGGTGCTATTGTATTTATATAATCTTTCAGCTCTTGATAAACCGTATTTTCATTAACAAAAATATGATTAAAAGAACCATTTAAAACATCCCTTAACACTGCAGAAGTCCTGTTCAGCTCGCTTATTACCAACTTAGGAACTTTTCCTAAAATCAGTTTATCAAAAGCTGTCTCCCACTTCTTAACCAAACCACTAAGTTCTGAATCCAGCACAGCAACTTTTTTCCCTTCTGCAACTGTTCTTACAATAACTCCGTAATTTTTTGGTTTTATGCTTTCCACAAGCTTTTTTAATCTTTTCTTTTCGTCAGGAGATTCAATTTTTTGAGAAATAGATACTTTATCTGAGAATGGAATTAATACCAGATTCCTTCCAGCTATTGAGATTTCGGAGCTTAACCTTGGTCCTTTAGTCGATATAGGTTCTTTTGCTATTTGGACAAGAGCTAACTGACCTGATTTTAAAACGTCCGTTATCTTTCCGTTTTTATCTAAATCAGTTTCAAGTTTCAATTTTGGAATCCAGGGTGCTTTACCCTTTCTGGCAATTGAGTTTTTTACATACTTATTTAAAGTACGAAACTGAGGTCCTAAATCCAGATAATGCAAGAATGCATCTTTTTCATAACCAACATCTACAAATGCTGCATTGAGTCCGGGCATAATTCTTTTCACCTTGGCCAGATAAATATCTCCAACGGCAAACTGAAAATTTCTTTTTTCCTTATTTAACTCAACAAGTTGCTTATTTTCCAATAAAGCTATAGCAATTTCAGAGGGGGTTACGTCAATTACCAGTTCAGTGCTCACTTTTCCTACTTCAGTTTTTGTGATAAATTAGTTATATAAAACAATTTAAACCTAAGGAAGATAAACTTCAATAGGTTCAAATTATCAATTCGTTAAAAATAAGTTGTTTATCTTATTTCTTTTTGTGACGATTTTTTCTTAAACGTTTTTTACGCTTATGAGTAGCCATCTTATGTCTTTTTCTCTTCTTTCCGCTCGGCATAATCTCAAAATTTAAAATTAACTTACTCCAATTACGGCTTAACGTTATTCTTTACCTTGTTTACAAATCTTTTTGAAGGTTTGAAAGAAGGAATGAAATGCTCAGGAATAATAATAGTAGTGTTTTTAGAAATGTTTCTTGCTGTTTTTTCAGCACGTTTCTTTACGATAAAGCTTCCAAAACCTCTTAAATATACATTCTTATCATTTACTAAAGAATCCTTAATGGTTTCCATGAAAGCTTCCACTGTTTTCTGTACAGTTATTTTTTCAACTCCTGTGTTCTTTGAAATTTCGTTAACGATATCTGCTTTTGTCATTTTATAAAAACTTTAATTATCAATAATTTAGATGATTTACATATTTCGAACTGCAAATATAAATGATTTCTTTTGATTAATAAAACACAAATCGGTTAAATTTGTGAAATTATTGAAAATTATTTTATTCCATTGATGTCAGATATTAGTAAAACCCTTACAGAATGGTATGCAAGCAACAAAAGAGATCTTCCATGGCGGCATACAAAAAACGCATATAACATATGGGTGTCGGAAATAATTCTACAACAAACACGTGTAAATCAAGGTGTAAATTATTACTATCGGTTTATTGAAAAATTTCCTGATATATACAGTTTAGCCAATTCTGACATTGATGAATTGTTAAAAATATGGCAGGGCCTTGGGTATTATTCAAGAGCTGTGAATATGCATAAAACTGCAAAGGAAATTGCAAAAAATTGTAAAGGGAAATTCCCTGATGAATATAATGAGTTAATTAAGTTTAAAGGTATTGGTGATTATACGGCCAGTGCAATAGCATCTATATCTTTTAATAAGAAAACACCTGTTCTTGACGGGAATGTTTTTCGTGTTATTGCCAGATTGTTCGGAATTTCAGATTCAACTCAAACAAAAACAGGCAAAAAAATCTATTTGGACAAAACACAACAATTGATGGGGAATCATAATCCTGAAATTTTCAATCAGGCCGTAATGGAATTTGGTGCCTTACAATGTGTTCCTAAAATTCCGGATTGCATAAATTGTATCCTGAATAAAGTATGTTTTGCTTATAAAAATAATCGGGTTAATGATTTACCGGTAAAAAAAATAAAAACAAAACAACGAATAAGATATTTTAATTACATATATATTAAACACAAGGCTTATATTTTCATTGAGAAAAGAACGAAAAATGATATATGGAAACTACTTTATCAAATTCCATTAATCGAAACTGAAAAATTATTATCAATACCAGAATTGTCCAGGAATAAAAAATGGATTGAAATAACTAAAAATACAAATCCTGAAATTGAAGAAAACCATATTGATATGATACATGTATTATCACATCAAATAATTCATACACGTTTTTACGTAATAAAAATCAGTGAAATTAATGATTATATTACATCAAATTATATTAAAATCCACGCCTCAGGTCTATCAGAATATAGTATGTCTGTACTCCTGAAAAAATATTTTAATCTTTTTAATAATTAATTTTTCAACGCTTGTCAGTCTTTTTAAAATTTATACCTTTACAATAATTAACCAATTTTATTAACCTAAAAAAGAATATTTAAAATGGGTATTAACAAAGTTATTTTAGTAGGAAATGTTGGGAAAGATCCTGAAGTAAGACATTTGGATAATGGAGTTGCTGTTGCATCATTTTCTCTTGCAACAAGTGAAACTTACAAAAACAAAGAAGGACAGAAGGTTACCAATACTGAATGGCACAATATCGTAGTGTGGAGAGGATTAGCAGATGTTACAGAGAAGTATGTAAAAAAAGGTAATCCTTTATACATTGAAGGAAAAATCAGGACTCGTTCGTGGGATGACAAAGATGGTAATAAAAGATATACCACTGAGATAATCGCAGATAATATGCAAATGCTGGGGTCTAAGCAAAGTAACGAAGAAGCCGCTGCATCAAAACCTGAAACTGCATCTGCTCCGGATATTGAAAATCTACCTGCAGAAGAAGATGATTTACCATTTTAATCTTTAACCTAAACCATCAACATTGGAAACTGCAGAACCGTTCCCTCTTGTCATAATTATTTATCAGTTTGTTATTCACACAGCTGATTCAATAACCTTAATTAGTATAATTGCATCTTTGTTATTTCTGATATTTTCGGCACTTATTTCAGCCGCTGAAACTGCATATTTTAGTCTCAGGTCAGATGAGATCAAAGCTTTTGAAAAAAAACATGATTTTCGCAGTAGGTTAATAATAAGACATCTGAAAAATCCTAAAAAAAATCTGGCTACTTTAACAATTGCAAATGGGTTTTTAAATGTTTGTTTTATTATTATAACCGGAATTTTATTAAACAGGATATTTGACTTTACTTCAAATCCTACAATTGGATTCATTATACAGCTTACAATAATTGCATTTTTACTGATTCTTTTCGGGAAAATATTACCGGAGTTTTATGCGAAATCAAGAGCGAAAATAATTGTCAGAGGTACGGCAATACCTCTGATCATTTTCGACAGGATTTTTCATCCTTTCAGTATGTTAATGATTAATACAAGTTCAGTTATTGGTAAGAAACTGGCAAATATTAAACATAATATTACTATTGATGATCTTTCTCAGGCATTAAACCTGACAACTCACCAGATAACCGAAGATGAAAATATACTTAAAGGAATAGTGAAATTCGGAAATATAGATGCAAAAGAAATTATGAAATCGCGTGTAGATGTATTTTCTGTGGGAATTGAGACCGGATTTAAGGATTTGCTTGCATTTATTGTTGAATCAGGTCATTCCAGAATTCCGGTATATTCAGAAACATTTGATAATATTAAAGGCATTCTTTTTATTAAAGACCTGTTACCACATTTCGAAAAAAATGATAATTTCGATTGGCAATCTTTACTCAGAACTCCATATTTTGTTCCCGAAAATAAAAAAATTAACGACCTGCTTCAGGAATTTCAGAAAAACAAGGTTCATATGGCCATTGTTATTGATGAGTATGGCGGAACAAGTGGTATTGTAACTCTCGAGGATGTTCTGGAAGAAATAGTTGGTGAAATAACCGACGAATCTGACGAAGACGAAATCATTTATTCCAAAATAAACGAAAACACTTATATTTTTGAAGGGAAAACATTGCTTAATGATTTTTTAAAAATTGTTGATATTGAAGACGACTATTTTGAAGATATAAAAGGTGATGCTGATACAATAGCCGGAATTATCCTTGAAATTACAGGTGAAATCCCGGCAAAAAATAAAAAAATTGAATATAAAAACCTTAACTTTACCATCGAATCAGTTGATAAACGCCGCATTAAACAGATAAAAGTTATTATCAACGAATAATCAAAAAACATGTATGCTTAAACCTGGTATACTAACATACATTAATGTGATTGCAATTAGCATTCTTATTTTTTTATCGGGATGCAACAAAAAAAACACACCCAAACCAAGAGGGTTTTTCAGGATTGATTTACATGAAAAACAATATAAGAGATTGGATGAAAATTTCCCTTTTTCGTTTAATTATCCTGTTTATACAGTAATAAATAAAGATAAAAGTAAAAGCAGTGAAAACTACTGGTTTAATATTGAATATCCTGATATAAACGGCAAAATACATATCAGTTATATAAAAATAGATGAGAACCTGGATGAAATTATTGAAGATACACGAAAACTGGCATATAAACACACGGTTAAAGCTGAAGCAATTAACGAAAGGGTTTTTTTTAGACCCGAAAATGATGTTTACGGTATTTTATATGAAATTGAAGGCAATGCTGCTTCATCAATGCAGTTCTTTTTAACTGACAGTATAAATCATTATCTTCGTGGGGCACTTTATTTTAATTGCGAGCCGGATAAAGACTCTCTTGCTCCGGTTATCAAATTTGTCAAAGAAGATATTGTTATATTAATGGAATCACTTGAGTGGGAATAACATGAATAGCGATGGGATTAATATTAAAAGAACGTATTAAAGATGATGTAAAATTTGGTCTTTGGGAAATTACGGAAGATTATGACACCCTTCGATCAAATCTCAAACTTGACCAAGAAGATATTACTACGGTTGAAAACTTTAAAAATCACCGGAGAAAACTTGAATGGCTTAGTGTGAGAATTCTTTTAAAAAGAATGTTAGGTAAAGATTCCAAAATTGTTTACGGACCAGAACGAAAACCATACTTACATAATAATTTATATAACATTAGCATATCTCACTCAAAAGATTTCACAGCAATTTTAATAGGTAAAAAACGAAGGGTAGGATTAGATCTTGAATTTATGACCTCTAAAATATTGCGGATTGCCGATAAGTTTTTACGTCCTGAAGAACTGGAAAATATTGAAAAAGACCAGAAGTTATATCATTTGTACTTACACTGGTGCGCAAAGGAAGCTCTTTATAAAATTTGTGATAAAGTTGATATCAATTTCGTAACTAACCTGAATATAGATCCTTTCAAACCTAAAGAAAATGGCCTTATGGTTGGTGCAGTAAATAATAGTTATATGAATGAGAAATTTACATTGAATTATTTTACCTTAAAAAATTATTCTATTGTTTGGTGTTATAAATAACTGTTGGTATATCAATATTATGTTATCTTTATTCCTGTAACAACTCTAATTTTATGATTACTCAGTTAATAAACCAACACGTTAATCAAAATAAAAAGCTTTTTGCATTACTTGTTGATCCGGATCATCATACAGACGATTCGCTTCTGAGTATAGTTAAACTTGCTGTAAAATCAGAGGTTGATCTGATTCTTGTAGGAGGAAGTATATTGCTGAGTTCAATTGATCATTCTATTGATTTAATTAAAAAAAATACTAGTATTCCTGTTATCCTTTTTCCTGGCAATTTATTACAAATTAACAATAAAGCCGATGGCATAATGCTTCTTTCTCTGATCTCAGGAAGAAATCCGGATTTACTAATAGGGAATCACGTAATAGCAGCGTCAGCCTTAAAAAACAGTAGTCTGGAAATTCTACCCACAGGCTACATTCTGATTGATGGAGGAAAAGCAAGCTCAGTGGAATACATGAGCAATACAAGACCGATTCCGTCAGACAAAACGGATATTGCAATATCAACTGCCATTGCCGGTGAAATGATTGGATTAAAGTACATATACCTTGAAGCTGGCAGCGGAGCACTTAAAAAACCAAACTCCAGGTTAATTGAAGGAGTCAAAAAGAACATATCTATCCCTATAATAGTTGGAGGAGGATTAAATAACCCTGATGATATTAAAGAGGCAATCAATGCCGGAGCTGATATAATAGTTGTTGGAACTGCTGTAGAAGAAAACCCTTCAATACTTCCTGATTTAGTACATGCCTGCAAAATATAAATTTATATTACCATTATTTGCACCAATCTTAATTAAACCCTGGATAAATTTTCCCGTCTAAAATATTGCATTTTATCGATTTGGAAGATTATAAAAAAATCATAATGAGTAATGAAAAAATAAATACAGTTCACCAGGAATTGATTGGAGAAATCTGGAAGCCATTATGTATTGAAGATATGGCAATTAATGAAAAATATGAAATCTCTAATTATGGCAGAATAAAAAGTTATAAAGTTAATAAGGAGGATGGAATTATTATTGCGGGTTCATGTTTAAAAGGATATAAAATTTTAAATATCAAATTAAAAAGCGAAAAACGCACAACAAAATATATTCACAAACTGGTTGCAGAATGTTTTATTCCAAAAGATGATATTTTACAACATTATGTTATTCATTTGGATTTTGACAAAATCAATAATCATGTTGACAATTTAAAATGGGTTACAAAAGAAACTATGTTTGCCCATCAAAAAATAAACCCCAATTATAAACGGGGAGCAATAAATTACTCCAAACTTACAGAAACAGACGTAATACGATTAAAGAAAAAATTAAAAAGAGGTAAAAACAAGTTGTACAAACTTGCGAAGGAATTTGGTATTACACATACACAGCTAAACAGAATTCGCAGCGGCGAAAACTGGGGTCATGTGAAAATTGATTAGAGCATTTCCGGAATTAAGGTTGCCAGTAACCTTCAAAGACTAATCCCGATAAATTCTTCTTTGGTAATTTAGGATTCATCGAAGAAATTTGTTATAAATAGTTTCTCAACATTATTGGGATTAGCTTTTTCATTTTTTTAAATATTTTTTTTGTATCTTGGGTTTTAAATTTTAACCCAAAATCAATGAAAAATCTATTCCGTTATTTGCTCTTTTTTTTAATTATTACATTATGTCTTTCACTACAAAATAATGTTTTAGCACAAGAGCACGAAAAAGAAACAACTGAGGTATCAGTTCATCAGGATCAGAATAATACTCATGAAGAAGCTCATGCAGAGGAGTCGGACCATTCCGGAACTATGAGTCCATTATTCTTTATTATTATTGCATTAATTATTGGAGCTGCAACGCGTCATTTTCTAAAAAAGAGTCCAATTCCTTTTACTGTTTCCTTATTGATTATTGGTTTGATTTTAGGAGTAATGTCGCGACTTGGATATTTTGGCGAATGGAATATAATCGGATTAAAGTTAGATGCTACTTTTCTTAGTGATGCTGTTGGTTGGGCAGGACATATTGATCCACATCTTATACTATATATCTTTTTACCTACTTTGATTTTTGAAGCAGCATTTGCAATGGATGTTCATACATTTAAAAAAACATCAGCAAATGCATTTATTCTTGCCGTTCCCGGAATCATAGTCGCTATAGTACTCACTGCTTTAATAGTAGTCGGAATGAAAATGGTAGGAATAGGGCTTAATAAATGGAGTTGGTCAATGGCCTTACTATTTGGTGCAGTTGTTAGTGCTACAGATCCGGTAGCAGTTGTATCAATACTTAAAGATGTTGGTGCAAGCAAAAAGCTGGGAACACTAATTGAAGGAGAATCGATGTTAAATGATGGTACGGCAATTGTTATTTTCATGGTACTGCTTTTAGGTATTACAGGTGCAGGGTCTGATACTTCGCCGATAATAGAATTTTTCAGAGTAGCTGTTGGTGGTACTTTAGTAGGAATTATTGTTGGCTATATTGTTATCGCATGGGTTAAAAAAGTGTTTAATGATGCATTGGTTGAAATAACCGTAATTGTTGCCGCTGCTTATATGACCTTTTTTGTTGCTGAACATTTCTTACATGTATCAGGTGTTCTTGGTTTAGTAGCATTTGGTTTATTCATGGCTAGTGTTGGCCGAACAAGAATTAGTCCTGAAGTGGAGCACTTCTTACACGAATTCTGGGAGCTATTTGCTTTTATAGCGAATACATTGATTTTCTTAATTGTGGGTGTTGTTATTGCAAATAATATTGTATTTACCGCAAATGATTTCTTGATTTTAATAATGCTTTATGTTGGTATTCATATTGTACGGGCAATTGTTATTGCAATTTTCTTCCCAATCATGAAAAAGGCCGGATACGGATTACCTAAGAAAAACGCCTATGTTCTTTGGTGGGGAGCTTTACGTGGTGCTATAGGATTAGCACTTGCTTTAATTGTTGCAGGAGAATCAAAAATAGATGGAGTAATAAGAGATCAGTTCTTATTTTATACTGCCGGAATTGTGACTCTTACTCTGGTGGTTAATGCAACAACTATTAAAGTTCTTCTTAGTTGGTTAGGATTAACAGATATTCCTCCTGCTAAACAAAAAATGATATTAAATGCTAAAAGCTATCTGCGGAATACAGCAGAAAACTCAATGGATAAACTAAAATCAGACCGGTTCCTTAGCAGGGCAAACTGGGAAAGTGTTAAAGCTTATTTGCCGGAAGAACCTGAAAATATTGATATTAAACTTGACGAGGGAAAACATTCTAACTTATACGAAACCAGAAGACGTATACTTGAAAAAGAAAAGAGTAGTTACTGGAATCAATTTAAGGAAGGGCTGTTAGGACCAATTGCAGTTCGAAATTTAACCGATGCAATTAACGAAATTATTGATTCCGATGGAAAAATTTCCTTGTCAGAAAGAAAGGATCTGGAACAATTGTGGCAAACACCAAAGTTCCTCAACAAACTTCAATCTATACCAATTCTTAGTAATATTTCTCAAAGATTCTTTTTTGAACGATTAACAAATAGTTACGATGCGGCAAGAGGTTTTGTGGAAGCACAGTATGAAACATTAAAACTAGCTGAGGGAATGGCTATAAGCTCAGATACTGAGGAATTAACAATTGATCAGGATTTGGCAACAATAGAAAGTGAAATTAACGAAAATAGAATTCATGGTTTAACATTCTTAAGAAATCTTAGAAATACTTTTCCTGAAATTTATGATGCTATTGCAACACGTCAGGCAATACGATCAAACTTAAATAATGAATTGAAAATTGTTGAGCGATTACAAAAGAAAGGGCAAATTGGTTCTGACGAAGCACACAAAATGACGCACAGCATTGAGGAAAGAATGAAGAAGCTTATCGACTCTCCACCAGAAATTGTACCTCCTGAAAAAGCTAAATTATTGCAGGACATTTCATGGTTAAAAGAGTTGGATAAAGCAACATTTACCAAAATAGTTAGTTTATTTCAGCATCGCAATTATGCTGTTGGTGAAAAAATTATTAAAGAACATGGTCACGTCGATGGATTATATATAATTGCACGTGGTTCTGTAAAAATTACAATTAATAAAAAACTAATTGATATCTTAAGCAAAGGTAGTGTTATAGGAGAAATAGCAGTATTGACTAATGTTCCCAGAACTGCTACTGTTACAGCCGAATCTCCGGTTACAGTTCTTAGACTGACTTCAGTAAGTATGCAACAAGTTATTCATGATAACAAAACACTGGAAGATAAACTATGGGAAATTGCAGCACCACGTCTTGCTGAAAATGTAGTAACAGGGTATGATCCATACAATAAAATGCAGCATGCTGAACTCCAAAGATTACTTTCTAAGAGTGAGTTAATTCTTGCAAAAAAAGTACGTAATATTGATCTTGAAGATAAAGTTGCAGTACTTATTACGGGAAAAGCTATAAAATCAAATAACGAAAATATAGAAGCTCCTTGTTTCATCGACGACAAAGCCATTACACTAAGCCGAAATAGCAGATTACTAATCTGTTCTAAAGGATAAATACTCGATTATTATGTAATAAAAGCGTCAGTATATACTGACGCTTTTGTTGTCTGGAATCGTCTTAATCGGATTTATATAAGCAAGTAAAGGAATGATTTTTACAGTGTAAGAATAGATCTTATTATTCCTAAAAAAATCTAATCTATAATTTTATAAACCGGTTTGCCAATTGAAGCATTTGGTGAAGTAATTTTCAAAATCCAGGCAATTGTCGGAGCTATATCAATAATTTCCACCGGAGTATCAATTCGTTTATTTATCACTTGCCATCCGTACCAGATTAAAGGTACGTGTGTATCATAATTATATCCTGAACCTGACTTCGTAACATAACCATTTTTCTCAATCCATCCTGGTTCAAGATTAATAATTACATCACCGGATCTTTTCTGATGGAAGCTATTCTGAATTTTACGGTTAATTCCCGATTCAAAATTTGTTGAATTAATTGTCGATGCCGGAAGCGCGTTTGCTACTCCTGAAAACTGAACCATGAAATTCGCCACCTTATTCTGTATCTCTTCTAAATCAACACCACTCTGATCAATTAAACTCTGGTTAAAATAGATTTGTCTCGAATAATAGGACTTTATCCATTCACCTTCCTGGTAAAGAATACTTAAATAACTGTTTAACAAGGCAACAGCCTTTTCACCATCAAAAACACCGGCATTTTGTTTTTTGGAAATAAGATATTCAGGAACATCAGAAACACCTCTGTCTGATGTTATATAAATTAAGGTATTTTCTAATCCTATTTCATTTTCAAGGAAGTTGATTAAATGTTCCAGATCATTATCAAGGCGCAGAAAAATATCTTCTATTTCAACGGATCTTGGTCCAAACAATTCACCACTATAATTTGTAGCCGAAAAACTAATTGTCAGAAAATCTGTAAAATCATCCTTTCCTAAATTTTCGCCAATAATAGAAGTTATAGCAAAATCTTTTGTATATGTATTTCCAAAAGGAGTATATTTTAAATATTTATAGTTCCCTGATCGTCTTTGTAAATAGGATAAATCATATGGAAATGTATATCGGTAATTTCTAAATCCAATTTCAAAATCACTATCATCAGGCAGACTTTTTTTATAGTTATCCATAAGTGAATACATGCTTGCCCAGTTCTTTCGCATATATACATTCTGAAACCCTTTTGAGTTAAACGTTTCTACCCAATCCGGTAAAGAGTTATTATAATAATTACCTGTAATCCAGCTGCCGTCTTTATCATTAAACCAAAATGCGTAATCTGCCAGTCTTCCTCCCGAAATTACTGCTGAAACCGGATTCATGGATACAGATACAACTTTCGAACTATCATTCGATGACAATTTGAGTTCATCACCAATAGTAGAAGTCAATATATTCTTTGGAGTATAATTTCCTAAGGAAATTTTTCCATTTATTAAATTAAACCCGGATTTGTCAGCACATCCAACAGTTTCATTTTTAAGCCTATCATACCACTCATCCGATATTATTCCATGGTATGACGGATATGTTCCGGTAACAATTCCTGCCTGTCCAACTCCATTTTGTGTAATTAAATAATTATGATGAACCTGAGTACAGAATGCACCTTCATTTATTATTTTTTTAAACCCATTTTCTCCAAATGAATCCCAATAACGAAGTAGCATCTCATAACGCATTTCCTCAACAACAATACCAACAACAAGTTTAGGGGGCTTATTTAGCTGATCCTGAGCTTTTAAAAAAGAATTGAATATAATAACTAAACTAATTATGAAAAAAAATCTAAGTGTATTTTTTCTGAATAACATTTTTTCAGTTTTGAGATTTATATACTTCTTGCTAAAATAAATAAAACTCCGACTCCCAGGAAAATACTTACCAATAAATTTGCTGCGGCAAAATAATAATTCCCTGTTCTTAATAATTCAAATGTTTCGTAACTAAAAGTCGAAAAAGTACTGAAACCCCCACAAAAACCTATGATTAGCAATGCTTTTATAGTAGGCGAAATGATAAATTTATCGGCTGACAAATACAAAATCACTCCAAGAATCACAGTGCTTATTACATTTGCAGTTAATGTGCCTACAGGGTTTATTTCTTTATAATCAGATGTAATAAATTTAGAAATACCAAAACGGGTTACACTTCCTAAGCCTCCTCCTATAAAAATGGCAATCATTGTATTCATAAACTAAATATTATTATACATTAAATCTTATATGCATTATATCTCCATCCTCAACAATATAATTCTTACCTTCAATATGAAATTTTCCGGCCTCCTTAATTTTTACTTCAGACTCCAATTCAATAAAATCGATATATTTCATAACTTCGGCGCGGATAAATCCCCGCTCCAAATCACTATGAATTGCTCCTGATGCTTGTGGTGCATTCATTCCTTTCTTAATTGTCCATGCTCTGATTTCCTTTGGACCAACCGTAAAGAAAGACATTAAATTTAACAACGAATATGCACTTCGGATTACTTTGTTTACTCCTGGCTCAGATAATCCAGCATCTGACAAAAATTCATTTCTATCTTCAATATCCTCCAAATCTGCAATTTCAGCTTCCAGTTTTCCTGCAATCACAAGAATTTCTGTATTCTGATCTTTCAGGGCTTCTTTAACTTTCTCCACATAACTATTCCCGGATATTGCTGAGGCATCATCTACATTACAAACATAAATTACAGGTTTCGCTGTTAACAGAAATAAGTCATCAATATGATTTTTATCTTTATCGGAAATCTGATAATCACGGACATTAAGCATTGATTCCAAATGTTCTTTTAAACCATTCAATACTTCAATTCCCTGTTTAGCCTCTTTATCTCCGGTTTTTGCAAGTTTCTCGTAACGCTGAATCTTCTTCTCTACTGATTCTAAGTCCTTTACCTGTAATTCAAAATCAATTGTTTCAATATCTCTTACAGGATCAACAGAACCATCAATATGTGGTAGATTTTCATCATCAAAACATCTTAATACATTAATCAGAGCAACTGTATTTCGTATATCACCTAAAAACTTATTTCCTACACCTTCGCCCTGATTAGCTCCCTTTGTTAAGCCCGGAATGTCAACTATCTCTACAGTTGCCGGAATAAGTTTTTCGGTAGGCTGGAGCTTTTCGAGTTCTAACAATCTGTTATCAGGTACATTAATAACTCCTAAATTTGATTTACTGGAACTAAAAGCAAAATTTGTTGTCTCAACTTTCGTATTCGACATACAATTAAACAGAGTTGATTTACCAACATTTGTTATCCCGATTATTCCGCACTGTAAACTCATAATAAATAGTTTTATTAACACAATTTGAAGGCTCAAAATTACACTTTTTCAGCATTTTAAAAAGAGCATTTCAATAAAAAACTAATAGCCTTAATTTAATTCAAACATGTTAATAATAAATTAAAAACATATTCCGTATAATATAATGAAAAACTGTATTTTTACAGCTTTGTTTAATTAGTTGAGAGGAATTTAATTACATAATATATTTTTAATAAAAATGTCAGATATTAATAAATTAAAAGAAACAGCATCGCAGGTGCGAAGAGATATTGTAAGAATGGTTCATGCACAGAATTCAGGTCACCCCGGCGGATCGTTAGGTTGTACAGATTTTATTACTGCTCTTTATTTTGAAATAATGAATCATGAGCCAGATAATTTCGATATGGATGGGAATAATCAGGATCTATTCTTTCTGTCGAACGGACATCTTTCCGCTTTATGGTATAGTGTTTTAGCACGTTCCGGATATTTCAAAACCGAAGAACTTTCAACATTCAGAACATTAAATTCACGATTGCAGGGACATCCTACGACTAAGGAAGGATTGCCAGGAGTACGTGTAGCGTCTGGTTCTTTAGGACAAGGATTATCAGTTGCTTGTGGAGCTGCTCTTACAAAAAAACTAAATAATGATTCCAAACTGGTTTTTACACTTCATGGAGATGGTGAATTGCAGGAAGGTCAGATATGGGAAGCGGCAATGTTTGCAGCACAGCATAAAATAGATAACCTGATTGCTACTGTTGATTATAATGGAAAACAAATTGATGGTCCGGTTGACGAAATAATTTCTCTTGGAAACCTGAAAGCTAAATGGGAAAGTTTTGGCTGGCAGGTTTTAGAAATGAATGGTAACGATATGGATGATGTGGTTAAGACCATTAATCATGCTAAAACTCTAACTGGTAAAGGAACGCCAATATTAATAATAATGAAAACTGAAATGGGCATGGGCGTGGATTTCATGATGGGAACACACAAATGGCATGGTTCTGCACCTAACGATGAACAACTCGAGTCAGCTTTAAGTCAGTTGGAAGAAACTTTAGGAGATTATTAACTTTTATAAGGTTGAACAAATAAAAATTAAAGGTTATGAAGAATATTGTAATTATTGCGCATGATATTAAGAAACCTGAGATGGTTCAGTTTTTAAACGACCGCAAAGATTGGATTTTTGGTGTAAACTTAATTGCAACAGGAAGAACCGCGGAATATGTTGAATCACAAGGAATTAAAGTGGAGCATTTTAGCCCTGGTGAATCGGGTGGGTATTTAGAAATTACGGAAAGAATCAAACGTAAAGAGATTGATATCGTAATATTCCTGCGCGATCCATTAATTAAACAAGGTCATCACGAAGATATTCAATTATTACTGGAAGCCTGTAATATGTATAACGTTCCACTGGCTACAAATTATGCCAGTGCCGAATTAATAATTCTGGGTCACATTAAAAAAGAGGATTACGAAAGAAGAAAATCAAAGGAAGATTAACCAGAACTGAAATTTTTCGATTTAAATTAAAACCATCAATTGAAAATATCAATAAAATACATATTTGTCTTATTCTTTTTGTTCGTTGCAATTAATCTGCAGGCACAAAAAAATAAATCTGAGCCCCCTACATCCCGGATTTTATTCGTATTCGATGCTTCTCAAAGCATGTATGGAACATGGGAAAGCGGGAAAAAAATAAGTATTGCCCGGAACTATTTGATCCAAATTATTGACAGTCTGGAACAACTTGACAATATACAAATGGCGCTAAGAGTTTATGGTCATCAGAGTCCGGTTCCTCCTCAAAATTGTAACGACACAAAGCTTGAAGTTCCTTTCATGACGGGCAATGCAGGACATATAAGGCAAAAACTCAGGTCTCTGATACCCAAAGGCACTACTCCGATTGCAAATTCTCTGGAGTTGGCTGCAAATGATTTCCCTGCCTGTGATAATTGTCGTAATATTATAATATTAATAACCGATGGAATTGAAGCCTGTGATGGAGATCCCTGCCAGGCATCTCTGAATCTACAGAAAAAAGGAATTGTACTAAAACCTTTTGTTATAGGTATAGGCATTGATCTGAATTTCGAAAAAACGTTTGAATGTGTAGGTCATTTTTATAATACCCCGAATGAAGAAAAATTTCATGAAGTGTTGGGAGTTGTTATTTCCAGAGCGCTAAATTCTACAACTGCACAGGTTAACTTGCTCGATATTAATGGAATGCCTACAGAAACAGACGTTAACATGACCTTCTTTGATCATGTCTCGGGTAGAGTTAAGTACAACTTTGTTCATACAATTAATTACATGGGTAATCCCGATACATTGATTATTGATCCGTTAATTACATACGACATTGTGGTTCATACTTTGCCTGCTGTAAAAAAAAGCAACATTTCCCTTGCTGAAGGCAAACATAATATGATTGGAGTTAAAACTCCTCAGGGAGTTTTAAACATATCGTGTCCGGGAAGTAATCAATATAAGGATTTAGATATTATTATCCGCCAGAGTGATAAACAACAAACCCTAAATATTCAAAAGAACAGTACCAACGAGAAATATATTGTTGGTGAATACGATTTAGAAATATTATCTATTCCCAGGCTTCTTGTTGAAAATGTTAAAATTGAACAAAATACAACAACAAATATTGAAATTCCACGTCCGGGCATTGCAAATTTTGCACTTTCATCCAATGGATTTGGTAGTATTTATGTTGAAACAGCAGATACTTTAAAATGGGTTTATAATCTCGACCAGAATAAAACACAGCAAAATATTATAATGCAACCGGGAAATTACAGAGTTGTTTACAGACCTAAAAATACAAAACAAGCAATTTATACAATTAATAAGCGATTCACTATAAAATCAGGATCATCAAAAAAAATAATACTTTATTAGATTTATATGAAAAAGTTTGAATACAAAGACAAAAAAGATACCCGTTCAGGATTTGGGGCAGGACTATATGAGCTAGGTAAAAATAATGATAATGTGGTTGCCTTATGTGCAGATCTTATTGGATCATTAAAAATGAATCAGTTTGCAGATGAATTTCCTGAAAGGTTTTATCAGTGCGGTATTGCGGAAGCAAATATGATTGGAACAGCAGCAGGATTAACTATTGGCGGGAAGATTCCATTTACAGGTACTTTTGCAAATTTTGCCACCGGAAGGGTTTACGATCAGATAAGACAATCTGTAGCCTACTCAGGTAAAAATGTAAAAATCTGTGCTTCGCATGCAGGAATAACTTTGGGAGAAGACGGTGCTACACATCAAATAATGGAAGATATAGGTTTAATGAAAATGCTTCCGGGAATGGTTGTTATTAATCCTTGTGATTATAATCAAACGAAAGCTGCAACTATTGCTATTGCCGATTATGAAGGCCCTGTTTATCTTAGATTCGGGCGACCAAAAGTTCCTAATTTTACACCTGAAGATCAAAATTTCGAAATCGGAAAATCAATTTTACTAAGCGAAGGTACCGATGTAAGTATTTTTGCAACAGGTCATTTAGTATGGAAAGCTATTGAAGCTGCCGAAATTTTAGAACAAAACGGAATTTCTTCAGAAATAATTAACATACACACTATTAAACCTTTGGATGAAGAAGCTGTATTAAAGTCGGTGTCTAAAACAAAAGCAGTAGTAACAGCGGAAGAACATATGATGAACGGTGGTTTGGGTGATTCAATAGCTCAGTTATTGAGCAGAAAATTACCAACACCAATGGAGATGGTTGCTGTTAATGACAAATTTGGTGAAAGTGGTAAACCAGAAGAATTGCTCATTAAATATGGTATTGATACTGAAAATATTGTCACTGCTGTTAAAGAAGTACTTAAAAGAAAATAAAATTATCTTTGTAAACTCTTATTAATTAATCGTTTTTTCTCTCTAACTGCATTATGTCAGAATATAGCGATAAGGAGTTATTAGAACTCTTTAAAGATATCGAAAAACGCAATTTTGCTTTTAACCTGATAGTTAGAAAATATCAGCAGAAATTGTATTGGCATATTCGTAAGATTGTGATTAAACATGAGGATGCAGATGATATTTTACAAAACACTTTTATAAAAGTCTGGAAAAGTCTTGTGGGTTTTAGAGAAGATTCAAAATTATATACCTGGTTATACAGGATAGCAACAAATGAATCGCTAACATTCTTAAAACAACAAAAAACGAAATACTTAATGCCGATTGTTGATTATGAAAATCAATTGAAAGAAACTCTGGAAAGTGATGAGTATTTTAACGGGGATGAAATACTACGTAATCTTCACAAGGCAATTCTTGGTTTACCTGAAAAGCAACGAATTGTTTTTAACATGAAGTATTTTGAAGAAATGAAGTACGATGATATGTCCGAGATTCTTAAAACATCTGTCGGAGCGCTAAAAGCATCTTATCATCACGCGGTTAAGAAAATAGAAAAATATTTTACAGAAGATTAAACTATTAAATTATTAAAAGGTCAAACAAACAGGGGAAACAAATTAGGGAAATATATAAATGGGAAAATTTAATAAGAAATTGGAAGAATTGAAGGAAAATAACAAGAATCCGTTTTCGGTGCCTGAAGGATATTTTGATTCATTTCCGCAAAAATTGCAGGAAAGAATTAGTTCTGAGAGTCCCGAATATTATTGGTTTGCACGACTATTTCAGGTTGTGAAACAACAATTTGCA
Organism: Bacteroidales bacterium; assembly: GCA_019038645.1. Classification (GTDB taxonomy): domain Bacteria; phylum Bacteroidota; class Bacteroidia; order Bacteroidales; family UBA12077; genus UBA12077. Next base: position 29,627 of record JAHOYT010000017.1, read on the forward strand.
TTAGGTTTTATGATTGTAGCATTTGCTGTAATAGCTATTACTACTGTAAATGTTGTTCTTTCTGATAAAGCAGAGTCCGTTATTGATTCTGACTTATATACAAGAATAATTGAAGTTGATGCATCTGAATTTTCAGAACAACACTTTATCGATGTTTTGTTAAATGACGAAAAAGAAATTGAAGAACAAAAACAAAAAGAATCGGATCTCTATATTTATTATTTGGTTGATGAGGATATAGATTATGGAACTTTAATTGATGAATTATAAAAATTAATATAAAATGAAAATTATAAAATTCTTTCTTTTGTTAATACCTGTTATGACATTTGCATTTTCTATAAATGCTCAGGAAAGCAAAACAGATAAAGTGCAGGAAATCAAATCGCAAAAGATAGCATTCTTTACAGATAAAATTGGTCTTACACCAGCGGAAGCACAGGTTTTCTGGCCTATTTATAATGATTACTGGGCTAAGAAAAATAAAATTATTGCAGACCGTAAAGAAAAAATGACATATTTTGCTGATAATAGTGACAATATGAGTAATGACGTAATGATTCAGTATGCAGACCAATATATCCGATACGAAATGGAACTGGCAGAATTACTGGACGAATATCACAAAAAATTTAAAAAAATATTACCCATAAATAAGGTAATGAAAATATATCTTGCCGATTACGAATTCAAAACTTATCTGTTGAAGAAAATTCGTGAGAGTGGTAAAGTTGACAAAAAAGAGTAGTTGATTTAGCACTTTTGTGTTCCCTCAAATATCCTCATAATCATTAAGATAATAAAAAAAGCTCCATCCTGATAGTTATCGGATGGAGCTTTTTACTTTTACTCTATTTCAATCAACCGTTTTAAAAGTTAGGCGTGTTATTATTAAGTGCAATTAATAAACATAAATAAAATCACACCATCCTGTATTGGAATGTCATTCCTGACGCAGTGAAACGAAGATCAGGAATCTTAAAAGAATATAGATTCCCGCCTTCGCGGGAATGACATAAAAGGGCAAGCTAAATATGCACAAGCTATGTATTGTGGTTGAGTAATAAAAGCGTGGTCGTTTTGCCACGCTTTTTAAGAATTATTATTAATCAAGACTTCCAACTACTTTTTCAACCTCATCTAATATTTCACAAGACTTAACCAGGTCTTTCATAACTGTGTGATCAGGATATAACGGACGATCAATCTCTAAGAAATCAACATACTTACGAACAACCTCTTTCGCCATTGTAACTCCTTTTCCAAAACTATACTCACGGAAATCTAATGCCTGTGCAGCAGCCATAATCTCAATTCCAAGAATTCCATATGCATTATCCATAATCTGGAAATTCTTAATTGCAGTATTCATACCCATTGATACGAAATCTTCCTGATCGGCTGCAGCAGGAATAGATTGAATTGATGCAGGTGCTGAAAGAATTCTTTGTTCAACAATTTGCATATCAGCAGTATACTGACTTAACATTAAGCCAGAAAACATTCCGGCACCTTTTGTTAAGAATGCTGGCAAACCAACACTTAATGCTGGGTGATTTAAACGGTTCATTCTACGTTCCGACATAACACAAACCATTGTAATAGCAGCACCAGCCATATCCATTGGTACTGATACCGGAGATCCCTGGAAATTAGCTCCTGACAATTGCAGGTTTTCTTCCGGAAAGAAAATTGGATTGTCACCTACTCCGTTTAATTCAATTTCAACCTGAGATCGGGCCCAACGCATTGCATCATGCGCAGCACCAATAACTTGTGGAGTAGAACGCATAGAGTAAGCATCCTGAACTTTACATTGTACCTTACCTTCTTTTAAATCACCGCCTGCAACTAATTTATTAATTGCATTTGCACTTCGTACAGCACCCTGAAATCCCCGTACTTCATGTAATTTTGCAGTATACGGTTTCATATTTGCTTTTAATGCTTCTAAAGACATTGAAGCAGCAATTTCAGCTTGCTTTAAAAAATTATTAGCATCAACTAAGAAAATAGCACTCATTGCTGTTAAAACATTTGATCCGTTAATAGTCGCCAGACCATCACGAGCTTCTAATCCAGGAATCGGGATTCCTGCTTTATCCATAGCTTCTTTGCCATCAAGTAATTCACCATTATAATATGCCTGACCTTCGCCCATTAATAAAAGAGCTATTTGCGACATAGGAGCTAAATCGCCACTGGCTCCAACAGAACCTTTCTGACATACAAAAGGAGTTACACCTTTATTAAGCATATCAACTAAAGTTTGAGTAATTACTTCGCGGCAACCAGAATTACCATGTGCATGAACATTAATACGTCCTAACATAGCTCCACGAACATACTCTATTGGAGCAGGATCGCCAATACCTGCAGCATGGTTATATACTAAATATTTTTGAAAATCTTTTACCTGATCATCATTTAAAACTACTTCAGAAAATTCTCCGATACCTGTGTTAACACCATACATAATTTCGTTTGCTACGATTTTTTTCTCAAGCATATCACGACATATGTTTATTCTTTTAACAGCATCAGGGTGAAGTTCAACTTTTCGTCCGTTACGACCAACTTCAACAATATTCTCTATTGTTAATCCACTACCTTTAATAATTAATTTGTCCATAATAAGTTTAATATTTATTTGGTTAAATATAATGTGTTAGCTAAAAAATAATAAAATATAAAATGAATTGTTTTTGGAATTAAAACATTGCGGATCTGTTAATTTTAATAAGAAAGTCAAGAATCCATCGTTTCATAATCCTGAAGATTAATTGCACAAGTTAGTAAAAGCTATTTGAAGTTCCTAAAATTTTACATTTTTAAAGATTCAAAATAAAAAAACGCCCCCATAATTTGAGACGCTTTCTGTAACAGTATTTAATAAAAAAATATTATAGTTCAACTATCTCAACACGTCTGTTTTTTGCTTTTCCCTCATCTGTTGAGTTCGTTGCTACAGGGGACATAGAACCCGCCCCGACTGGTTTCAGCAAATCTTCATTAACACTATATTTTGTAATTAACTCATTCACAATTGCATTTGCCCTTTCAGTAGATAGCTGAATATTTGCATCAAAGTCTCCAACATTATCAGTATGCCCAACAATTAAATATTTCTTTTCCGTTTGAGAGTTTAAGAATTCTGCAATATTTTTTAATGACATGGCCGATGTTGGATTAATTTCAGATTTGCCGGTATCAAAATGAATATCGTAAATAGCAATAAATCCTTTCATAGAAATATCATTTGATATGTTAGCGGCTGTAACAAAACCGGTTTCTACAGCTTCAACTTCAACTACATCCTGAGTAATAAGAGTATAGTTATCAGTTACAATAGCGTAAATAATGGCATAAATATCTTTGTTATTATCGTGCCCCCTTGCAGCTATAAAGCAATGTTTATTGTTCCATGTTGGAAATCCAATACCCATACCAAATTTTCCGTTATTCAATCCATTGTAATATCCGCCAGCAACATAATACTTATCATTCCATGTATGAGGACGATCACTAACACCAAGCTCTTCATTGGCAATAGCAATTAAAACTTCAAAACCTGATTTGTTAAATGCTGATTTATAATTATGTAGCACAAATTCTGAGTTGTTATCATTCGAAACGGTGTATTGAATACGAGTCACTTTGCCTTCAAGAGCCATCGGATTACCCCAGGAGATAGTTCCTTTTTCACTTACAGGTAATTTATAACTACCCCATTTTGTTTCTTTATAGAATTTCATTTCGGCCCCTTCAAAACGAGATACAAGAGGGTGATCCTTTTCTTGTTCTTGTTTTGCTTTTTCCTGCTCTTCCAGTTCTTGCTTTGCCTTTTCTTTTTCAGCTAATTCATCTTGAGCTTTTTTATCAGCTTCTTTCTTATCAGAAGACTTTTTAATCTCTTTTGATGCCCGGTTTAAAGCCCCTGAAACACTAACTTGTGCATTTATTGTAGGCGAAATGATAATTAATAATCCTAAGATTATTAGTAAACTAAACTTTCTCATAATACTTTTTCTTTAATAATAGTTATTTTAATGTTATGTCAGTTTGTTGAAGAAGCTACAAGTTAAGAAAAGCTATTCGAAGTTCCTAAAAAAATTATATGTCCTATAACAAATTAAAAAAACGCCCTGAAAGTAAGGCGTTTTCTAAATATTATTTTATGCCAGCTTAATTTTCCGGCAAATTCAGTTCAACTTCCTGTAAATATTCAACCGATCTTGCAATATCATCGTACATGGTTTTATCTTCATCAACAAACTTCACTTTTTTACGGTAATCTGCTACGAATCTTTCAATAAATGGTGATGATTTTGCAGGACGCTGAAATTCTAATGCTTGTGCAGCATTGAATAATTCTATCGCCAAAATTCTTTCCAGATTTAGAGCAACCTGATAAGCTTTTGTTGCAGCATTTGCTCCCATACTTACATGATCTTCCTGTCCCTGAGATGATTCTATAGTATCAACTGATGCAGGTGTACATAATTGCTTATTTCTACTTACAATAGATGCAGCTGTATATTGTGGGATCATAAAACCGCTGTTTAATCCGGGGTTTGCAACCAGAAAAGGTGGTAATCCTCTTTTACCTGCGAGTAACTGGTAAGTTCTGCGTTCAGAAATACTGCCAAGTTCTGCCATTGCAATACATAGATTATCCAGAGCTAAAGCCAAAGGTTGTCCGTGAAAATTACCTGCAGAAATAATCAAATCTTCGTCAGGAAAAATAGTTGGATTGTCGGTTACTGCATTAATCTCATTATTAAAGACATAAGAAACGTAGTTTATTGAATCTTTCGATGCTCCATGAACCTGTGGAATACAACGAAACGAATAAGGATCCTGAACATGAACTTTTGGACGGGTAATAAGTTCACTTCCCTCAAGTAAATTCCGCATTCTTCGTGCAGTTTTTATTTGCCCCAGATGATGACGTATAAGATGAACAGAATCGTGGAAAGGTTCAATTCTACCATCGAAAGCGTCCAAAGAAATTGCACTAATTACATCAGCCAGTTGAGATAACTTCCATACTTTTAATGTTAAATAAACCCCATGAGCACTCATAAACTGAGTTCCGTTCAATAAAGCCAATCCTTCTTTCGATTTTAAACCAATCGGTTCCCAATTCATTTTTTTCAATAAATCAGCCCCGGACATTCTTTCACCTTTAAAAATCACCTCTCCTAATCCAAGCATCGGCAAACTCATGTGAGCCAATGGTGCCAGATCGCCGGAAGCACCTAAAGAGCCATACTGGTATACAACGGGCAGAATATCATTATTGAAAAAGTCAATTAATCTCTCTACCGTTGATAATTGCACTCCTGAATGGCCGTAAGATAAAGACTGAATTTTTAGTAATATCATAATCTTAACGATCTCCGCAGGAATCTCATCTCCTGTTCCACATGCGTGCGACATTACAAGGTTTTTCTGAAGATCACCTAAATCTTCGCGAGAGATTTTTTTATCGTAAAGTGCTCCAAAACCAGTGTTTATACCATAAATAGGCTCGTCATGGCCAGCCATTTTCTGATCAAGATAATCACGACATTTTATTATATTATTTTTTGACTGCTCAGAGAGAGCAAGATTAAATCCTTCTTTTAAAATCTGATCAATTTTGTCAAAAGTCAATTGATCATTTGATATATAATGTATTTTCTCCATGTTCAATATGAATTAAGAATGAAACTATATTTTTATAAATAACAAATTATTAAATAACCCGGATATTATATTATAGGTTCATGGCAATCGAATATCGCCGCCAATAACCAGAATTGGTCGCTTAGAGCTGAGTTTAATTAATATTCTGTTTATATAATCCATTATTTAGTCAACTTAAGAAGTAGTTCTTCGAATTTCATTTCAGACTGTTCTCCAGAGGTCATATTTTTAACGGTTAATATTCCTTTTTCCATTTCGCTTTCACCAACTAATACTACATAAGGAATATTTTTATTATTAGCATATGTCATCTGCTTTTTCATTTTAGCAGATTCAGGAAAGATTTCAGAATTTACTCCATTATCTCTCATTTTTTGAAGTAACGGAAGGCAATATTTTTCTTCTTTTTCACCAAAATTCACAAACAAAACTTTTGTTGATGCAACAATCTCCTTTGGGAAAACTTCCAGTTGTTCCATTACATCGTAAATACGATCGGCACCAAAAGAAACACCAACACCGGAAACATCTTTTAATCCAAAAACTCCTGTTAAATCATCGTAGCGTCCACCACCACACAGGCTGCCAATTTCAACATCTTTTGATTTTACTTCAATAATAGCACCTGTATAATAATTAAGACCACGTGCCAGGGTTAAATCTAATTCCAGCTCTGTGTTTAAAGGTAAAGTTTCGAAATAATTCAATATTGTCTCTACTTCTTCTACTCCTTTTAATCCAGTTTTTGAATCTTCCAAAGCCTCTTTTATAATAGTCAATTTTTCTTTATTGGATCCTGTAAGTTTTAGAATAGGCTCTAAACCAGACACAGATGATGATCCTAATCCACTTTTTAGTAATTGATCAATTACACCAGCCTCCCCAATCTTTTCTAATTTATCAATCGCAACAGTAATATCAATAAACTTATCAGGTTCTCCAATTACTTCAGCTATTCCTAATAAAATCTTTCTGTTATTTAGTTTAATAACAGAATTTATACTCAGCTTTTTGAATATCTGATCAATTATCTGAATAAGTTCAACTTCATTAAATAAAGAATTACTACCAATTACATCTACATCGCACTGGTAAAACTCACGATAACGGCCTCTTTGAGGTCTGTCGGCACGCCAAACAGGCTGAATTTGGAATCGTTTAAAAGGAAAAGTTATTTCGTTTAAATGTTGTACTACATAACGAGCAAAAGGTACTGTTAGATCATAGCGCAATCCTTTTTCTGAAATTTCTGATGTAAGCTTAGTTGACTCTGCTTTTGTTAAATCTAATTTTACTTTTGAGAGATAATCTCCAGAGTTTAATACTTTAAAAAGTAACTTATCTCCTTCTTCGCCATACTTTCCCATTAAAGTTGACAGTTTCTCCATTGATGGGGTTTCGATTGGCAAATAACCAAATCGTTTGAAAACATCTTTAATGATATCGAAAATAAAATTTCGTTTCACCATTTCAACTGGTGAAAAATCACGGGTGCCTTTTGGAACAGATGGTTTTTGTGCAGCCATTTTTGTTCTTTATTAAAATTATTACATGCAAATATAGAACAAAAATAAAGTGATCTAAAATGTTATTATTAGTTTAGTTGTATAACATTAAAATGTATCACACTTCGACAAGCTCAGTGTGATAAACTAAAAAATAGAAAATTGTCATATTGAGCCTGTCGAAATATGAATTACAATTTTAGCACTGGTAAAATCTTATAATAAAAAAGGATGGTCTTTGCCATCCTTTCGTAATCAATGTAAATAAATAAATTTATTTTTTCTTGGTCATTTTCTTAAAATCTTTTTCCAGTATGCCATCGAAGCTCTTACCTTTCTCAACCCAATGATAATCAAAATAATAGAAGTTGGCATTTTTTGCCCCGATAACTATTTTGTAGCAACGTGCTCTTAAACGTGTGCCCTGTGGACCAACCTTATGCAAATAAACAATATCTGCGTCGCGATTAGTAATAGATTCCTCAATCTCCTCACGTGTCACAAATTTTACCTTGAACGGATAAATTTTCTTAATCTTAGCTTCCGTATTAATATCCGGAGAAACTTCGTCTTTAACTAACCAAAGTGTTTTTTGCTTAATGTCCTTTGTATTTTCATTGTAATACTGAAAAATATTTTTCTTAACCATATCAGGATTATCTTTCATATTCTGAATATGAGTTTGCAGAAATCTCACCAGAGATTCTATTTTATAAACCCAGAATTCCTCATCAACCTCTGTATATGATAATGGAATTGCTGCAATATCAGGTAAATCTTCAAAACTATCTAATCCTGACTTTCCAATAAATATATGAAGGAAATTGTATCGCACTTTGGTTTTATCGTTCTGAAAAACAACCTGAGTCATCATTAAAAATGATTTACCAGGATCGTTATACATTTCCTCAAACTGGTCTATCGAAATAAATTCATAATCCGTTAATGACCAGGCTTTTTTTACTGCTTCCTGAATTTTAAAATTATATTCTGCAATAGGATTCGATTCTAAAACGACATAAAGTTTAGAATTTAGAAACTGATTCAGATCAGCTTCTGTCGGAAGATACTCTTGTGCATTTAGTGAAAGAGTAGAAATTCCAATAATTATAACCAAAATTAATTTTCTCATATGCCTGTTTTTTAAACTGATTTTTTAATTATTCAACTAATATACTAAATCTTATTAAAATCTTTTTTAAATCCATGTATTATATCCTTTAAATTCAAAATGATATTTATATGCGTATGTACCATGAATTGTGCCATAAATACTTGCAATTATCAAAGATTATCATGAATTTGACAAAAATTTTGTATATTTAATTTCCAAAGAAGTATTATATGTTATATTTCAGTAAATTTACAAAAGTAATTTTATTTAGCACATAACTTTCTTTTAACTAAAAGCTTAAGTTTCTATGAATTTTATAGACAAAATAGTTAATATTTGTACAATAAGTACTGATAAAATAGATACAAAAAATGAATATTTCCATAAGGCTACTGTCTTAAATTTCTATAGTTTTATTGCTCTTATATTATTATTAGTATTTGTTGTAATTAATATATTTGAAAATAATACACTCTTGTTCATTGGTTTATCAATTTCGTTTGTTCTTACTGCAGTTAATCTGCTTATATTCAGATCTAGAGGGAGTTACACGTTTTCTTCTAATGCTTTTTCTGTATTATTAATATTATTTTTTGTGTGGTTATTATATGCCGAAATAATACATAATCAGGGCATATTACTTTATTCCATATACCCTGCACTAGCTGTTTTTCTATTAGGTAAGAAACGAGGAAATCTATCATCGCTAATATTTTTTGTATTTACCGGTATTGCTATATTGTTACCGGTTGTGTTTGGCTTTTCGTTTCAATTTTCTGTAATAAATCAGGTGCTATTCGTCTTGTTATATTGCGGATTAGTCATTTTCCTTAATGTTTATGAAAACATTTCAGAATCTAAACTTGCTGAATTAATAATAGAAATACAAAAAGCTAAACATGAAACAATAGCTAAAGAGGAATTTATTTCTAAGATCTCTCATCAAATCAGAACACCTTTAAACAACCTTGTTGTTGTAACCAACCTTGTGAATGATTCCGATCTTGATGAAAAACAAAAAGATCTGATGGATACAATTCAGGCTTCAACGAATAATCTTGTAACTGTTGTAAACAATATAGCTGAAATTTCAAATGTTGACTTACTGCAAAGTAAAGACTACAATCAGAATTTTAATCTTGAAACTACCATAAGAAATACAATAAATCTTTATACTACTGAAGATTCTCAAAATATTAGTTTACCTATTAATATTTCAAAAGATATAAGCTATCAACTTTATGGTGATCCTGTAAAAATTAAACAGGTATTTCTTAATCTGATTGAAAATATTATAAAAAACACGAAAAGTGGTGAAAAATTAATTTCAATCGATATTAAAAAATTAAGCGAATCGAATGATATCATAGAGATTTTATATACTATTTCAACAAAAGATCTGATTCAGATTCCTGAAATTACCAAGATTCAGAATACGGAGAAAACTAAAAAAGGCAGGAATTCTGCAATTGTCAAACTACTTGATTTTAATATTGCAAATAAAATTATTAATGTACTTAATGGTTCTATTGAAATAGATATTAAGCCGGATAATTTTGAGTTTAAATTTGTTCTTAAATTCAATAAAGGGGAAGCATTTGCCGATGAAAGAATATTATCCAAAGAAAGCACTCTCCCGGAAATAGATACCGGAGTGCAGGTTATTCTTAAAGATGCTAATGTACTTTTAGTTGAGGATAATCTGATAAATCAAAAAATAGTACTTTTAAGTCTGAAAAAGTCAGTTAAAACAGTTGATATTGCCAATAACGGAAAAGAAGCACTTGACAAATTCGGATCAGTAAAATATGATATTATCCTGATGGATATTCAAATGCCAATTATGAATGGTATTGTCACAACAAAAAAAATCAGGAATATTGAAAAAAGTACTAATACACATACCCCAATAATAGCAATAACAGCCAATGCTCTTTTAGGTGATAAAGAAGAATGTCTGGCAGCCGGAATGGATGATTATATTAGCAAACCATTTCAGATTGAGACATTAATTAATAAAATGGAGCAGCAACTGGCGTAGCTCTCTTCCCGTATTCATGTAAATAGTTGATAAAGCCTTAGGCTGTTTTACTAAAAATTGTGATACTACTTTGTAGATAATATATGTTCTATTTGTTATCAGGATAATTAAAAGCGGATTTACTTATATTGTAACAGTGTACATATTGAAGTTAACAGCAAAATCAAGCTTACTCTAATTCGGGTCTGAACCCAACAATAAGCACATCGTCAACCTGTTCGAGTTCACCTTTCCAGTCTTCGAAGCTTCGGTCAAAATAGGTCAATTGCTGTTCAAGCGGTAATTTATGAATAGTAAGTAATAGGTGTCTGAACCGCCTGTATTTGTATTTTTTACCATCGGGGCCACCAAACTGATCTGCGTACCCATCAGAAAACATATAAAAGATATCATCCTTTTGAAGCTTAATAGTTGTTCTGGTAATCTGATCCGATTCACCTTCATCGAGTAATCCAACTGAAAATCGATCACCACGGGTTTCTTCAATTTTATTATCCCTGATAAGATACAATGGTCGAAAAGCTCCTGCATATTCCAGTTCAGCTTTCTTTTTATCAATAACACACAACGCAATATCCATTCCGTCTTTAAGCTTTGTGTTTTCTGCAGCTTTACCGAATGTAACTGCAACACCATCGTTTAAATGTTGTAATATTTCATCTGCACCTTCTATTCCCTGATCATCGGTAATCTTTCTTAATAACTCAAATCCAATAATTGACATAAACGCTCCAGGTACACCATGACCAGTACAATCAACCACTGCAATAAACGTTTTATTATTTTTTTCATTTATCCAATAAAAATCACCACTCACAATATCTTTTGGCTTAAGCAAAATAAATGAGCCCGGTAAAATTCGTTTGAATAATGTCATTGGAGGCAACAAGGCTTCCTGAATCCTTTTCGCATAAACGATACTATCAGTAATATTTTTGTTTTTTACTGACAATTCTTCTTTTTGCTTTGCAATTTGCTTTGCAATTTGTTCTTTCTCTTTTAATTCCTGATTTGAACGACGTAAACTTCGTGTACGGTATTGAAAAAACCAAAAAATGATACCAGCCAATAATATGATATAAACCAAATATGCAAAATTTGTTTTCCATAAAGGAGTCAAAACAATAATTTCCAGGTTGGTTCCTGTTTCGTTCCATATATAATCGCTATTCGATCCTTTAACCTGAAAAGTATAATTCCCTGGTGGTAAATTTGAAAATGTTGCATATCTTCTATTCCCAAGATTTATCCATTCATTTTCAACTCCCTTAACTTTATACGCATAGTTATTCTTTTCAGGGTTTGTAAAATCAAGGGCTGAGAATTCAATAGTTATAAGATTGTTTTTATATGGTATTTCTATCTGCCTGTTTTTTCCTACAACTATTTTATCGTAGACTTTTTCTGTAAGCACTTCTACTGTAGTTATTTCAATATTAGGTATTATCTGATTTTTGCTTATAGAATCAGGGAAAAATGAATTATACCCTGCAATTCCACCAAAAAATAATTCTCCGGAGTCTGATCTGAATGAAGCTCCGTGATTAAATTCAAAATCCTGAAGTCCATCAGAAACTCCAAAGTTAATGAACAATTCCTTCTCAGGATTGAATCTTGAAAGACCACGATTAGTACTCATCCATAAATTTCCTTTGTTGTCAGGTAATATTGAGTATACGAAATTATTTGGCAAACCTTCTTTTTTGGTATATATTTTTACTTGTCCGGTATTTACATCAAATCTGTTTAAACCCTCTTTAGTACCTAACCATAAATATTGATTCTCTTTATCCTCATGAATACAGAGTATTTCATTACTACTAAAACACGTTTCACAATCATCAGTCTGTTTAAATGTTTCCACGATGCCTTTCTCAAGATCAAGTTTATTTAAACCGTTCTCTGTTGCAATCCATAAATTTTTATTCCGGTCAATTAAAAGATCATATACAAGATCCGCAGCCAGACTATTTGAATCGTTTGGGTTATAAAAATAACTTTGGATAGAATCTTCACTTATTTTATGCAGACCAAATTTTGAACCAACCCATAAATTATGATTTTTATCTTCCAGAATATCAAATATCCTGTTGTTTTTAAATACATTAAGAAGCTTTGTTCTCCCAATATTCTCGAAACGCTTAGTCCTGCTATTGAAATAACTCAAACCATCCTGTGTTCCAACCCATATATCTCCGTTACTATCTTCAAATATCTTATGTATGTAATCATTAATAATACTGCTATTGCCTGTATTATATCTAATAACCGATTTCTTCAAGGGATCAAATAAATGCAATCCCGTTCCCCATGTACCAACCCAAACTTCATTATTTTTTTTATACATTGAGGTTACAAAATTGTTTGAAAAATACGGTTCGTTATTTTCGGATTTATCAAATAACTTAAATTTTTTCTGTTCATTATTAATTTTTAACAAACCCTGAAGTGTACCAACCCACATTATGCCAGTCTTATCCTGAATTATATCAGTAAACGAAGTTGTTAGCAACTCTTCGTTATCATGTAAAAATTTATTGTAAACTGTAAATGTTTCGGTTTCTTTGTTAAACTTATTTAAACCATCATCGGTTGCAATCCACAAATTCCCAATATCATCTTCAAAAATATCGTTAATTATATTATTGCTTAAACTTTCTTTATTTTCATAATCACTATAATACCTTACGAATTCCTCTGTTTCCCAGTTAAACTTATTTAATCCCTGTTCCGTTCCTATCCACAAATTAAAATCAGAATCCTCAAATATAACTTTAACTTTATTATCACTAATACTGGATTTGTTTTCAGGATCATGACGGTATCTTTTAAATATTTCAAGTTTTCTGTCAAAATAATTTAATCCGTCTTTAGTACCTACCCATAATTGATTTTTGTGATCTTCAAAAATTGAAAATGTTGCATTTACAGAAATAAAATTAAAAATATCATTATAATGTTCATAATGTCTGAAATTACCACTTCGTGGGTTTAATCTTGACAAATAATTCTCAGTTTTAATCCAGATATACCCACTTTTATCCTGATACAAATCATAAATCTCTTCTTCTTTCAGACCATTACCATTATCCGGATTCGAGTAATAATGACTGCATTCTTCTGTATATCTATCTATTTTATTAAGACCACGGTTAGTACCAACCCATATATTTCCTTCCGAATCCTCATAAATACAATTTATGTAGCTCCCTGAAAGGGAATTACTATCGGATGGTTGATTTTTTAAGATTTTGAAACTATACCCATCATATTTATTCAGGCCATCCTGGGTACCGATCCATATAAATCCCCTGCTATCCTGGATTAAACAATTTACGCTTGTCTGTGACAATCCGTTTTCAATGGTAAAATAGTCAACATTAATATTTTGGCTATGAGACTTTGTTATTTGAAATAAGGAGAAAAATCCTGTAAAAAAAAGAAATAATATGTATGATGTAATTTTCATTTATATAATGCTAATTTAATATTTAATAACATTAAAGCAAAGTATTGTATTCATATAAAACACATCATTATTCGGCAATGGCCCCATTTCCGGTATTCATTTTTCGGTATTTCAACGAAGGCGATTCAATAAAATCACCTAAATTCAAATCAGCCCATATATTGTCAATTTTAACTATAGTAATATCGTCCGATACTACAATATTTGGCCATTTACGTTTAAAGTCATCCTTTTCCAATGATTTGGCGGTGGCATCAATAAATATCTTAGAACAAGCTTCTTCTTTTTCATTAATAATAACCGAATCTCTTTTAGGATCAATATTTCCTGAAGCTATCCACGTTATCATATTTAAATCATTTACATCCACAGATTCATCTGTTAAAACACAAAATTTAACTTGACTAAGTTCCTTTTGTTCCGACATCAAATTAATAAAATTATGAGTGTGCTTTCTGCTTTCCTTTTTTACAGAAAGAATAAGGATTCTCTTATCAAAGTCGTGATTTACATTTACTATTTCTTTGAATTTATTTTTGAGTTGTACAATATCAATATTATGATTCTGAGCAACCGGATTATTATTGTGTTCAAGCTCCTCATTAAATTTTGTTGTGGCATCGATTCCCATTTTACTACCGTAAGTTGGACTGGAAGATGAATGATCAAGCACATCCATTGGCCCGTTTATAAAATGGATATCATTTTCAGGGTTTACATTTTCAGAAATCAATTTAGTAATGTTTTTATAATCATGAACATCAATATCGTAATCAACAATTATCATAATTTTGTTAAACATCATTTGGCCTGCACCCCATAATGCGTTCATAACCTTAAAAGCCTGCCCCGGAAATGTTTTATTTATTTTAACTATAACAATATTATGAGCAACTCCTTCAAATGGCAAATCGTAATCAATAATCTCCGGTAAAACAGCCAGTTTAATTGGCGACAGGAATATCCGTTCAGTAGCCTTACCTATCCATGCATCTTCCATTGGAGGTATTCCGACAATAGTTGCCGGATAAATAGCATTCTTTCGATGAGTTATACAGGTAACATGAAATTTAGGATACATATCGGCAAGAGAATAAAATCCTGTATGATCACCAAAAGGACCCTCCAAAATAAAATCTTCCTGAGGATCGACATATCCCTCAATAATAATATCTGCATCTGCAGGAACTTCTATATCCTGTGTAATGCATTTTACTAGCTCAACCTTTTGCTTTCTTAAAAATCCTGTCAGCAAATATTCATCAACATTATCAGGTAAGGGAGCTGTAGCTCCATAAGTTAAAGCCGGATCGCCGCCGAGAGCAACAGCAACAGGCATTTTCCTTTGTTGTTTCTTATATTCCTCAAAATGTCGTGCTCCGGTCTTATGTTTATGCCAATGCATTCCAGTCAGATTTTTATCAAAAATCTGCATACGATACATACCTACATTTCGCATTTCTGTATGTGGATCTTTTGTGATAACCATTGGTAGTGTAACAAAAGGGCCTCCGTCATTAGGCCAGCATTTTAATACCGGAAACTTATTTAAATCCGGATCATTAATAATTATCTCCTGACACTTTCCCCTTCCTGAAATAAGCTTAGGCATCCAGGACGAAATATTGGAAAGTGTTGGAAGCAGTTTAAGTTTATCGAGTAAATTTGCTTTTGGGCTTACTAAATCAGAAAAAATATTTTCAATTTCTTTCCCTATATCATCAAGGTTTTCAACTCCTAATGCCAGACAAATTCTTTTTTCTGAACCCATTGAATTAATTAAAACAGGAAATCCTGTGCCATTATTTTCAAATAATAATGCTTTACCTCCATTTCCGGATTTTGAAAATCTGTCAACAATTTCAGTTATCTCCAGCTCAGGACTGACAAATTCTTTTATTCTGATTAATTCATTATTTTCTTCCAGAATGTCAATAAAATGATTCAGTGATTTAATAGCCATAAAAATAAATTGAGTAATTGTGAAATATACAAAAAAAGGCTGACATCCCTTCCCTGCAATTATTGGGATCTGGACCAGCCTTTATTTTTTTTAAATTATTCGATTATAAGAATTTAAAATCTTTACCGGTGTATTTTGCTGAATCACCCAGCGCTTCTTCAATTCTTAACAACTGGTTATATTTAGCAATTCTGTCTGATCGTGATGCAGAACCGGTCTTAATTAAACCAGTATTTAAGGCAACCGCTAAATCAGCAATTGTTGTATCTTCCGTTTCCCCTGAACGATGGCTAATTATTGAAGTATAAGCATTTTCAGTTGCGAGCTTTACTGCATTAATAGTTTCCGTAAGAGTCCCAATCTGATTAACTTTTATTAAGATTGAATTTGCACTATTTTCCTTAATACCTCTGTCCAATCTTATTACATTAGTAACAAATAAATCATCTCCAACGATTTGAACTTTATGTCCTATGGCTTTTGTAAGCTCACTCCAACCTTCCCAATCATCTTCATCCAAACCATCTTCGATCGATAATATCGGATATTTTTCTACCCAAGTTTTCCAATAATTTACCATATCAGTAGTTGTTAAATCCTGATTAGTAGATTCAAAATGATAAACCTTTCGTTCTTTATCATAAAATTCAGAGGCAGCAGGGTCCAATGCAATATAGATATCTTTTCCTGGTTTGTATCCAGCTTTTTCTATTGCTTCTAAAACAATTTCTATAGCTTCTTCGTTTGATGAAAGATTTGGTGCAAAACCACCTTCATCGCCAACATTAGTCGAATGCCCTTTTGATCTAAGAACAGTCTTTAAATGATGAAATACTTCAACTCCCATTCTTAAAGCTTCGCTAAAAGTTTCTGCTCCAACAGGCATTATCATAAATTCCTGAATATCAATTTTATTATCTGCGTGCTGACCACCATTTAAAATATTCATCATGGGAATCGGAAGTGTGTTTGCACCTACACCACCAATATATTTATATAATGGTAAACCATATTCTGTTGAAGCTGCTCTTGCTACTGCCAAAGAAACACCCAGCATTGCATTTGCTCCTAAGTTTGATTTGTTTTCAGTTCCGTCCAGTTGTATAAGTGCATTATCTATTGCAGTCTGATCATCAATATAAAAACCCTTAAGTTCATCATTAATGATTGTATTTACATTTTCTACAGCTTTTGTAACACCTTTTCCCAGGAATTGTGATTTATCTCCATCTCTTAATTCAACAGCCTCGTGAACTCCTGTTGATGCTCCGGAAGGCACTGCTGCTCTTCCAACAAATCCTTCACTGGTAACAACTTCTACTTCAACTGTAGGATTTCCTCTGGAATCCAGTATTTGTCTTGCATGTATTCCCGCAATTTGTCCCATAATTATTGTGTTTTTAAATTAGTATTATCAAAACTTTGAACAATCAAATTTAATGAATTTATAACATTTATCAGAATAGAAAAGTTTAATTAATAAATAAAAAAAGGGCGGAATATACCGCCCTTATAAATAATATGTTAGTTAAAAAACTATTCTTCTTCTTTTTTCTCCTTGCTTGTATCTTCTTCTTTCTTTGCTTCTTTTTTAGGAGTCTCTTTAGGCTTCTTCACTTCTTTCTTTGCTTCAACAGGTTTTTCTGTTTTTTTCTCCTTAGCTTCTTTCTTTGCAGTTTCTTTAACTTCTTCTGCTTTTTCCTCAACCACAACAGGAGCTTCAGCAACCTCATCTTTAACTTCAACTTCTTCAATAGCCTCAACCTCTTCAGTTTTCACTTCTTCAGTCTTAACTTCTTCTTCAGCAACTTCAACTTGTTCGGTTACCTGATCAGTTGTTTTCTTAGCTCCTCTTCTACGTCGTGTTGATTTTGCTTTTGTTTCAGATTTTGCTGCAAGAAGATTTTCATTATAATCGACCAATTCAATAATACACATATCGGCATTATCTCCTAAGCGATGTCCTGTTTTCAATATTCTTGTATATCCACCTGGCCTGTCAGCAATCTTACTACTAACTTCTCTGAACAATTCAGTTACTGCTTCTTTATTCTGAAGGTATCTAAAAATAACCCTTCTGGAGTGAGTTGAATCATCTTTTGATTTTGTAATCAGTGGTTCAACATACACCTTAAGAGCTTTTGCTTTTGCAATTGTTGTATTAATTCTCTTATGTAAAATTAACGATGATGCCATGTTCGACAACATCGCTTTCCTGTGAGCAGGTTTTCTTCCTAAGTGGTTAAATGATTTTCTATGTCTCATCCTTGTTACTCTTTGTCTAATTTATACTTAGTGATATCCATTCCAAATGTAAGATTCATTTGGCTAAGTAAATCCTCTAATTCAGTTAACGACTTTTTACCAAAGTTTCTAAACTTTAATAAATCGTTCTTATTATATTTCACCAAATCTCCTAATGAATCAACCTCAGCAGCTTTTAAACAATTTAATGCTCTTACTGAAAGATCCATATCAACTAACCTTGTTTTAAGTAGCTGACGCATGTGTAATACTTCTTCATCAAACTCTTCGTTTGCATACTTTTCATCTGTGTCAAGTGTAATCTTTTCATCAGAGAATAACATTAAATGATAGATAAGTATTTTTGCAGCTTCTTTTAATGCCTCTTTCGGATGTATAGAACCATCCGACTCAATCTCAAAAATCAGCTTTTCAAAGTCAGTTTTTTGCTCCACACGGAAATTCTCAATAGAGTATTTTACGTTTCTTATAGGAGTGAAAATTGAATCAATTGCAATAACACCAAATTCACCATCAACAGGTCTGTTTTCTTCAGAAGGAACATATCCCCTGCCTTTATTAACAGAAATTTCTATTTGAAGTTTTACATCCGGTTCCATTTCACAAATTACGTGATCAGGGTTTAATACTTTAAAATTAGTTGAAAAGTTATTAATATCTCCGGCTTTAAATTCATTCTGTCCTGTAATAGTAACAGTAAATTTCTCATCTTCTGCTTCTTCTACATTGCATTTAAAACGTACCTGTTTTAAATTCAGAATGATTTCACTAATATCCTGAACAATACCAGCTAAAGTAGAAAATTCATGTTCTACACCTTCAATTTTTATTGAAGTAATGGCATACCCTTCCAATGATGATAAAAGAATCCTTCGTAAAGAATTGCCGACAGTAATTCCATATCCTGGTTCTAAAGGGCGAAACTCAAATCTACCATAAGTTTCGTTTGCTTCGACCATAATGACCTTATCGGGCTTTTGAAATGCTAAAATTGCCATAAATAATGAGTAATTATTATTATTTCGAATATAATTCTACAATTAACTGCTCTTTAATATTCTCAGGAATATCTGATCTTTCAGGCATATTTAAAAATTTACCTGTCATTTGATCTGAATCCCATTCTAACCATGAATATTTATTAAAACGAGCCGATGCTAAACTATTTGTTATAGCTTCAAGAGATTTTGATTTCTCTCTTACTCCAACAATATCGCTGGATTTTACAGTATATGAAGGTATATTAACTACATGTCCGTTAACCGTAATATGCTTATGTGTAACAAATTGCCTTGCAGCTGCTCTTGTTGGAGCAATTCCTAAACGGAATATCACATTATCTAAACGTGATTCTAATAATTGCAATAAGTTTTCACCGGTAATACCTTTTTTTCTTGATGCCTGCTCAAATAAATTAAAGAATTGCTTTTCCAATACACCATAAGTATATTTAGCTTTTTGCTTTTCCATTAATTGAACACCATATTCAGAAACTTTTTTTCTACGCTTATTTGCGCCTTGTTGTCCTGGAGGATAATTTTTCTTCTCAAAACTTTTATCAGGTCCGTAAATTGGTTCTCCTAATTTCCTCGCTATTTTTGACTTTGGTCCAGTATATCTAGCCATGAATCTTTATATTAAACTTTTTATTCAACCTCAAAATATTTATCACACGTATTAAACTCTTCTGCGTGCAGGTGGACGACATCCATTATGAGGTAATGGAGTTACATCCGTAATTTCTGTAACCTCAATTCCTGCATTGTGGATAGTTCGCATTGCCGATTCTCTACCAGCACCGGGTCCTTTAACAAATGCTTTTACTTTTCTTAATCCAAGATCGTAAGCTACTTTTGCACAATCTTCTGCAGCCATTTGTGCTGCATAGGGTGTATTTTTCTTTGATCCCCTGAAACCCATTTTTCCAGATGAAGACCAAGAAATTACTTGCCCGCTATTATTTGTTAATGAAATAATAATATTGTTAAAAGAAGCATGAATGTGCACTTGCCCGGTCGCTTCAACCTTTACAACCCTCTTCTTAGATGATCCAGTCTTTTTTGCCATTTCCTTAACTGTTATTTAGTTGCTTTCTTTTTATTAGCAATCGTTTTTCTTTTACCTTTTCTGGTTCTCGCGTTATTCTTTGTATGCTGTCCTCTAACAGGAAGACCAATACGATGACGAATACCCCTGTAGCAACCAATATCCATTAATCGCTTAATGTTCATTTGTGTTTCTGAACGTAATGCACCTTCTACCTTGAACTTTGCGTTCACGACCTCTCTGATTTTTGCAATATGCTCATCATTCCAGTCTTTAACTTTTATGTTTTGATCAATTCCTGCTTCATCTAATATAGCTTCAGCATTACTTCGACCTATTCCGTAGATATAGGTTAAACCTATTACACCTCTTTTATTTTTAGGTAAATCTACTCCAACAATTCTTGCCATAAATCTTTTTTAATTAAAGTACAAAAATAATAATTTATCCCTGACGCTGTTTAAACTTGGGATTTTTTTTGTTAATAACGTATAGTCTGCCTTTTCGTCTAACAATTTTACAATCGCTACTGCGTTTCTTTACAGATGCTCTGACTTTCATTTCTTGTTTTTTTTATTTATATCTATAAGTTATTCTACCTTTTGTAAGATCATAAGGTGACATTTCAACCTTAACTTTATCTCCAGGTAATATTTTAATATAATGCATTCTCATTTTACCGGAAATATGAGCTGTTATTACGTGACCATTCTCGAGTTCAACTCTGAACATAGCATTTGAAAGTGCTTCGATAATAGTACCGTCTTGTTCAATCGAAGGTTGTTTTGCCATAAATTATATCTTATTTTTAGTTATTTCTTCTATAAAATCAAAAGTTGATAATATTTCAGCTTTACCTTTATCAACAACTACTGCTAATTCATAATGTGCAGAAGGTTTCCCATCAATTGTTCTAATTGTCCAACCGTCATTGTCTTGCTTTATTTGTTTTGAACCCATGTTTATCATTGGCTCAATACACAAAACCAATCCCTTTTTTAATAAAACACCTTTACCCCGTTTTCCATAATTTGGAACCTCAGGAGCTTCATGCATATCTTTACCTAATCCGTGTCCAACCATTTCCCGAACAACTGAATAACCTGCATTTTCTGCATGAACTTGTACTGCATTTCCTATATCTCCGACTCTTTTACCTTCAACAGCGTTTTCGATTCCTTTAAATAGAGATTCTTTCGTAATAGTGAGTAATTTCATCACTTCACCGCGAACCTCTCCAACCGGAAAAGTATATGCTGTGTCACCATAATATCCATCCATATAAGTACCACAATCAACAGAAACAATATCGCCATCTTTTAAAACATAATCAGAAGGTATTCCATGAACCACCTGATCATTTACTGAAGTACATAAGCTGTTAGGAAATCCGCCATAACCTAAAAACCCAGGTACAGCACCATTATCTCTAATAAATTCCTCAGCCCGCTTATCTAATTCAAGGGTTGTTACCCCTGGCTTAATAAGTTTTGCCACTTCAGCAAGAGTTTTTGATACCAGAAGGTTGTTTCTCCTGACAATTTCAATCTCTACTTCTGACTTATAAATTAACATCAAAGAACGTCGTAATAAAAAATAATATCTTATATAGCAGAAGCGCCTCCGGCTCTTCCCTTAATTCTTCCTGATTTCATTAATCCATCGTAATGTCTCATTAAAAGATGACTTTCGATTTGTTGTAAAGTATCTAAAACAACACCAACAAGGATTAATAAAGACGTACCTCCAAAAAATTGCGACCACTGACTGTCGACACCACCCAATCGCGCAAACGCGGGTAGAATTGCAATCAACGCTAAAAATATTGATCCCGGCAATGTAATTCTGGACATAACTGTATCTAAAAATTCAACTGTTTTTCGTCCGGGTTTTACACCAGGGATAAAGCCACCATTCTTTTTCATATCTTCAGCCATTTGAGATGGATTTATAGTAATGGCTGTATAGAAATACGTGAATAGAATAATCATTATTGCAAATGTAAAGTTGTACCAGAAACCATTAATGTTTGAAAATGTAGCCGCAATTCCTCTTAAGGAATCAGAATCTCCAAACCCTGCTAAGGTTAAAGGTAAAAACATTAAAGCCTGTGCAAAAATGATTGGCATTACACCAGCAGAGTTTACTTTTAATGGTATATATTGCCGAACACCTCCGTATTGCTTGTTGCCAACAATTCTTTTAGCGTATTGTACAGGTATTTTTCGGGTACCTTGTACTAACAAAATTGTAGCGACGAATACAAAGAACAAAATAACCATTTCAAGTAAGAATGCAACTAATCCACCTCCCTGATCTTCTAATCTACTGATAAATTCAGCGAATAATGAGAAAGGTAATCTTGCAATGATACCAATCATAATAATCAATGATATACCATTACCAATACCTTTATCGGTAATTTTTTCACCTAACCACATAACAAACATGGTTCCCGATGTTAATATTATTACTGAAGAAACCCAGAAAAATGTTCCTGTTAATACAAACGCTGATTCGGGCAACTGTACCTGTAAGTTTTTAAGATAAGCAGGTGCCTGCATAATTAAAATAGCAATTGTTAAATATCTTGTTAACTGATTTATTTTTCTTCTTCCGCTTTCTCCTTCACGTTGTAATCTCTGGAAATAAGGAATCGCAATTCCCAATAACTGTATTACAATTGAAGCAGAAATGTAAGGCATTATTCCTAACGCAAATATGGATGCTCTGGAAAAAGATCCGCCAGAAAACATATTTAAAAGACCCAAAACACCATCAGCAGTTTGTTGTTCTAAAGCGGCTAATTGACTTGGATCAATCCCCGGTAAAACAATATAACTTCCCAATCTATAAATTAATAGAATAAATAATGTATAAACAATACGATATCTAAGATCTTCAATTTTAATTATATTCCTTATGGTCTGTATTAAAGCTCTCATTAAATTATAATTTTACGATAGTTCCTTCAAGTGATTCAATTGCTTCGATAGCTGATTTTGAAAAAGCATGTGCTTTAACTTCTAATTTCTTAGTTAATATTCCTCTGCCAAGAATCTTAATTAAACTATTCTTCTTTACTAAACCAGCATCAACCAATGTTTCAATGTCGATTTTATTTAATTTTTTCTTTTTAGCTAATTCCTCAAGGGTCTCAATGTTGATTCCTTTATATTCCTTTCTCGAAATATTAGTAAATCCAAATTTTGGCACACGACGCTGTAGAGGCATTTGCCCTCCTTCAAATCCAACTTTTTTAGAATAACCGGATCTTGATTTTTGACCTTTGTGACCTCTTGTGGCAGTACCACCTCTTCCAGATCCTTGTCCTCTCCCAACCCTTTTATTGTTCTTAGTTGAGTTTTCTGCTGGTTTTAAGTTACTTAAATCCATTTTATAAATTCAATTATTCGTTATTACTTTTCTTCAATCCTTAGTAAATGTCTTACTTTTGTTATCATACCCTGAATCTGAGGATTATTCTCAACCTCCACAGTATTATGCATTTTACGTATCCCTAATGCTTCTAAGGTTCTTTTTTGGCGTTTGGTACTACCAATCCCGCTCTTAATTTGTGTAACTTTTATCTTCGCCATTAGATTTTTATTAAAGGTCCTTATCCATTAAATACTTTGTCGAGAGTAACACCTCTTTGTTCAGCAACAGCTCTTGCATTACGCAATTGCAATAATGCACTGATTGTTGCTTTAACTAAATTGTGAGGGTTACTTGATCCTTTAGATTTAGCAAGAACGTCAGTAACACCAACACTTTCTAAGACAGCACGCATCGCACCACCAGCTTTAACTCCTGTACCATGAGAAGCAGGCTTAAGAAAAACATGAGCTCCACCGAATCTGGCAACTTGTTCATGAGGTATCGTTCCTTTATAAACAGGTACTTTTACCAAATTTTTCTTTGCAGCCTCAACTCCTTTAGCGATAGCGGTTGTTACCTCTTTTGCTTTTCCAAGGCCATAGCCTACGATACCATCTTCGTTACCAACAACAACAATGGCAGTAAAACCAAAATTCCTACCCCCTTTTGTAACTTTTGTTACTCTTTGAATACTAACGAGTTTGTCCTTTAATTCCAAATCGCTGGTTTTCACTTTTCTTATACTTGTTGACATAATATCTTTATCTTAAAATTTAAGTCCGCCTTCTCTGGCAGCCTCTGCTAATGATTTTACTCTACCATGATATAAATTGCCGTTTCTGTCAAAAACAACTTCTTTAATACCGTTTTCTAAAGCCATTTTAGCTGCTAAATTCCCAACTAATTTTGCCTGTTCAATTTTTGCTACATTGCCTTTTTCTGCAATTTCTTTATTTTTTGAACCAACTGAAAGTAATGTTTTGCCTTCTAAATCATCGATAAATTGCACATAAATCTGCTGATTACTTCTAAAAACAGACATTCTTGGCCTTGATGCAGAACCACTAATCTGCTTACGAATACGCCTTTTTATTCTTAATCTTCTATCTTGCTTTGATAAAGCCATGACTTTATTTATTTAAATTCGTTATACACTAGCGGTTTTACCAGCTTTTCTACGTAATTGTTCACCAACAAACTTAATCCCTTTACCTTTATATGGCTCTGGTGGTCTTAAAGAACGAATTTTTGCTGCAACTTCACCTATTAATTGCTTATTAACGCTAGTTAAAGTTATAACAGGATTGCTTCTTCTCTCTTGTTTAGCTTCAACCTTAACCTCTACAGGTATCTGGAAATGAATGTCGTGCGAAAATCCCAAACTAAGTTCTAAAATCTGACCTTTAACTTCAGCTCTGTATCCAACACCAACTAATTCCTGTTGAGTAGTATATCCTTCTGAAACACCCACAACCATATTGTTTATTAAAGATCGGTATAAACCATGTAATGATTTATATTTTTTCTCATCAGATGGTCGTGAAACAATAACCTGATTTTCTTTTATCTCAACTTTAATATCTGTATCGACTTGTTGAGTAATCTCACCTTTAGGACCTTTAACTTTAACTTCATTAGTATCGCTAACAGTCACAGTAACTCCGCCTGGTAAATTTATTGGTAATATCCCTATTCGTGACATTTAGTATTCCTCCTTTTTAATGTACATAACATAATACCTCGCCACCAACATTCAATGTACGTGCTTCTTTATCGGTAATTACACCTTTTGATGTTGATAAAATAGCAATACCTAAACCATTAAGTACTCTTGGTATTTCGCTTGTGTCTACATATTTTCTTAATCCAGGCGTACTCACACGTTTAATAGAACGAATAGCCGGAGCTTTAGTTTCAGGGTGATATTTTAATGCAATCTTAATTATCCCCTGCTTATTATCATCTTCAAATTTATATGAAAGGATATATCCTTTATCATATAATAACTTTGTAATATCTTTTTTCAAATTAGAAGCAGGAACTTCTACAACTCTATGATTTGCCATTAAGGCATTTCTTAATCGAGTAAGATAATCTGCTATCGGATCTGTGATCATATCTCTTCTTATTATTATTTACAATCTACCAACTTGCCTTCCTAACACCTGGGATCAAACCTTTTGATGCCATCTCTCTGAAGGTTATTCTACTTATACCGAATTGTCTGATGTACCCTTTTGGTCTTCCGGTTATAGAGCATCTGTTATGCAATCTAATTGGATTAGAGTTTTTAGGCAATCTGCTTAATCCAACATAATCGCCTTCAGCTTTAAGTTTAGCTCTTTTCTCTGCATACTTTTCGACCAATTTTTGGCGCCTTCTTTCGCGGGCTTTCATTGATTCTTTAGCCATTCTAGTTCTTTTTAATATTTTTAAATGGTATTCCGAATTTGCGTAATAATGCAAATCCTTCTTCATCAGTCTTAGCACTTGTAACAAACGTGATTTCCAATCCCATGATATTATTAATTTTATCAAGGTCTATTTCCGGAAATATAATTTGCTCCTGTATTCCCAAAGAATAGTTTCCGCGTCCGTCAAATTTTGAATTAACTCCGTTAAAGTCACGAATCCTTGGAAGTGATATTCGTATTAATCTTTCCAAAAATTCAAACATATTACTTTTACGTAAAGTTACTTTAACCCCAATTGGCATTCCTTTTCTTAATTTGAAATTAGAAATATCCTTTTTAGAATAGGTTTTTATAGCTTTTTGACCGGCTATAATCGTTAACTCTTCCTGAGCAGTTTCTATAAGTTTCTTATCTGCAACTGCCTGACCAACTCCCTGGTTAAGAATGATTTTCTCTAACTTTGGAACCTGCATTACACTTTTATAGCTAAATTCCTTAGTCATTGCAGGGACTATTTCATCTCTGTATTTTGTCTGTAAAGACGGCGTATATTCCATTACTTAATTTCCTCCCCAGATTTTTTTGAATATCGCACTAATTTACTTTTCTCGTTTAATCTTCTACCAATCCTCGTAGGTTTTCCAGTAGAAGGGTCAACCACCATCAAATTTGAAATATGAACAGGGGCTTCTTTTTTTACTATACCACCTTGTGGATTATCCGCATTAGGCTTGGTATGTTTCGAAACCATATTAACGCTTTCAACAATGGCTTTTGATTTATCATAAATGACTTCAAGAACTTTGCCTTGTTGTCCTTTATATTCACCTGCATTTACGTAAACAGTGTCGCCTTTCTTAATGTGTAATTTCCTTCGCATGCAGCAATTATTTTTAAATTATAATACTTCGGGAGCTAATGAAATGATTTTCATGAACTTTTCTCGCAATTCCCTTGGTATAGGGCCAAATATACGTGTTCCACGAATTTCACCTGTCTGGTTTAACAATACAACTGCATTGTTATCAAAACGAATATATGAACCATCGGGACGGCGAACTTCTTTTTTAGTGCGAACCACAACAGCCCGGCTAACAGTTCCCTTTTTTACTTCTCCTGATGGTAAAGCACTTTTAACAGTAACAACTATTTGGTCACCTACAGAAGCATATCTTCGACCGGTACCTCCAAGTACACGAATACATAATACTTCTTTAGCTCCGCTATTATCAGCAACTGTTAATCTACTTTCTTGTTGTATCATGACTATTTAACTCTTTCAATAATTTCTACTAATCTCCAACATTTATTTTTGCTCAAAGGTCTTGTTTCCATTATTCTAACAGTGTCCCCTATATTGCAAGTATTTTCTTCATCGTGCGCAGTAAGTTTATTACTACGTTTGATAAATTTCCCGTATTTAGCATGTTTTACTTTACGTTCGACAGCAATTACAATGGTTTTATCCATCTTGTTGCTTACAACAACTCCAATACGTTCTTTTCTCAGTTTCCTTGTTGTTTCCATCTTAAAAAATTAACTGTTCTGATTTTCGTTTAATTCTCTTCTTCGCAACTCAGTTTTCATTCTTGCAATATTCTTGCGTGTTTCTTTGATCTTCAAAGGATTGTCTAAAGGAGAAACCGCATGGTTAAGCTTTAGACGAGTCAAATGAGTATTATCTGTATCGATTCTCTCTACTAACTCCTTTATTGTCAACTCTTTTATTTCAGAATTTTTCATTTTGCACTAATTTGTTTTTTCTACATAATCTCGTCTAACAACGAATTTTACAGGGATAGGTAGTTTTTGTGCAGCAAGACGTAACGCTTCCTGAGCAACTTTAAAAGGTACACCTTCAGCTTCAATAATAATTCTACCTGGCTTAATTGGTGCTACAAATCCTTCTGGTGCTCCACGACCTTTACCCATACGAACCTCTGCAGGTTTCTTTGTTATTGGTTTATCCGGAAATACCCTGATCCATATCTGACCTTCACGCTTCATGTATCTGGTAACGGCCTGTCTGGCTGCTTCAATTTGTCGTCCGGTCATCCAACACTCATCAAGTGCTTTAATTCCAAAAGAACCAAAAGAAAGCTGATTACCTCTTTGAGCATTACCTTTCATTTTACCCTTCTGGACTCTTCTGTATTTAGTTTTCTTTGGCTGTAACATTCCTAATAATCTTTAAAATTATCGCCTTATTTTCTTTTTCTCTTATTGAAGCCACCACTTTTACCATGACCTGGCTTTTGATTTTTTGACGCACCCTGGTTTGGAGATAAATCAGGTTTTCCAAAAATTTCACCTTTACAAATCCAAACTTTGACACCTACTAATCCAACTTTTGTTAAAGCTTCGCTTAAAGAATAATCGATATCGGCACGTAGTGTGTGTAATGGAGTACGTCCTTCTTTATATACTTCTGTACGAGCCATTTCAGCACCACCTAAACGACCTGAGATTTGAATTTTTATTCCTTCAGCACCCATTCTCATTGTTGAAGCAATTGCCATTTTTATAGCACGACGATATGAAACTTTACCTTCGATTTGACGAGCGACGGCATTTCCAACTATTGTTGCATCAAGCTCTGGTCTTTTTACTTCAAAAATATTAATCTGAACTTCTTTATGAGTAATTTTCTTTAACTCTTCTTTCAGTTTATCAACTTCCTGACCACCTTTTCCAATGATAATTCCAGGGCGGGCAGTATTAACAGTAACGGTTATTAATTTCAAAGTTCTTTCAATAACAATCTTAGAAATACTAGCTTTAGCAAGTCTGGCTTCAAGATATGTTCTTATCTTATTATCTTCAGCAAGCTTATCAGCGTAATTTCTTCCACCGTACCAATTAGAGTCCCATCCTTTAATGATTCCTAATCGATTTCCTATTGGATTAACCTTTTGTCCCATCTATTGTTCTGTTTGAGTATCGTTGTTATTTAAATTATCTAGCACTAAAGTCACGTGATTAGATCTTTTTCTAATTCTGTGGGCTCTTCCCTGAGGAGCTGGTTGAATTCTTTTCAACATTCTTGCACTATCAACAAAGATTTCTTTCACGACTAATCTGCTGTCTTCAATTCTAACACCTTCATTTTTAACCTGCCAGTTTGCAATGGCAGAAAGTAATAGTTTTTCAACTCTATTTGAGGCTTCTTTTGAACTATATTTTAAAATATCAAGAGCTTTGTTTACATCCAGTCCTCTAATCAAATCGGCAACTAACCTCATTTTTCTTGGTGAGGTAGGGCAATTTCTCAAACTAGCAAAATATTGATTTTTTTTGCTTTCTTTTATTTGATTTGCTCTTATTCTTTTTCTTGCACCCATTATTAATGTTTTATTATATTGTACTATCGTCGGTTATGCCTATCTGTTACCTGAATGTCCTCTGTATGTTCTTGTAGGAGCAAATTCACCTAACTTATGACCAACCATATTTTCTGTAACATAAACCGGTATAAATTTATTCCCGTTGTGAACTGCAATAGTATGCCCAACAAAATCCGGAGATATCATTGATCTTCTCGACCAGGTTTTAATCACGGATTTTTTCCCTGCATCATTCATATCCAGGACTCTTTTTTCAAGCTTGAAATCAATAAACGGACCTTTTTTCAATGATCGACTCATAGTAATCTATTTTATTTCTTACGTTTTTCTACAATGTACTTATTAGAAGCTTTTTTCTTAGCTCTTGTTTTATATCCTTTAGCAGGCATACCGTTTCTTGATCTTGGGTGACCTCCTGAAGATCTACCTTCACCACCACCCATTGGGTGATCAACCGGATTCATAACAACACCACGTACTCTTGGTCTTCTTCCTAACCATCTGCTTCTACCCGCTTTACCAGAAACTTCTAAGAAATGATCTGTATTTGAAACAGTCCCAATTGTTGCACGGCATGTAATTAATATCATTCTGGACTCACCTGATGGTAATTTAACAATAGCATATTTTCCGTCACGAGATGTTAACTGTGCATAAGAACCTGCGCTTCTTGCTAATATTCCTCCTCTTCCAGGTTGTAACTCAATATTATGAATAATTGTTCCTAATGGAATATCTGATAAGAATAAAGTATTTCCGACTTCCGGGGCTATATCTTTACCTGAGTTAATTGTTTGACCAACTTTTAATCCGTTCGGAGCGATAATGTATTTTTTCTCACCATCTTTGTATACAACTAAAGCAATACGAGCTGTTCTGTTTGGATCGTACTCAATACTACTAACAGTTGCTTCCATTCCATCTTTGTTGCGAAGGAAATCAATAATTCTGTATCTTTTCTTATGACCACCACCCATATATCTCATGGTCATTCTTCCATCATTATTCCGTCCCCCTGATCTCTTCATTGGAGCTAACAAAGATTTTTCCGGTGTACTTTTAGTAATTGTATCAAATGCACCGATTACTTTATGTCTTTGTCCTGGTGTAACAGGCTTTAATTTACGTACTGCCATATCAATTAAATATTGCTATAAAAATCTATTTTTTCACCTTCTGATAAAGTTACGATTGCCTTTTTAAAAGACTTTGCTCGTCCTTCGATAATACCTGATTTAGTATTTCGGGATTTCTTTTTTCCCAGATAACGCATTGTATTAACAGATTCCACTGAAACACCATACATTTCTTCAACTGCACTCTTAATCTGAAGTTTATTCGCCCTTGTATCCACTATAAAACCATACCTGTTAAAGTCTTCACTTTGTTTGGTCATTTTTTCGGTAACTATTGGCTTCAATAAAATATCCATCGTATCAATTTTTTCTATATTCTAAACAATTTATGTAAAGGCTCAATTGAATTCTCTACAAAGAGAATAACAGAAGCATTAACTATATCATAAGTAGCTAAATCAGAAACTGTTACTACTTTAACATCCTTTAAATTTCTGGATGACAAATATATATTTTTATTTTGTTCAGATAAAACTAAAAGTACTTTTTTATCTGCTACTTCCAGATTATTTCTAAGATCAACAAACTCTTTTGTTTTAGGAGCCTCAAAACTAAAATCTTCCAACACTTTTATATTGTTATCAATTGCTTTTAAAGTCAAAGCTGATTTTCTGGCTAATTGCTTAACCTTTTTATTTAGCTTAAAAGAATAATCCCTTGGTTGTGGGCCAAAAGCTCTTCCACCACCCCTAAAAATAGGTGATTTTATACTACCAGCTCTGGCAGTACCGGTTCCTTTTTGTCTTTTAATCTTTCTTGTGCTACCAGCAATCTCAGATCTTTCTTTTGATTTATGTGTACCCTGACGCTTGTTAGCCATATATTGTTTTACATCAAGATATATAGCATGCTCTTTTGGTTCAATTTTGAAAATTGAATCGTTCAAGGTAACTTTTTTACCGGTATCTTTTCCTGTTATTTTTATTATAGATAATTCCATTACTTCTGAATAATTAATACTTCTGAATAATTAAGTATGATCCTTTTGCTCCAGGAACAGATCCTTTAACAACTAATAAATTATTCTCTTTAATAACTTTGACAACTTTAAGATTAATAACTTTAACCTTTTTATTACCTGTTTGACCAGCCATTCTCATTCCTTTAAATACTCTTGAAGGATATGAAGATGCTCCTAAAGAACCAGGTGCACGTAATCTATTGTGCTGACCATGTGTTTGTCCTCCAACACCATGAAAACCATGACGTTTTACAACACCCTGAAATCCTTTACCTTTAGTATATCCTGCTACATCGACCCACATATCTTCATTGAAAATATCGATTGTAACGTCTTCACCAATTTTATAGTCTTTAATAAAGTTTACGAATTCGTGAAGAATTCTTTTTGGAGTAGTGTTCGCTTTTTTGAAATGTCCTTTCATTGGGCTACTCGTACTCTTTTCCTTTTTTTCATCAAAAGCCAATTGATATGCATGGTAACCATCATTATCTAATGTTTTGACTTGTGTTACGACGCATGGTCCAGCCTCAATAACAGTGCATGGAATATTTTTTCCCTCGGCACTGAAGATGGAAGTCATCCCAATCTTTTTTCCAATTAATCCTGGCATTGTTTCTCGTTTTTAACTTTAATTATACTTTAATTTCCACCTCTACTCCACTAGGTAATTCCAGTTTCATCAATGCATCAATAGTTTTTGGTGTAGAACTATAGATATCAAGTAATCTTTTATATGCTGATAACTGAAACTGCTCTCTTGATTTCTTATTTACAAACGGAGATCTTAGTACTGTAAACACTCTTTTGTGTGTTGGTAGCGGAATTGGACCACTAATTACAGCACCTGTAGATTTTACCGTCTTCACAATTTTCTCAGCAGATTTATCTACTAAATTGTGATCATAAGACTTTAACTTAATTCTAATCTTCTGGCTCATTATATCCTAAATTAAACTAATTCGCTTTTACCTTTTGTTTTCTCAATTATTTCTTCAGCAATACTCACAGGAACCTCTTCGTAATGTGAGAATTCCATTGTTGAAGTAGCACGTCCTGAACTTAATGTTCTTAATACAGTTACATAACCAAATTTTTCAGCTAATGGTACTTTTGCTTTAATAACTCTTGCACCACCCTTGTTTTCCATTCCTTCAATCTTACCTCTTCGCTTATTAAAATCTGCAATGATATCACCCATATATTCTTCAGGAGTTACAACCTCTGCATCCATAATAGGTTCAAGTAATTTTGGTTTTGCTTTTGTACATGCATGTTTAAATGCCATTTTTGCAGCTATTTCAAATGACAATGCATCTGAATCCACCTCATGGTATGATCCGTCAAGAACTGCAACCTTTAAGCTATCTACCTGATAACCTGCCAATACGCCATTGTACATTGCCTCCTTGAATCCTTTCTTAATAGCTGGTATAAATTCACGGGGTATATTTCCACCCTTAATTTTATCAATAAACTGCAAATCTTTCTCACCTTCATCTACAGGCCCTATTTCAACCTTAATATCTGCAAATTTACCTCTACCTCCGGACTGTTTCTTAAATACCTCACGGTACTCAACTGTTGAAGTAATTGATTCTTTATAAGCAACCTGTGGTGCTCCCTGATTACACTCAACCTTAAATTCACGAACAAGCCTATCCAGCAAAATTTCAAGATGTAACTCTCCCATTCCGCTAATAACTGTTTGTCCTGAATCAGCATCAACTTTAACTGTAAATGTAGGATCTTCTTCCGCTAATTTCTGAAGGGCAATATTTAATCTATCTAAATCTTTTTGTGTTTTTGGCTCAACTGCAATTCCTATTACGGGTTTTGGAAAATCCATTGACTCCAGCGTAATTTGACGTTTTTCATCGCATAAAGTATCGCCGGTACGAAGGTCTTTAAACCCTACAGCTGCACAAATATCTCCGGCCTCTATCACATCTTTTGGATTCTGTTTGTTTGCATGCATCTGGTATAAACGCGATATTCTCTCACGTTTACCCGTTCTTATATTTAAAACATATGATCCGGATGCAATTTTTCCTGAATATACTCTTAAAAACGCAAGTCTTCCTACAAAAGGATCGGTTGCAATTTTAAACGCTAATGCAGCCAATGGTTCTGATGCCTCTGGTTTACGCTCAACGATTTCGTCATTTTTAGGATTTACTCCGGAAACATTACCTACATCCATTGGACTTGGTAAAAAGGCAACAACAGCATCCAGCAAACGCTGAACACCTTTATTTTTAAAAGCTGATCCGCAAAGTACAGGTGTAATAGTCATTTCTATTGTAGCCTTTCGAATAACTTCAATCATTTCTTCTTTTGTAATTGACTCAGGGTCTTCGAAATATCTTTCCAGTAAAGCATCATCATGTTCTGCTACTGCTTCAACTAATTTACCTCTCCATTCTTCCGCTTCACCAACTAATTCTTCAGGTATATCGACTAATTCATATCGTGTGCCCATCTTCTCATCATCATGCCACACAATAGCTTTGTTTTCAATTAAATCAATAACTCCACTAAAAGATTCTTCTGATCCAATAGGTATTTGAACAGGAACAGGATTTGCTCCCAATTTTTCTTTAATTTGATTTACCACTGAATAGAAATCAGCACCGGAACGATCCATTTTATTAACAAATGCCATTCTTGGTACATTATATTTATCAGCTTGTCGCCACACAGTCTCCGACTGAGGTTCTACTCCACCTACTGCACAAAATAATGCAACGGCTCCATCCAATACACGAAGCGATCTTTCTACCTCAACGGTAAAATCCACATGCCCCGGAGTATCTATAATATTAATTTTATGTTCCTTATTGTTATAATTCCAGAAAGCTGTAGTTGCTGCAGAAGTAATTGTAATTCCTCTCTCCTGCTCCTGAACCATCCAGTCCATTGTAGCAGCTCCGTCATGAACTTCCCCAATACGGTGTGTAATACCAGTATAGAACAGAATTCGCTCTGTTGTAGTAGTTTTACCGGCATCAATATGTGCCATGATCCCGATATTTCTGGTATTTTGCAACGCTTTACTCATCTATCTACTCTTACCCTTTAATCTTTATTATTAAAATCTAAAATGTGCAAATGCTTTGTTGGCATCGGCCATTCTATGTGTTTCTTCTTTCTTTTTAAATGCACCACCCTCTTCGTTGAAACCAGCAAGAATCTCTTGCGCCAACTTTTCAGCCATATTTTTACCATTACGCTGACGGGAATATTTTATCATATTTCTGATACTAATAGCCGTTTTTCTTTTAGGGTTAACTTCCATTGGAACCTGAAAAGTTGCACCACCGATTCTTCTACTTTTAACCTCAACCATTGGAGTAATATTTTCCAATGCTTTTTTCCATGTTTCAACCGGAGTGATTTCTTTGTCCTTATTTTTTTCAGCAATAAAATCCATTGCATCATAAAAAATCTGGTAAGCAACGTTTTTCTTTCCGTCTACCATAAGGTCATTTACAAACCTTGTAACCAAAGTATCTTTATATTTTGGATCCGGTAATATTATCCGCTGTTTTGGTTTTGATTTTCTCATTTCTATCTAAACTCTTTGATTTAGTTTATTTTTTTGGTCTTTTAGTACCGTATTTCGAACGTCTTTGAGTTCTTCCTTCAACACCTGATGTGTCAAGAGCACCACGAATTAAATGATACCTAACACCAGGAAGATCTTTTACTCTACCGCCTCTGATTAAAACAATCGAGTGTTCCTGCAAATTATGACCTTCTCCAGGAATATAAGCATTAACTTCTTTCCCGTTTGTCAACCTTACTCTTGCAACTTTTCTCATAGCAGAGTTAGGTTTTTTAGGTGTTGTTGTATACACACGTGTACAAACACCTCTCCTTTGTGGACATGCATCCAAAGCAGGAGCTTTTTTCTTAACCACAATCTGGGTTCTTCCTTTTCTTACTAACTGCTGTATTGTAGGCATATAATCAACTATTTAAAATAAAATTTCATAAATTCGGTTTGCAAAGGTATTTTTTTTTTTTAAAATCCACAATAAAAACTAATTTATTTCGTATTTTTAAATTGATTCAGGAAATAATAAATAATCTTCAAAACAACATTCCAAATACTCCAAATTAATTGATCTTTATTATTTTACCCGCACCAAATTTCTGACCGGAAAATGCCGCAAAATTATAATCTTTTTTAGTAAATAACAAAAGAAAAAGAAAATATTTATATATTTTATTCTATTTAGAAAGATTATGAAAAAACCACTCCAGCTTATATAAAATATCCTATAAAATTTTATACATAATATATTATATTCATGTACTTGTGTGTTGACAAAATTTTACTATTTTTGAGGCCGTTTATCTAATAACTTGATAAATGGTTTGTTTATACGATTTTAGAATAAAAATTATTAATTAAATCAATAAATACATATGAAGACTTATCAAACTGATAAAATCAGGAATATCGCTTTGATTGGTAATGCGGGGTCTGGTAAGACCTCGATGGCTGAAGCGATGCTCTTTGAAGGTGGTATTATAGATCGTAAAGGAACTATAAACGGAAAGAATACAGCATCTGACTATAACGAAATTGAACAAGAAAATTTAAACTCTGTATTTTCAACTGTTTTATATACAGAATTTAACGATCACAAAATTAATATTATCGACACTCCTGGTGCTGATGATTTTATTGGTGGAGTTATATCTTCTTTTTCAGCTACTGATCTGGCAGTTATGTTAATTAATGCACAAAATGGAGTTGAAGTCGGAACAGAAATTCTGAACAGACATTGCAACAAGTACAACAAACCATTAATGCTAATTTTCAACAAACTTGACCACGAGGGTGCTAATTTTGAAAAATCTCTGGAAGCTGTAAAAACAACATTTGGTTCTAAAGCCGTAGTTGTACAATACCCAGTATCAAGCGGGACGGATTTTAATGCTATTATCGATGTATTATTGATGAAAATGTATAAATTCAATGCTGCAGGTGAAAGAGAAATACTGGAGATTCCTGATGATCAGAAAGATATTGCTGAAGAATTACATAATGCTTTAGTTGAAGCTGCTGCTGAGAATGATGAGCAATTAATGGAATTGTTTTTTGAAAAAGGTTCTCTTGACGAAAATGAAATGAGAAAAGGAATTACTGCAGGTTTAATAACCCGTGGTATGTTTCCTGTTTTTTGTACTTCGGCAGAAAAGAATTTTGGAGTAAAAAGAGTTTTAGAATTCATCACTAATGTTGCGCCTTCTCCTGAAATGATGCCTGCATCTGTTACAGAAGGAGGTAAAGAAATTGAATGCAAAGAAAACGGAGATACTAATATTTTTGTTTTTAAGACAGCAAACGAATCTCACATTGGTGAGATTAACTATTTTAAAGTTAATTCTGGTACTGTTAGTGAAGGACTGGATTTAAACAACAACTCATCTGAAACTAAAGAAAGATTATCTCAGTTATTTATTGTAGCTGGTAAAAACAGAACAAAAGTTTCTAAATTAGTTGCTGGCGATATTGGTGCTGCAGTAAAACTTAAAAATACAAAAACCAATCAAACCTTATCTAATGCAAAAGACAAAGTTCTGTTCCCTGAAATTTCATTTTTAAATTCAAAATACAGAACGGCTATTAAAGCAGTTAATGAATCTGATGATGAAAAGTTAGGTGAAGCATTAGGTAGAATACGCGAAGCCGATCCAACTATTGGAATTGAATATTCGAAAGAACTAAAACAGATTATTCTTTCAGGACAAGGTGAATATCATATAAATAACATGATAAAATGGCATCTTGATAATGTTTATAATATTGAATCTGAGTTTTTAGCTCCTAAGATTCCATACAGAGAAACAATTACAAAAATTGCCGGATCAAGCTACAGACATAAAAAACAATCAGGAGGTTCTGGTCAGTTTGGTGAAGTTCATATGGTTATTGAGCCATATAAAGAAAACATGCCGGATCCAACAAGTTACAAAATTAATGGTAAAGAGTTCAAGGTTTCTGTTAGAAATAAAGAAGAGTATGCATTACCCTGGGGTGGTAAATTAATTTATTATAATTGTATTGTTGGTGGTGCGATTGATGCACGTTTTTTACCTGCTATCTTAAAAGGTATTATGGAAAAGATGGAAGAAGGACCATTAACAGGCTCATATGCACGTGACATAAAAGTTGCTGTTTATGATGGCAAGATGCACCCTGTTGATTCAAATGAAATTTCGTTTAAACTAGCTGGTCGTCATGCATTCAAAGCAGCTTTTAAAGAAGCAGGACCGAAAATTATGGAACCAATTTACGATATTGAAGTTTTAGTTCCTTCTGACAGGATGGGTGACGTAATGAGTGATTTACAAGGACGTCGTGCAATGATTGAGGGTATGAACTCTGATAAAGGTTTTGAGAAACTTAATGCAAAAGTGCCGTTAGCTGAATTAAATAAATATTCGACTGCACTTAGTTCGTTAAGTGGTGGTAGAGCAACTTATACAATGCAGTTTGCAAAATACGAACAGGTACCTATGGATGTTCAGGAAAAACTGATAAAAACATTCGAGAAAGAAGAAGATGAAGAATAGATATTATATATAATATGCTATATCGAAAAAGCAGGATCAATTGATCCTGCTTTTTTTATTTTATAAGTGTTACCTATACAGCCTTAAAATACCAAACTGACCAGAACCAGATGTTTCTGTTGTTTCTTCTGTAGTTGTAGAGTTTTCCTTAGCAGAGGCTTTTTTGAAAGTATTATTATTATATTCTACATTATCCCATCCTTTTACCTCAACAACAAAGAAATAATTCCCCTCCGGCGCATCGCTGCTACTATCTTTTATTTTACCATTCCAACCTTCCCAGTCACGAACATCGCCTTCAAATTCATGAGCAAGCTGCCCGACACGATTAAATATAGTTATTTTAAAAATTCTGATTGACTGATAATCAGTTAATACAAAAACATCATTAGTTCCATCATCATTCGGCGTAAATACATTAGGAAATTCTATGACGGAAGGTTCAATATTAATTTCCAGTGTAATAGAATCCTTACAGCCATATTCGCTTTCGCTAATAAGTTTTAGAGTATATGTTTTACCGGTATCTGCTGTATAATAATAAGTATGCTCTGGCTCTAGAAGAAAATCAGATGTAACTATTGTATCGACATCGTTATTCCAGAGAGTGTCTCCAAAAAACCAGGTATAGTTCTGTCCATTTTCTGAATCATTAGTAAACTTCGCAAGTAATGGTGCAGGACCAGTAATTTCATTGTCGTTATTTCCGGATTCAAGAAGCTCTTCTGTTCTTTCGTCCATACTCTGCCATAAAAGCTTTGCCCTTGTTTCAATAGCCGTATAATCAATATCGTCTTCAATCTGACATCCGAATCTATCTGTGGTTACAATCGAAAAAATAGTGTTTTTCGTTGGCAAATCAAACATGCTTGTAAAGGGTGCGTTATAACTAATGAATCCCAGCCAGTCACTATTGTCATGTGACCATTCATATAGGTCCACTTTGTTTTTAAACACAGAATATTCTGCATTTAAAGAATCAAAATAACTAAAGCTTGTATTAAAATAAGTTGTTGTAGTATATACCGGATCTACCCATATTCCAAGATAATCACATTCGTTACTTGCATCAAATCTTAAGTCTGCCGTTAGTTCATCGCCAATATAAACCCATGCAACATATGTTTGTGCAGGAACAACATTAGTAAGAGTAACCATATACCCTCCGCGACTAAGACCCGTTATTGTAGAAATGCTATCTCCGGACTCAACGTTACCACTGCCAAGAACATCTGTAAAATCTTCGTCTCCTTCGCTGAATTTATACCATGCAAAATCATAACCACCGTTACCTGTTGAATCTTTTACAGTTAAACTTCCTCCATTTACATCGTCGGTACAAAAAACAAAAACATAATCACTATCAGAATATTCTGTTGCTTCATTAAAATCTGCTTCAGAACTAATCTGCGAATATCCGTTCAGACCAAAAAAAACTATAATTAAAAATAATAAATACCTCAGGTTCATTGTATAATATATTTCTGTTTCCGGTAGTTTCGGAAACTACAATAATAACAATTATCATTCAATAAAATTGTATGGATAATCCGTTTTTTGATTTGATTACAAAAATCGCCATTAATTAATCACAAAGAAATTTAATCCTGGATTTGTGAATAAATACTTTCAGACAATCTTGCTTCGACAGATAATAGAATATACTTTTACAGCTTTAAAAATCTTAAAAAATAACCACAGAAAAGAATTTTTATAGTGTACGATTACTTGCAGGATTTGAATGAAGCGCAAAAAAAAGCCGTAACCGATTTTAAGGGAGCATCTCTTGTTATTGCTGGTGCAGGATCAGGAAAAACACGAGTTTTAACTTACAGAATTACACATTTACTTGCAAATGGAATTCCGGCACATAATATACTGGCATTAACATTTACAAATAAGGCTGCGGCAGAAATGAAATCGCGTATTGCCAAAATTGTTGGAAGCGATATAGCCAGATATTTATGGATGGGGACTTTTCACTCTGTTTTTGCCAGAATATTAAGAATGG
Organism: Bacteroidales bacterium; assembly: GCA_019038645.1. Lineage (GTDB taxonomy): Bacteria > Bacteroidota > Bacteroidia > Bacteroidales > UBA12077 > UBA12077. The sequence continues at coordinate 69,559 of JAHOYT010000017.1, forward strand.
AATCAGAAAGTCTTGGTTACACTTCGAATTATACCATATACGACACTATCGATTCTAAAAATCTTGTAAAAAAAATTATTAAAGAACTCGGTCTTGATGATAAAACATATAAGCCCAATGAAATTTATGGGAGAATTTCGAGCGCAAAAAACAATTTATTAACCGCAAAAGCATACAGTAACAATCAACAAATAATAATTCAGGATCAAAAGAATAAAAAACCACGAATAACAGAAATTTATACGATTTATTCGAACAGATGCAAAAAAGCTGACGCAATGGATTTTGATGATCTGCTTTTAAATACCAATATCTTATTTCGTGATCACCCTGAAATTCTGGAGAAATATCAGGAAAAATACAAATATATTCTGGTTGATGAGTACCAGGATACTAATTTTGCTCAATACCTTATAATAAATAAGCTAAGTGCTAAAAACAAAAATATTTGTGTTGTTGGCGATGATGCTCAAAGTATTTATGCCTTTCGCGGTGCAAAGATTGAAAACATTCTGAATTTTAGAAATGATTACCCTGATTACAAACTATATAAACTAGAGCAGAATTACAGATCAACAAAAATAATAGTCGAAGCTGCTAATAGTCTGATAAAAAAGAATAAGGAGCAAATTGCTAAAAACATATACTCTAAAAATGCCGAAGGCGATAAAATTCTGGTTATTGAAGCAGAAACTGATAAAGACGAAGCTTTTAGAACTGCCGGAATAATTCAGGATGTTTCTCAGGAAAAAGGATGTGATTTTAAGGATTTTGCAATCCTATACAGAACCAATGCACAATCAAGAAGCTTTGAGGAAGCTTTAAGAAGATTTAGTATTCCCTATAAAGTTTATGGTGGAATTTCGTTTTACCAGCGTAAAGAAATTAAGGATATTCTGGCATATTTCCGTTTAGCTGTTAATCAAAAAGATGATGGAGCCTTATTACGTATTATTAATTATCCGACCAGGGGAATAGGGCAAACTACAGTTTCGCGTATTGAAGAATATGCCGGACACAAAAATAAAAACTTACTAGAAGCACTAAACGGGATCGAGAATGTTCAGATTGGCCTTAACTCCGGAGCCATAAATAAATTAGTTAAATTCAGAGCATTAATCCAAAAATTTGCTGAAGATATAAAAAGCCTTGATGCATATGATGCTGCAATGGGTATTGCCATGGAATCCGGAATAATAAAGGCGCTGAAAAATCCCGAGTCTCATGAAGAACTTACAAAATTTGAAAATATTGAAGAGTTATTAAACGGTATTAAAGAATTTGTCGACGAGAATGAATCATCTGATGATTTTCCTTCTTTAACCAGGTATATGGAAAATGTTGCTTTGTTAACTAATCTGGATAATGAAAAAGATGACGATTTTAATAAAGTAACAATTATGACAGTTCATTCGGCAAAAGGTCTGGAATTTAAACATGTTTTCTTAGTTGGTCTGGAAGAAGATTTGTTCCCTTCTTCAATGTCATCCTCAACACAAAAAGAACTTGAAGAAGAACGAAGACTGTTTTATGTAGCCTTAACCAGAGCAGAAGAATCAGCCACGATCTCTTATGCTAACGAAAGATATAAATGGGGAATTCCAACGAGTTGCAGACCAAGCAGATTTATTAAGGAAATTGACGAAAAATTTCTGGAATTACCGGATTCTTTTAACGAAGAATCTAATATGTCATTTAATGAAAATGATTTTTTTAAATCCCCGGCAAAACCAAAATTTGAAAGAAAAAAATCAGGAACTAATACTACCGTTCCTGTTATTAATAAAAGGCTTGTTAAGCTTAGCGAAGCACAGCGCAAACAAGCTTCTTCGGGAAATGAAAATATTACACCTGACAATCCTTTATTAATTAAAGAAGGACAAATTGTAAAACATGCTAAATTTGGTTTAGGCGAAGTATTAAGGATTGAAGGGTCGGAACCAAACAAAAAGGCAAAAGTAAATTTTGAAGCGGTTGGCGAAAAACAGCTTTTGCTTAAATTTGCCAAATTACAGATCATATCATAATAAAATTATAAATCTTTGATTTCTAAATCAAAATAGACTATTTTTGCACGAAATATTAAATAAATTATGGAATATAATACCAGTAGAAAAAAACTTATCTTACCCGAATACGGAAGAAATATTCAGAGAATGGTAGACCTTGCCAAAGCTGAAACTGACAAAAAGAAAAGAAACGAGATGGCGCAAGCCATTATTGCTATTATGGGTAACATGAATCCTCACCTGAGAGATATAGTCGATTTTAAACATAAACTATGGGATCATCTTGCAATAATGTCAGATTTTAATCTTGATATTGATTCTCCGTACGATCTGCCTGAAATTGAAACATTAAGCGAAAAACCTGAAAAAGTGCCATACAATGCAAACGATGCGAAATTCAAGCATTATGGTAAAACTCTTGAAAAAATGGTTGATGTTGCAGTTGAAATGGAAGAGGGAGAACTAAAAACGCTCCTTATTCAACTCATTGCAAATCATATGAAAAAAAGCTATTTAACCTGGAATAAGGAAGCTGTTGCAGATGAACAAATATTTAGAGATTTAAAAATCATTTCAAAAGGTAAGATTGATTTGAGTATTGAAAAAACAACTCTTACCGAAACAAGAGAAATATTGGCTAAGAACAAGCGCAGAAGAGTCCAAAGAAAAAAATAAGCTGTTTTATTTAATATTAAGTCCATGAGTTCATTTGTTATTAAGGGTGGTAAAAAGCTTAAAGGCGACATTTACCCTCAGGGCGCAAAAAACGAAGCACTTCAAATAATAAGCGCAATATTACTAACTCCTGAAACAGTAACTATTCATAATATTCCGGATATCAGAGATGTTAATCAGCTTATCGATTTAGTTGAAAGTATTGGAGTTAAAGTAGAAAAACTAAATGAATCATCTTATTCCTTTACTGCAAACAACATAAATTTTGATTATTTCAAAACAGATGAGTACCGAAGAAAATCTACCAGCATTCGCGGATCTATTATGATGATAGGCCCACTGTTAGCAAGGTTTGGAAAAGGCTATATTCCTAAGCCTGGTGGTGACAAAATTGGTAGAAGACGAGTAGATACGCACTTTATTGGATTCGAAAAACTTGGAGCTAAATTTGAATTCAGCCATAAAGAGAACTCTTACAAAGTAAAAGGCAAAAACCTTAGAGGAACAAAAATGCTTTTAGAAGAAGCATCTGTTACCGGTACAGCAAATATTATTATGGCTTCTGTTCTTGCGCAAGGACAAACAGAAATTTATAATGCAGCCTGCGAACCTTACATTCAGCAATTATGCAAAATGCTTGTAAGTATGGGAGCAAAAATTTCGGGTATTGGTTCAAATCTGTTAACAATTGATGGTGTAAAAGAATTAAAAGGTTGTGAGCATACCATCTTGCCCGACATGATTGAAGTCGGTAGTTTTATCGGTCTGGCTGCAATGACAGGTTCCGAAATTACAATAAAAAATGTCTCTTTCGAAAATCTTGGTATTATCCCGAATTCATTTAGACGGCTTGGAATACAATTTGAAAAAATTGGCGATGATATTTTTATTCCCGAACAAAAACATTATCAGATAGAAACATTTATAGATGGATCTATTATGACGATTTCTGATGCTCCGTGGCCTGGCTTAACTCCTGACCTGTTAAGTGTAATGTTAGTAGCAGCTACACAAGCAAAAGGAAGCGTATTAATTCATCAGAAAATGTTTGAGAGCCGGTTATTTTTCGTAGACAAGTTAATTGACATGGGTGCTCAGATTATTTTATGCGATCCGCACAGAGCAACAGTTATTGGATTAAATAATCAGATTCAACTCAGAGCAACAAATATGATATCGCCTGATATTCGCGCAGGTGTCGCTTTACTTATTGCTGCATTATCGGCAGATGGAACAAGTACAATCCACAATATTGATCAGATAGACAGAGGTTATCAGAATATTGATAAAAGATTAAATGCAATCGGTGCTGACATAAAAAGAATAAATTAACTAAATCGTTGTCAGATTTTCAATTATACATATTTTTGCGTGCCATTTTGACGTAAAAAATCCATTTGGCAAATATTTTGATTGCAGTTTGCATGTTATAAATTAAGTACTATTTTAATTTTTTAGGGAATGACAAAGAAGACAACAGCAAAAACCGGAGAAAAGAAAAATACCAAAACTTCACAGCAAAAAAAACCAACACAAAAAGGATCTAAAAAACCTGATAAGGAAGTTAAAGCTGAAAAGGAAGAAGCAAAAAAAGAGGTTCCAAAGAAAGAAGTTAAAAAAACCGACAAAGAAATCATTGCGGAGCTTAATGATAAGTATTTGCGTCTGGCTGCTGAATTTGATAATTACAGAAGAAGAACATTAAAAGAGAAAATGGAACTTAGCAAATCGGCAGGCGAAGATATATTAGTTAACATTTTACCTGTAATGGACGATTTTGAACGCGGATTGGTAACTATAGATCAGGCTAAGGATATTAATGCTGTAAAAGAAGGAATACAATTAATACACAATAAATTTAAAGAATTCCTGAAACAACGCGGAGTAAAAGAAATTGAAGCTAAAGAAAAAGAGTTTGATACAGACTTACATGAAGCAATTACCAAAATTCCGGCACCGAACAAAAAACTAAAAGGCAAAGTGGTAGATGTTGTTGAAAAGGGATATTATTTAAATGAAAAGGTTATTCGCTTTTCGAAAGTTGTTATTGGCGAATAGTATATATACTGAAAAAAAACGAATATGTCGAAAAGAGATTATTACGAGGTTTTAGGAATTTCAAAAGGTGCTACTCAGGAAGAAATAAAAAAAGCTTATCGTAAGAATGCAATACAATATCATCCGGATAAAAATCCCGGAGACAAAGAGGCAGAATCAAAATTCAAGGAAGCTGCTGAAGCATACGAAATTTTAAGTAATGCTGATAAGCGAAACCGTTATGATCGATACGGACATGCCGGAGTTGGTGGTGCTGCAGGCGGAGGATTTGGAGGCGGAATGTCCATGGAAGATATATTTGAAAATTTCGGGGATGTTTTCGGTAGTGCATTCGGAGGTAGTTTTGGTGGATTTGGCGGATTCGGTGGATTCGGAAATTCCCGTCAACGAGGAAGAAGAGTAAATAAAGGATCAACTTTAAGAGTTAAAGTTACTTTAACACTGAATGATATTGCTCACGGTGTAAATAAGAAAATAAAAGTAAATAAATATATTACCTGTGATACATGTGGAGGAAACGGAGCTAAAGATTCAGCGTCATTCAGTAATTGTTCCACATGCCACGGTTCAGGCCAGGTAACGAAAGTAACAAGTACTTTTTTAGGACAAATGCAGACATCATCAATTTGTCATGTTTGTGGTGGAGAAGGAAAAATTATAACAAACAAATGTACTAAATGTCATGGCGAAGGAATGGTTAAAGATTCTGAAGTAATTTCATTAGACATACCAGCAGGAGTTGCAGAAGGAATGCAACTATCGGTTAGCGGACGAGGTAATGCCGCGCGGCGTGGTGGTGTAAACGGTGATTTGATTGTTGTTATTCATGAAGAAAAACATCCTGATCTGATAAGAGATGGTAATGATTTAATTTATGGCTTATACCTGAATCTTGCTGAAGCAGCTATTGGTTCTACTGTTGAGATTCCAACTGTTGATGGCAAAGTAAAAATTAAAATAGAACCAGGAACACAGCCCGGAAAAATTCTCCGTTTACGCGGAAAAGGATTGCCGGAAGTTAATGGTTATGGTAAAGGAGACTTGCTAGTTAATATTAATGTATGGGTTCCTAAAAATTTATCGAAAGAAGAAAAGAAACAAGTTGAACAACTTGCTGCTTCTGAAAATTTTAAGCCGCAGCCAAGTTTAGATGATAAAAACTTATTTCAACGAATGAAGGGTTTCTTTGAATAAAAAATAATAACGAGAATATTTCAAACCTGTCAGAGTTTAAAATCCTGACAGGTTTTTTATTTTATATATCTCTTACTAAACGAACGTAATTATAAATACGAATAACATCGCCCTGAGGGCCATGTCCATACGGATAATCTTCAGGATTCCCAGTTTTAGGATCGCTACGTTGTGCTCCCGCTCCATGAACATCCATTAAAGTATAATCTCCAAAAGGACTTTCCATAAATCCCAAAGCTTCACCAAAAGCAATATAAACAGCACTGTTTCCTAATCCTTCTCCACCGGAATGCGTTGTTCCGGTCCAGTAAAACGGATAATTAGAATCTCCACCTTCATCAGTTATTTGTGTACAATTAAATACAGGATCAATTGCTGGAGAATTCGATGTCGATGGCGAACGGGTATAATCAACAATACTTTGTAATTCTTTTGCATTTGGCAAGCGCCAGTCAGTGTAGCCTGCAAATTCAAGATTCTCAGCCCATTCAAGTGTTTCTTCCCAGTTCATGCTGCCATCATTGTTGCTCCCGGCTTCAAAAGTTCCGCTATCATCCTGCAACCACATAAGTTCAGTATTTAAATCAGAAATAGTACCATCATTATTATCCACAAAATTATTTATTCCATAATTCACATTTCCACGAACGTATTTTACAAAGAATAGTTTGTCAGATCCATTCATTAATACAGGATATCCTTTAATTCTGCCATCAGCAAAATTAACTCCAAATACAGTTTCGTCTCCGTCCATGGTTGTACCAACATATTTTGTGCAAGAAGCATACTGAGCATCAATTAAACGTTCACCGATACTTTCATCGCCATACTCAAAATCAAAATAATCGGTTTCTATAAATGGATTTGCTGCTTCTACAGTTGTCCAGCCGCTAACATCATCACCACTAAAAATAATTAACGAATATAATTCTTTGATAGTTGGCAAACGCCAGTCGTTAAATCCGGCAAGATTATAACTTCCGGCTCCGGTTATTGCATCGTCAAGAGACATTTTTTCATCAACAGATTGCTGCCACATTAAACCAGTATTCAAATCAGTGATTGTTCCATTTCCATTATCCACATAATTTAGTTGATTGCCAAAATAATTTGCATCCTGTCCATAAAATGAAGTGCCGGATGAGGGTTCAGAAATTGAACTTTGATTATTATAAAAAGTAGTCTGATCAGTATCAACAATTACATATTTACCGTCAAACGTATTATCTACGCTTTCATCTCCTGAAAAATCATCATCTTTATTACACCCATTAAGCATTACTGGAATACTTATTAGAAGGCTCAAAAGCACCATTCCAAAACTATCTAATCTATTTGTTTTCATAATTCATTTCTTTTTTCATTTGACACTTAAGAATATAATTTATTACCATCCAAAACTAACCTTAAGCTAACAATAGAATATTTTACTGCTTTTTTTGTATATTTTGTATTTTGTTCTGTTTTATCAACATATACATAACTTTTTTTCTACTCTTTCCGCTTAACACAGAGTCCGGATAACGTTACACTGGTTTGTAATGTTAATAAAGCATCGTATTTACTTAATAAAGAACTGATTTTGAGAACGCGTCATATTGATTTAATCTTTTTCTTGTATCTTTCTAACCTAACACTCTTATTTTATGAAAAACCCATTACTCAAAAAAAGAGTAGGTATTTTGGCTGTATTGTTTCTTATACTTAGTCAGCATGCTTTCTCACAAACTCCTCCTGAAGATTTATCAGGTGAAAATCTTAAAACATGGTTAAGAACAAACTACTACGATGGAAAACATCAAACTCTCGGTTACACAACAGCACGTGTGTATTTATACAATTATATTGATAATGAAAACAATGTAATAACTTGCGTATATTCTGATTATGAGGTAAATAGTCCTTATGGAGGTACAACTACCTACCCGACTCCAATTAATTGCGAACATACCATTCCGCAAAGTTTTTTTAATGAGGCCGACCCAATGGTTTCTGATATCCATCATCTTTTTCCAACTTATGAAAACTGGAATAGTACACGTTCTAATTATCCCTTAACAGAAATTGATGATAATACAACCTCAAAATGGATGTATCTGGATCAAAGCCAAACAAGTATTCCATCTTCAAATATTGATCTTTATAGTGAATCGGCCAGTTCAGTATTTGAACCCCGCGAAAATCATAAAGGAAATGCAGCAAGAGCTATTTTTTATTTCTATACTATGTATCCTACACAAGCTGGTGATATGAGTCAGGTAGGTGATATCGATATTTTTTATCAGTGGCATTTGGATGATCCTGTTGATGCTGAGGAAATTGAAAGAAATAATGAAATTGAAACCTATCAGGGAAACCGTAATCCATTTATTGATTACCCTGAAACAGTTGCCCGTGCATGGGAACTTTCTCCTGTGAATACTCCTCCTGTAACTCCGGCTTTACAGATAGATGCAGGAGAAACTTCAATTAGTCTTTCATGGAATAATGTTTCTGACGAGAATGGATATAAGCTATACAAATCGAGTGGATCAGGATATTCACTTTTGACTGATTTAGCAGCAAACACAACAAGCTATACTGACAATTCTGTTTCAGAAAGCATTACTTACTCATATTATATTCTTGCTTATAATGATTACGGGAATAGTAGTAATAGCAATACTGTTAGTGGTCAACTGAATTCCGGAAATACTGGTTCGGGTATTAGTGTAAGTGAAGCCTTAGCAGAATCGATAGGTACTTCAGTTACTGTTGACGGTATTATTACTGAATCATATAATGGTGTATATGCTTTGATTATGAAAGATATCAACGGTAGTGAAACTATTGTTGTAAAACTGGAAACAGATCACCGCGATGAGTGGAGTCCGGAAAATAACTCAAGTGCAGTTGGAAAAACAATTGAAGTAGTCGGAGTACGTGATACTTATTCATCAGAACAAAGTATTGAGTATGTAACATGCATTACTGAAATTGGTGGAAATACAGAAGATACAGAAGCACCGACTGCTCCTGGCAGCTTAGTTTCTTCCGGCGTAACAGAAACATCTGTCAATTTAAGCTGGACATCTTCCACTGACAATGTTGGAGTAACCGGATATGATATTTATAGGAATGGAAGTTATTTAGCTTCTTCAAGTAGTACTACATATAGTGTAACAGGACTAACGGCTTCAACAGCATATGCTTTTTATGTAAAAGCTAAAGATGGTGCCGGAAATATTTCAGGAGCAAGTAATACATTAAATGCAACAACTTCTGATATTGTTGTTACATATTGTAGCTCACAAGGAAATAATTCGTCTTATGAATGGATTGCAAATGTTGAAATAGGTTCTTATACAAATACATCAGGTGCAGCTAATTATACTGACTTTACTTCTGAAAACCCTACTCTTGAAGCCGGAAGTTCAGTAAGTATATCTTTAACTCCTGGATTTAGTGGATCAACATACTACGAATACTGGAAAATATGGATTGATTATAATGCCGATGGTGATTTTGATGACCCGGGAGAATTAGCATTTGACTCAGGTTCGATGAGCAAAACAACAGTTTCAGGAAACATGTCAGTTTCTTCAACAGCAAGTGGAACAACCCGAATGAGAATTTCCATGAAATATAATGCAGCTCAAACAGCATGTGAAGCATTTAGTTATGGCGAAGTTGAAGATTATACAGTTACATTTGGGGCCGCGGCAATTGATACTGAAGCACCAACAACACCAACTTCTTTAGCTTCGGGCAATGTAACCTCATCAAGTGTAACAATTAACTGGAATGCTTCAACTGATAATGTTGCAGTAACAGAATATGAAGTTTACAGAAATGGCTCTCAAATAGGAACATCTGCAAGTACAAGTTATTCTGTAAGCGGATTATCATCATCGACTCAATATGCATTTGCGGTTAAAGCAAAAGATGCTGCTGGTAATGCCTCTGCTTTAAGCAATACATTAAATGTTACAACTTCAGACATTCAACTATCATATTGTACAACTAAAGGTAACAATGTGTATTACGAATGGATTGACTTAGTTACGATAGGTTCAATAAATAATATAACTGCAGCAAACGATGGTTACGCTGATTTTACAAATCTTTCAACCACCGTTTCTGCTGGCGAGAATGTATCTATTAGTGTAAGTTGCGGATTCAGAAGCTCAAGTTATACTGAGTACTGGCATGTTTGGGTTGATTGGAACCAGAACGGAACATTTGATAGCAATGAAGAAATGGCTACACGCTCATCATCAAGTTCCGGAACCCTGACCTATAACTTCACTGTTCCAGGTGATGCTTTAGCAGGATCAACAAGGATGAGAGTTACCATGAAATATGCTTCATCGGCATCGCCATGTGAAACATTCAGCTACGGAGAAGTTGAAGATTATACTATTATTGTGAGTGCTGCTAAATCAGCAAGCATGTATGAATTGAGTAATAGTTTTGCAAGTAGTATTAATGTGAAACTTTATCCAAATCCTGCAAATAGCTACACTATTTTAGAATTAATTGCAGATGATTATACTGAAATATCTTATAAGCTTGTTGATATTCAGGGTAGAATTCATATTCTAAAAGATAAAGTTCAAGTAAACGGTTATCAGGAAGAAAGAATTGATATCTCGAATCTGAATACCGGAATTTACTTTATTATGATTACAAACAATGAAATAAACGAAAATTACAAACTCGTTGTAGAGTAATACCAAACCAGTTAACTCAGAAAAAAAGGGGCGCGTGCCCCTTTTTTATTTTTCCTTTTTTAATGCTACTTCAGCTTCGTTACGTATAAACCAACTTTCATCTTCTAAAGCTTTTTGTAATATTTTAATTCTTTGAGGACTTTCTAAATCCTTTATAACCCAAATTGCTTTCCAACGAATAAATTCATTATTTTCTGTATTTTCTAAAATTTCCTGAATAGGCTCAAGTACATCATTACCTCTTTTTATTAATGTATTTCTTGCATATTCATTAATCATCCACCAGTTATCATCACATAATGCATTAATAAATTTTTCATTTACCTCTTGAGTATCAAATGGCTCAAGAATGTGTAAAATAATCCACTTTCCCATATCCTGTTGTTTGTCAACTTCAGATGTTAAAAATTTGATTGCTTTCTCCGATCCTATTTGTCCCAATCTTTGATAACATACATTTCTAATATCACTATTATCATTCTTTGCATATAGTAAAAATAGATCTTCATATTTATTTAAATTCACAGATGATAATGCCTTACAAGCATTAATTCTTACAGATACATATTCTGATTCATCAGTAAATACATTCAAACAAGGAGTAATTATTTGATCAGCATTTATTCCTGAAAGAGTCATGGCTGCTTTTCGCCTGGCCCAGGAATCTAGTGATTTATTCATTAAAGCTTCAAGTAATTTATCTGCCGCAGGTTCTCCAATAACTATTAATTTTTCGGATGCTTCATTCCATTGTCTACGTTCCTTTACCAAAACATCTACCAAAGAATCTACTTCAGATTGCAAATCATTTGTTTGTGCAAAAGTGCTTATCGTAAAAAATACAGCAATTATTATATAATATATCTTTTTCATGATTAATTATTCAAATATAGTTACATGATGTGATGTAAGAACTTTATATAGTTCACCATTAAAATCCTGGTCAATTTCTTGTAAACTTTTTAATCCAAAAATATATGCAAGACTTACCGGATCGGCTCTAAAACCTGTATGACCTTCATAAAAACCATACATTTGAATATAATACGCAACCATTTCACCAGTATGAATATGAGTTAATCTTTCAACAAAATCGGTTAGCTCATCAACTGATAAATGAGTATAGTTCTCTAAAATATAATCCCTTTCACTTTTGTTTAAATCAACCTGAACTTCCAAATGACACTCTCCTAAAATGGAATCGTTAAAAAGCGAATATTGCCATCCCCGGCATGAAGGAACCTTATATTTTATCACTCTGTTATTGTAAAAGATAGTGTCAATTCCTATTGAGGATATCCCGGATTCAATTTCAATTACTTCTTTTTCCTGTAAAATATTCCAAAGATGAAAAATAGTTTTTGCCAAATCAGAATGTTTTAGGTCCATTTTTTTAACCAGCTCATTATCACCTAACAAAACAGAAACAATATCCTCATCAGCAGCCATAAAGCCAGATCCTGACAAACGTTCAGGTCTGCCACTCATAGTTATTTCAGCAATGGAACGTTCTGTTATCGAAATAGTATTATGCAGTTCTTCCGTAGAATGTAAGCCCGTTTTTGCCAACGATGGAAAATCTTTTTCGTTAACAAAAAGTTGATTCCCTTTCCCCCGTATTTTCCCTTTATAATTAAATGGTTTACCATTTTCAACCGTAACCGGTAGAATAGTGAATTTACTATTACTCGTTTTGCAAAGAAGTAATTCTGTTTTATCTTCTGTTACATATGGAGAAGTAATATCAGGTTTTTCAGAATATTCGTAAGGATAATACTTTATATCTGACTCATGAATTCCTGTTTCCGAATTGCATGAAGAAAGTAAAGTAATAAATACAATCCAAAGAATCTGAATTGAATTTGAATTTATAACCAATCTCATAATCATACATTTAGTAAATAATGTACAAGTTATGAATTCTATGTTAAAAAGTACAAAATATTATTATTTTATGATTTTATTCGCTTAAATTCAAGTCTGGCAACATCCTTTTTAGAGACGAATACTTTGTCCAGCAATCGTGTAATAGGCAAAGTTATTTTTTGAAGTACAATAACTGATTTTCTATAAGGTTCTCCTTCTATTCTTCCGTTCTTTCCAAAAATCTTTCTGATTATTCCCGAAATGAAATAACTTACTCTGATATTAATAAAATACTTGC
>JAHOYT010000051.1 GCA_019038645.1 Bacteroidales bacterium
AGTAACGAAACTATGCTAAACTACAAAACCCCGCATTTTTGTTGAACGCGTGTTACCAGTTTTTAATATTTATTACCTTACATGTGGTTGGATTCCATGCATTTTACTCAAGTTATATTTCTTTAGAATATAATCAATACTGTCAGAATACTCAAATTGATTTCTTTTTAATATTTGATAATACTCCTGAATTATCATTCCAGATTTAGAATCAGCATGATTCTTAATATAGCTTTCATAACTCTGCTTTACTTCAGGCATAAGGATTCTACTTTCCCTATCAAAAAGTCTTGTATTATCCATTCCTGTTAAGAGAGTTTCAAGGTAAATGTCTAAAAAGTAATTAGCTTCATTATTTAATTTTGTATCAGGATAGTCATTTAGATACTTTTCCCAATTGTAGATTCTATCAGCTAAATCATTAAATGATATTAAAAGCATTGCATCTTCTGAAAAAGCGTTTTTCAATTCCCTATCTCTTAATTGAAGAAAAGTCTTTAAAGATGGAGACGAATTATCTTTAAAAGTTTCATAGAAGAAATCTGGTTGAACATCTACATAGAAATATCCTTCTGTTGAAAAAAGATCTAAACCACAGTCATCTAAAAGTCCTAAAAACTCTCTTACTTCTGAATCTTCTTCGTGTCTATAAAGTTTTTCAATCAAATTTGGGTATTTTGCTTCTAAACTATCTGTCAAGTTGTTTTGTGAAGTATAAAAGAATTCTAAAAATAAATAGTAAGCAGAATCAGCAAGCTCATTTGAAACAAATAAATTATTAATAAAATAGTTCTTTAAAATTTTAATAGATGAAATGTCATATACATTCAAACTATCAAGCAAAGAAATATATTCATCAAGATTTGTTTGAACTTCCTTTTCTATAACTTGATTTTCAGTTTCAGATTTGACTGATTTGGATACTACAGTTTCTTCTACTTGTTTTGAACTTTCTTTACAACCAAAAACTGCCAAAACTAAAAATAAGTAAATAAGCTTTTTCATAATTTTTTAAATATAAATTACTGGTAACTAATCAGTAGCTGGATAATTACTCCATCTGCTTGTTTATGAGATATTAAAGTTAGTATTAAAAATCAGTTGTGCAAAATTCAGGTAAGAAAAGTTGAACAAAGAAATTTGCGATACTGCATTTCCAATATATCTCCTCCCGAATCCCGATAGTAATTCGGGCTCCGCCTAAATAGAATTTTAAAAGACCCGTATATTTCCATATAATGATCATAATTAACTCGTATTGTGTGAAAGAATTTTCAATAAAGCTTATATTTGACTGATAACTAAACCATTTCTATTGATTTGCTTTAGAAACTCGTTGAACCCAAAGGATTTACTTTTATTATTATGGAACGTTAAGGAATCCTTTAGTTTACAGAATAATTTCATTTTTAAAATGCATGGTCCGGGTTTAACTTATTTTTGTGTAAATAATAGCTAAATATCTAATATAAAAAAGCTAATGAAGATTCTTCTAAATTGCCTGCCTCCTGCTGATATAAATAGTCCTTCTATTTCACTATCCATACTTAAAAAGTTTATGGTAATTAATGGTTTTGATACTGAAATAAAATATTGGAATTTTTTATTATCCTTAATGTCTGATTATGTGGAAACTGAAGATACCGAAATTAGAATTCTTCCTTTTCTCTCAATCTTAAATGATCGTGATAATAATACAAAAGGCAACAATAGAATCATTTCATTACTTCAGAAATTAGATCCTAAGTATAAAACCAATAACCCGGAGTATTATTCGGAGTTTTTACAAACTAAAAAAGAAGAAATTTTCGAAATAATTCATCGTGAGATTGCAAAAATTGATTTTAATGAGATTTTACTTTTTGGTATAAGTGCAAAGTACAATCAATGGATTCCGGGAATGATCTTAGCAGAAGAAATAAAAAAAATCATACCCAAAGTAAAAATTGTAGTTGGTGGATTTGGTAGTGAGAAAGAAGCACAAGAGGCAATGAAAACATGTGCTTATTTCGACTTTGTAACCTGGGGCGAAGGTGAATATCCATTGTTAGAATTATCTGAACAGATAAAAAAAGAAAATCCGGATTTTAATAGCGTTCCCCGTCTAATGTATCGACAGACTAAAGAAATTAAACAGTCATCGACAAATAAAAGTAATTATTTAGACTTCGAAAATTATATATTCCCCGACTATGATGATTTTATACGTAGTTACCCACAAGCTGAAAATACTGATCAGATAAGTATTCCGTTGAACACAATCCGTTCTTGTTATTGGAGAAAATGTAAATTCTGCGATTTTAATCAAGGTTATAAATTACGAACCAGAAGTCCTGAATGTATTGTAAATGAAATAGATCATATAACAAGAGAATACGGTATTACAACATTTTCTTTTGTGGATAGCGATACTTTTGGCAGCAAAGAACATTTCGAAAAATTACTTGACTTAATAATAGAACTAAAATATAAACACGAAGAAGATTATATTTTCTGGGCAGAAATTATTCCAAATACTACGTTTAATGCACAGATTATGGAAAAAATGGCCATTGCAGGCTTTAAAAATATCTTTATTGGTTATGATGCTCTTTCAGGTACATTATTACGGAAGATGAATAAAAGTAATAGCTTTTCTGATAATTTATTTATAGTAAAACATTCCATTAAGAATGGTATCACTCCTACTGCCAATGTAATTAAACATGTGCCTGAAGAAACTGAAAATGATGTACAGGAATGCATAAATAATCTTCATTATTTACGATTCTTTTACAATAATAGTATAGTTTCATTTTCACATATATATGTGAATTTGGTGCTTTCGTCAACAACCAAATACTATTCCGAAATGTCGGATGATGATAGAAATAAATATAATTCTGATGATTTAACATACTTACTGCCAGACTATTTTTCAAATAGTAAAGATCGTTTCCGTTTATTCAGATATGAAAAAGATGTACCTGATAATGATAAGGAATGGCTTAAGCTGGCTGAAATTGAAGAGTATTATAAAAGCAATAAGTTTTCGTACAAAATTCAAGAGAACTGTGGCATATTTTATTATACAGAATATTGTAATGAAACAGAAATAGAAAATATTGTATTTGGTGAGCCAGAATATGGATGTATTTTAAAATTTCTTGATTACAAAGTGCTTACCTTGGTTGAATTACAAATAGATATGAAAAAAGTGTATCCCGATATTACAGAGGGCAGATTAAAAGAAATGCTTTTAATTCTGAAAAAAGCATATTTAATTTATTTTAATGTTGATTATTCAAATATTGTTTCTGTAATTGAATTGAAGAATTAGTATCAGAATTGAATTTGATGTTAATTTAAAAAATGATGATGATGGCAAAACAATAAAACTAATAAGTGAATATGCAAGAACGATTGCACCAGTACCATACCAACCTATTGATTCATTATAAAAACTTTTCTTTTCATATAATAAATTATATTATTAGGAGCACTTCACAAAAAAAATCTTTTTGATCTCATAAGGGTTTTGCCGCATTAGAATCGTTGAAGATAGTAGAATAGACTTCATCAATTTTCTTTTGCTTCAATACGTTAAAAATGAATTCTGATGTTTGCTTAATGCTATTAAAGATCTCTAAAATATTGGTAAACTATTCTTTTTGTTTCTCACAGGGGATTGTAAAGTATAAACTAGTGCCTTTACCAAGCTCACTTTTACACCAAATGGTACCGTAGTTCTTTTGAATAAATTCATGGCAAAGAATCAGACCGAGGCCAGTGCCCTTTTCGCCAGATGTACCTATCGTTTTATACTTCACATCAATACGAAAGAGCTTCTCCAGATTTTCAGGAGAGATGCCCACCCCCTGATCTTTCACCTCTACCTCCAGGAATTTATCTTCCTTCCTTGCGTTTACCACTACCTCTTTCCCTGAATCGGTGAACTTTACGGCATTGTTTACCAAATTACGCAAAACTGTATTAATCATCTGAGGATCTGCGTAAGCGGCAAAAGTCCCATTTACATTGTTATTCAAACGAATACCTTTCTTCTCTGCAGAAACACCGTGCAAATTTATGTTCTCCTGGATCAGTGTCGAAAGGTTGAATTCGGAAGGGGTATACTCAATACGTCCACTTTGGGATTTAGACCAGGTGAGCAGGTTCTCCAGCAATTTGTATATTAGTTCGGTAGATTGGTGTATACGTTTCAGAGATTGATGCTTGTCCTCATCATCCAGATTAAGGAAGTTTTCGTCAACTACTTGACTCAAGGAATACAAGCTGGCAAAAGGGTTCTTCAAATCGTGAGACAGTATGGAAAAAAACTTGTCTTTGGTTGCATTCAGCTCATTCAGCTTCTCTTTTTGCTGACGCATACTCTGCGCAGCCTGTTTCCGTTCGGTTATATTGCGAGAAACAATGGTAATGCCTGTGAGATCACCCTTAGCATTACGACGGGGACTAATTTTTGCATTGAACCAATACATTTTATCCTGATTTACAGAATAATCAAACTCCTGTACATTATCGCTATGTTGAAGCTGCTCAAAGGCGTTTTGCAATTCTTTCACAACTAGTGATGGAAAACCCACGTCCTTGTAATGTTTGCAAAGGAAGAATTCGGGGTCCTCATATAGGAGATCTTGGTTGCCAGGA
The DNA here is from genome assembly GCA_019038645.1 of Bacteroidales bacterium. Classification (GTDB taxonomy): domain Bacteria; phylum Bacteroidota; class Bacteroidia; order Bacteroidales; family UBA12077; genus UBA12077. The sequence continues at coordinate 4,651 of JAHOYT010000051.1, forward strand.
TTGTAGAATTCTTGAAACACTCCATCACGATCGAGAACAAAGACTAGATCATTGAGAGAGGAAATGGTCGATTTCAATTTTTCTTTATTTTCCTCCACTCTCTCTTTTTGCAATTCAATTTCGGTGGTTCGTTCACGGATACCTTCTTCAAGGATTCGTTTCTCCTTCTTCAGGTTTCGTTCCCTTAGCCTAATAATCACAATTACCAGCAGAAAACCCAACAGGATATAGGATATATAGGCATAATTGCTGCGCCACCAGGGTGGCAGAATTCTAATATCAAGCCGGGTAGGAATTTCATTCCAAATGCCATCATTATTCGTTCCTTTTACTAAAAAAGTATAGCTCCCACTAGGCAGATTGGTAAAATGGACGAAATGGCGATTACCCACTTCAACCCACACATTCCTAAGTCCTTCCATTTTATAAGCATAGCGATTTTTGAAAGGCTTGGTGTAATCCAATGCAGCATACTCAATAGTAAAGGAGTAGTCCTTATAGGAAAGCTCCAACTTGTCGGTATAAACATTTAACTTTTGCTTTCTACCTTCCCTTTCCTTAGTAAAAGACGTGATCACCACTGGTGGAATAAAGGTATTATCTTCAAGGGAATCGGGGTGAAAAGAGATCAGACCATCCATTCCTCCAAAATATAAATCTCCGTTTTCGGCTTGATATACCGCATTTAAATTGTATTCGACGCCCTGAAGACCTTCATTAACAGAATAGGATTTGATCTTGTGAGTAGTAGAATTGATCATGGCCAGTCCACTTCCGGTGGAGAACCAAAGATTATTATTCTTGTCTTCAATTATGTCATAAACAATATTACTAGGCAATCCATCTTTTATGGAATAGTAGGTGAAAAGTGAATCTTTTTTGTTGAACTGATTCACTCCCGTACTGGTCCCTATCCAAATATCTCCCATGTTGTCCTCGCAAAGAGAAATGGTAAAATTATCACAGAGCGTATTAATCTTCTCGCTTTCATGTGAATAATGAAGCATTTGATGCTCGATGGGAAGGTAGCAATCCATACCGTCCAATGTAGCAATCCAGATATAACCATCCTTATCTTCTAATATTGAATAAACCAAGTTACTACTGACGCTGTAGGGTTCTTCCGTTCCCGATCTGTAGTATGTACTCTTTTTTGTGATTGGATCAAAAGCACGGATGCCATTTCCAGTTCCAATCCAGATTTCTCCATTTGAGATCTCAGATATGCAATAAACCCGGTTATTGGTAAAATAGTTAGTAATATCAAGTCCAAAATATGTATCGAAAGGTGTAAAACTTTGTTTTTGTTTGTTGTAAATGCTAACTCCATTGCGTGTGCCCATCCAAATCCTTGAATCACTGTCTTCGAATAAGACATGAACATGATTGTTGGGAATGTTTCGGTCTTCTTCAAATTCAGAAGAGTAGTGCAACATTTCTTTGGTTTTGGGATTATATATATTCAAGCCTTTGCCCCAGTTTCCAACCCAAAGCCTTTGTTGCTCATCGATATAAACCGATCCAATAATATTATCTAACAGATCAAGGGAATTGGGGTCATCTGTTTTCTTATAACTTCGGAATTTCTTTGTTTTCAGATCTGTTCTGTCTAGTCCGGCAAGAGTTCCAATCCATAGGTTCTGAGATCGATCCTCAAACAGGGAATACACGATATCGTGTCCTATAAAGTTCACATGATTGGGACCGCTTCTAAAAGGTGTTAACTCAAAATCCCCGGTATCCCAATTCCAAACCATTCGATTGAGACCTCCCTCTTCGGTACCAATCCAGAAAACGCCCTGACTATCCTGTACAATAGAACGGATATAATTATTACTAAGGGAGTTTGTGTGATTTACTTGATCCTGAAAACGGTTAAAGCCTTTGTCTTGATTCGTATAAAAATTGAGTCCATTTTCTGTTCCAATCAGAATATTCCCTTTCATATCTTCATAAAGAGCTGTAATATGGTTATTGGAAATGGAATGGGGATTGGATTCCTCATGACGATAGTTGAGGAAAGTTTTCTTCTTAGGATCAAAAACGCTTAGCCCGTCTACTGAGCCCAACCAAATCATCCCTTTCCTGGTTTTGATAATGGGAAAGCCAATATCGTGGAGAGCCCCGTCGTATTGCAGGCTATTGGTATAGCTCTCCAGACTGTCGGTTCGATAATTGTACATTGACAGAACTGGAGGAATATTGATGTAAATAAAGCTATCATCTGCTGTAATACCGTACACAAAATTATCAGGTACAATGGAGTTGTTCAATTTGTGAGGAATTAGGGTAAATTTACCGGTTTTCTTGTCATAGCGATTCAGTCCCTCCTTAGTCCCCAGCCAAAGCTTACCCATACTATCTTCGGTAAGATCGAATATCCAGTTGTTTGAAAGAGATTGTTTGTTAGTTGGATCATAAAAAAAGCTTTCAAAGCTATAACCATCAAACTTGTTCAATCCATTCTGAGTGGCAAACCAGAGGTATCCTTCAGAATCCTGGCATATGCTTTTAATTTCGCTTTGGGAGATTCCATCATTTACCCCGTAATGCTTAAAAGTAATAGATTGAGCATGTATGTTTGTCTCATTACATAAAAGAGAACCGCAAAAAAGGAGCACTATAATGCTTCGGAAATTCATAGTTCTTTTAGCGTGAATTTTAGTATTAATAATTTACGTTATTTTTCTATTCTTTGTAAAACAGGAAGTAGTAATTATTCTAGATTAAGCAAATATTCAAAATATTCCTCCTTGCCTATCGTTAATTAAAACCATTATTGATTGAATTTGTTCGCATAAACAGAAAATCATTAACACAATTGCCTTATTGTTAATCCCATAAAAAAGGTGCAGCCATAGAACCACACCCTTATTCAGCTATATCTCCTTTTACTTAAATCCATTTAGAACTTTTTAAATTCCATAATATAACATAAAAACTGTCTATACTCTCAAAATGAGAGCGATTTAAGGTTATATCTATGAGTTCTGATATTGTCGCGCTATTTTCTAAAGATCTCTTAAATTAAGGATTATTCAATCCTAATACAGATATCCTGTTCTAAGGCCTTATTAAAAGCTAATGATACGTTTGAAGAAATTTTGTGTAAAAATTGGAAAATTAGCATTTATTCCGTGCACAAGGACTATTTGTTATAAAGAATCCAATGAATCCACCAACAAGCATGCTCTTAATAATATCACCAGTTACAATAATATCCACGTGCTTTCCTTTGGTTAGAAAAAAATAAATTAATCCGGCTATTGCGCCAATAACAGTATAGATGATTGATCTTATTGTATGTTTTGACCGTATTGTTCTTTTAAACCATCCGGATTCCTGTTTAATCTCTAGTTGCTTAAATTCCATTTGTTTTTAATATTTCGGGCAGTTTGCAACGAATTTTCTGATTATGCGATGGTAAAAGACTTAAGAAATGCTTCTTTCTTGAAATCAATTTACGTTGTAAGCAGTTACAGTTAATTTTTATGCTACTGCTTATGTTTCTTCTTTTTCTTTTTGCGATTTTTTTCTTCTTGTTCAGCTTCTTTTAAAAGTGATTTCCAATCGTGAGATTTATCCTCTGAAAAATTTAATGTGTTTTGATAGTCATTTTTAGAAATTACTATTCTTTGGATTGCTTTCCCTAAATTATTTTCTATTTCTTCCAATAGCTGTTTTTCTTCAGTACTACAAAACGAAACAGCTTGTCCTTTTTGACTGGCACGACCTGTTCTGCCAACTCTGTGTACATAATGTTCAGAAGTTTCGGGTAAATCATAATTTACAACGTATTCTACATTTGGAATATCAATTCCTCTGGCACTAACATCTGTTGCAATTAAAATCTTCAAATCCCCTTTTCTGAATTGTTTCATGGTTTGCTCCCGCTCAGCCTGCAATTTATCACTGTGTATTGTCTCAGTTACTATATTTACTCTTTCCATAGCACTTTTTACACGCTCTGCACGTACTTTGGTTCTTACGAATACCAAAATCTTCTTTTCGGGATGATCATTAACCAGATACTCTAAAAAGAACCGCTTATCGTCCATTTCAACGAAAGCAACAGCATGCTCAATATTCTTTGCAACCGGATCTTCAGGTGAAATTTGTATACGAATAGCATTGGTAACCAGCGAGTATGCAAGATTTTTTATCTTATCGTTGATGGTTGCTGAGAAAAACAGTGTTTGTCTTTTTCGCGGAAGATGGCGCATCAAATCGTTGATATCTTTTATAAAACCAAGATCGAGCATGTGATCTGCTTCATCCAAAACCAAAATCTCTACCCGTTTAAGTAACAGGACTCCCTGACTAACTAAATCAAACATTCTGCCAGGAGTTGCAATTAACACATCAACACCTTTGTTTAGTTGTGCAATTTGTGGTTCCTGATCTACACCACCGTGAATACAAAACGAATTAATTCGTGTATGTTTCCCTAATATTTTAAAAACAGAATCTATTTGTAGGGCCAACTCATGTGTAGGCGCCATTACCAGACACTTCACTCCGTCCGGACGACCACTGATTTTGCGTTCCTGCAAAACGTGCAGAATAGGTATTACAAATGCGGCAGTTTTACCTGTTCCGGTTTGTGCAATTGCTAAAACGTCCTCTCCTTTTAAGATAGGTGGAATAGCCTTATATTGAATATCAGTAGGTTTTTTGAAACCCAGTTTAGAAATACTGGTTTTAATTCCCTCTGCAATGCGATATTGTTCAAACTTCATACTTAATTTATTAAGTCGCAAAGATAGGAATTAGATGTGAACAATTAAGAATATTTTTACTCTTCCGTTTACTCCCGGAGCTTTTAGAAACCATTAATATTATGTAGAATGAAAGTTTATTTATTCGTTAATCTTTAACAAACCACTTTACAGCCTCTTCTTCGTTTCTGAATACTTTTAAGGGCAAACCAAGCTTATTAGTAGCCTGAATAATCAGATTTATATAATATTTTTTAAATACATTCCCATCAAAAATAGCTCCTGCTTTTTTCAAACCTTTTCCTATTGCCATTGGAATCATTATGTTTTCGAACCATTTTCTATTTTCAGGAGAAACTACGCTCTGTTTTGTAATATCCGACAAAAAATAATGAACAGGATATTTATCTGCATGTTCAAGTAAAGCAATAAAAGCACTTTGATACTCCTCGGTATTCGCCTTAGCTTTCCACTCAATTTTCCCTAACTTTATAACAGGATTGTAAGTAACAAGCGCAAAATTAGTATCTAAAACAACCTTAATAAGCGTTCTTTTTTCTACATCTGTATTATTCATAACTTTTCGTTTTTTATAATTTATACGGCAACATATGAATATAGTTACATATAGAAAGATGATACAAAATGGCAATGTTTATCAATAAAGTATAGATTATTTTAAGTCCTATTAACGATTAGATCAATTACTTTCGGATAATAATAAATAAGCAGTAACGTTCAGAATTTTCATTTTTTTAGGTTTTGCGGTAATAAATTTTATTTTGGGTAAAGAAAAACTTATTTTACTTAATTATCTCAATTAGATAACCAGCTTATTATCAGCATGTATAAATATTCAATTAAACTATTATATCAACTGTTTTTTTAATCGTGTTGATGGCTCTTCCATATTTATATTTGGCAACCTCTCCAGTTCACTTACTTCAATGCTGATGAAACTAAACTCACTAACAACCTTACCTTTAATCAGATAGCATCCGGGACCTCTGAAAGGGTAGCGCTTTGTTATATCAGGAAACTGGACCGTATCGATCCAATGTCCTTCCAAATCAATAAAAACACCAAAACTCATATATTTTCCGTTGCCTGTGCGTGTTCCCTTAATATGAACGAGGTACCCAATAATTTCAACATACTTGTTTATCATCTTAATGAGATTTTTTGCTGTTAAGCGGGTCCCGGGCAGTTCTTCAATAAGCTTAAATGGAGAAATACCTGTTGAAAAACCAATAATTTCCAGTTCATCGTATGCTGCTTCTAAAGGATGTGAGTATAAAGCAGGAAGCTTAAACTCCTTAGGCTTTTCATTAAATAAGGTTTTTACGGGTTTGGTTCTTTTGTCCTTTTTTAGAATGAAATGTGCATCCCATAATAATTCTTTCTTCGATTTTCCGGTAAAACGAAATGCGTTAATACGAATGAGAATAGTTAGTTGCTCGAGAGAAACAGGAACACGTTTCATAAAATCACGTAGATTCTCAAAAGCTCCGTTGGTGTAACGATCTGTTAACAAGACTTTTGTAGTATTTATTTCAAGGCGCTCAATCAAACCCAGCCCAAGATGTATTATGTTGCCCTGAATTACTGTAATTTGATCACTATTATTAACACACGGTGGTTCAATTTGCGCCCCATGCATTCGTGCTTCATGCACATAAAGCTCCTTTCGGTAAAATCCGCCTCCATTATTAATTGTGGAAACAATATATTCCAGCGGATAATGCGCTTTAAGATACAGTGCCTGGTAACTTTCTACGGCATATGATGCTGAATGACCTTTTGAAAATGCGTAATTGGCAAAACTCTCAATTTGCGTCCACACTCTTTCTACAATATGTTGCGGATACTGTCTTTCCCTGCAATTAGAGAAAAACTTATCCCTGATTTTTCCAAATTCATTACGCTGTTTGAATTTCCAGGACATCCCGCGGCGTAAAACATCTGCTTCGGCCAATGTAAGGCCGGCAAAATAGTGAGCAACCTTAATAACATCTTCCTGATAAACCATTACACCATATGTTTCTTCCAGTAAATCATATAGTTCAGGCATTTCCTTTCGGGCCGCTTCTCTCCTTTCCGGATTACGATATCGCAGGATATACTCGCGCATCATACCGCTTTTAGAAACTCCCGGGCGAATTATAGAACTGGCTGCTACAAGCCTGATATAATCATCGGCTTCGAGTTTTTTTAGCAACATACGCATTGCAGGTGATTCCACATAAAAACAACCAATAGTTTTTCCATGTTTGAGCAATTCTTTTACTTTTTCATCTTTCTTAAAATGTTCTAAATCATGAATATCAACTATATTACCTGTATTAGTTTCTATAATACTTACTGCATCTTCAATTTTGCTTAATCCGCGTTGTCCCAATACATCAAACTTTGCAAAACCAATATCTTCAGCCTCAAGCATACTGAAATGTATAGTAGGGAATCCTTTGGGCGGCATAATAGTGGCAGTATAAGCACTTACGGGCTCTTCGGATATAATAATTCCGCTGGAATGCACACTTAAATGGCTTGGGAAACCATGAATCAGTTTACTATATTTCAAAACAAGCTGACCTATTTCATCAACTTCGCTAAGATTTTTTGTTTTTTGCAGTTTTTCAATTTCCTGTGCAGGCAAACCAAAAACTTTTCCAATCTCGCGAATCATTGACCGGTACTGGAATGTTATGTATGTTCCTACCAAAGCTGTATGACTCCAGCCGTGCTTGTCGAAAAGATATTTAGTGATATTGTTTCTGTCGCGTGATGAAAAATCAATATCAAAATCAGGTGGACTGGTTCGTGCCGGATTGATAAAACGCTCGAAGTACAAGTCAAGTTCAATAGGATCAACATCAGTAATACGCAGTAAATAGGCAAGCATACTATTAGCCCCACTTCCTCTGCCAACATAATAACAACCTTGCTTTCGGGCATGCTCAATCATATCCCAATTAATCAGAAAATAAGAACAAAAATTGAGTTGTTTAATTACTCTCAACTCCTTTTCCATGCGATCAAGAACCTTTTGCGAGGGCTTTTTATATCGATATTTTAAGCCTTTATGGCATTCACCTATTAAAAGTTTAAAATCTTCTTCGTTGGAACCAGTATAGGATTGCTTGTTTTTTGATATTTTAAATTCAAAATGAATGGAACAGCTTTCCAGTATTTGCTTTGTGTTTTCTATAATTCGTGGATATTCCCGAAAGAGTTCCTTAATATCCTGATTCAAAACCATGATCTCGTCAGCTTGCGCTTCTTCTGTTTTAGGTAATCTGCTAAGCAAAATATTATTGTCGATAGCACGCAATAAGCGATGAATATTAAAATCGCGTTTATACCGAAAACTTACCGGTTGTAAAACAACCAGTTTATCCTGATAATTTTTCCAATCCGAAAATATAAGTTTGCTTAGTTGAGATGGCTTAATTCCTATAAACTCATTATTCTTTAATGATTGATAATCAATATCTCCAAATGGATAAATTACATATGTATTTTTGAATACAGGTGCTTTTTCAGGAAAATCATCACCGGAATGAAGATGATGTGTCAAATGCTCGTTTAACTCCTGAAATCCGTCGTTATTCTTTGCAATACCAACGTATTGTTGTTGTACTCCGTTTCTGAAATCGATACCTAAAACAGGCTTTATTTGCTCTTTTTCACATTGTCGGATAAAATCCAGGCTGGCCGAAGTATTATTGATATCGGTAAGCACAATAGAATCGTAGTTTCCGGCTTTAGCTTCCTGTACCAATTGCTCAATGGAAAGTGTTCCAAATTTATAGCTGTAATATGTGTGGCAATTTAGTAGCACTGTTTTTTAATGGTTTAATGGTAAATTAGTTTATTTAGTTTCAGATTTCAGATTGTACTGCATACCGGCTAATATTAAGGCTAACATCCTTCGACAGGCTCAGGATGACATTACTTATAGTAACTCTCTATTGACACATATCATTTTATAATTCGTTATTCTAAATTTGTAGTAATTTACATTCGCCGGTGTGCAGGAATAATAGGTGGTTGACCATTAAATGGATTAGCCATCTGCCCTATCCCGCGCGTTCCCATGGTTGTAACCCGCCTGATTGCATTTTGTCCATACCGGTTACGAATCCGGTCCATGGCCTGATAAAGATTAACCATTTCGGAAGTATCTTCGAAAAGATTCATTTGATAAGTACCCGAAAGCAAATGGCTATAGCGTACTCCAACCAGTCGCACAAGTACTCTCCGGTCGTAAAGCTGATCGAATAGATCCAGAGTTGTTTTAATCAATGTGTGATCCAACGATGTATATGGAATTCGTTTTTGTCTTGTGCGGGTATCGAAATCGGAATAGCGCACAGTTACAGTAACACACGATGTTAGCTTATTTCCATTTCGAAGATAGTATGCCAGCTTTTCGGCCATTGAGGTCAAAATATTTTTTAATTGCCGGATATCAATAGTATCTTTTTCAAGTGTTAACGAAGATGAAATTGATTTACGCTCCTGATAAGGAATAACTTCGCTATTATCAATTCCCTGAGCCTTTTTCCAGAGCATTATGCCATTTTTCCCCATGACCCGATCCATAAGTTCTATGGGCATTTCCTGTACTGTTTTTACATACTTAATACCCATATTAAGCAGCATCTTGTAGGTTTTATCACCAACCATAGGAATTTTTTTAACGGCTAAAGGTGCTAAAAAGGGTTTTTCTGCCCCGAAAGGTATGTTGATGTGATTATCGGGTTTAGCTTCGTTGGTACCAACTTTAGCTACAGTCTTGCTTGTTGAAAGCCCGAAAGATATGGGTAAGCCTGTTTCTTTTGTGATTCTTGTTCTAAGCTCCTGCACCCACTTATATGTTCCGAAAAACTTATCCATTCCGCTTACATCAATATAAAACTCATCGATGGAAGATTTTTCGTATAAAGGCGATTTTTCTTTAATAACTTCGGTAACCATATCGGAAAATTTGCTGTAAATGCTACTATTACCACGAATTACAACTGCTTCGGGACAAAGCATTTGAGCCATTCGCATGGGCATTGCCGAATGTATACCATACTGGCGTGCTTCGTAACTACAGGCAGCAACGACTCCTCTCCCGCTGGTTCCGCCAACAAGTACCGGCTTATTGTTCAGCCCGGAATCGAGTAGCCGCTCACAGGACACGTAAAATGTGTCTAAATCAATATGAACTACAGACTTATGCATTTTTGTTAATTCGAATAACAATTATCAATGTATAAAAACTCTTTTTCTTGGCAACACTTCGACAGGCTCAGTGTGACAAGTTGAATTATAGAAAGTTGTCATGCTGAGTTAATCGAAGTATGAACAGCCTTCTGATCTTTCCCACCCTATTTTCAAATACTTACCGTTGCGTTGGTATTTTTATATTATTTCTAAGAATTGAAAGTTAATTGTCAATCTTAGGTATAGTAGATACCACAATCCCTTGTGTAATAAAATCGTGGGACAGAATAATTGGTGTGTGTGATTTATCCGATGATTGCGGTAATAATACCACATTGTTGTTATTCACTCTTAGTTCTTTAATGGTTGCTTCATCATCGATTAAAGCAACAATAATATCACCGGTTTCCGCAGAGTTTTGCTGTTTTACCAGAACCAGATCGCCATCGTTAATATCTTTCTGATTCATAGAATTGCCTTTGGCCTGTAATAAAAAGTACTTGTCGGGTGATTTGGCCAGTCTGGTAGAAACAGCAATCATAGCTTCTATATTTTCTTCAGCTAAAATAGGTAAGCCACAAGCAATTGCACCCAGTAGAGGAATCTTTACTGTTTGCTCACTTGTAGTTTCATCTTCATTAAATTCGTATTGTATTAATTGAATGCTCCCGTCCTCTTTTTTATTCAGAATATTTTTATCAATTAAGCTTTGCAAAATAACTGCTGCAGAACGTGGTGATTTGTAATCCAACTCTTTCATTAACTCCCTTACACTGGGCGTTCGCCCGTTTTTCATGAGAAAATCGCGTATAGCCCGCAATGCTGCTAATTCCTTGTTTGAAACCTGATTTTGCATACACAAATATACACCAAGAATACACGAAAAACAAATTAATTTGTATGCGCAATGTTCAAGTTACTGTCTTACTGGATATTATTTTTTAAGCAGAAGTGTATTCATTTTTAGCTGAATAAAAAATGCCCGGAGTAAATCCGGGCAAAAACAGTTGAATCAATTATTTCTGATTTATTATTGTATTTACTTTGTTTTTACTTTTATATTCTCTTTTATATTCTCTTTTATATTCTCTTTTATTCTTCCGTTTATTATTACTTCAACTAATGCAGGATCAAGCAAAGTTGATGTATCACCGAAATTATCAAGATCATCTTCTGCTATTTTTCTTAATATTCGTCTCATAATCTTTCCTGATCTTGTTTTTGGCAATTCAGGTACTATTTGTACTTTATCTGGTTTTGCAATGGGCCCAATGATTTTAGAAACACCTTTGATTACACTTTTACGGATGCCTTCCTCTCCTCCATTAGACAATTCACTGCATACAATGAAAGCATAAATGCCTTGTCCTTTTATATCATGTGAATAGCCAACAACAGCTGACTCGTGTACCAAAGGATGTTCGTTAATTGCGTTTTCAATTTCAGCCGTTCCTAAATTATGGCCCGATACAACAATTACATCGTCAACCCTTCCCAGTAGACGGTAATAACCATCTTCATCGCGTTTAACGCCATCACCGGTAAAATAATAACCTTTAAAACTTGAAAAATATACTTCTTTGCACCTTTCATGATCTCCGTAAATAGTTCTTAACATTCCGGGCCACGGGAACTTGATACACAAGTTTCCTTCCACATTTCTTCCGCTCAGTTCATTCCCGTCATTGTCAAGTATTACAGGCTGAAACCCTGGCAATGGAAGAGTTGCAAAGGATGGTTTTGTGGGTATGATACCTGCTAACGAACTAATTGATATTCCGCCGGTCTCTGTTTGCCACCATGTATCGACTATTGGACAATTTCCTTTGCCAATATGATCGTGATACCAGTGCCATGCTTCTTCATTAATAGGCTCTCCAACCGTACCCAAAACTTTCAACGAACTAAGATCTTTGTCTTTTAAAAATGTTTTACCATAAGTCATTAGTGACCTGATTGCAGTAGGAGCTGTATAAAGTTGATTGACTTTATATTTGTCGACAATCTCCCAAAGTCTTCCTGCGTCAGGATAAGTGGGTATTCCTTCAAACATCAGTGTTTTTGCACCGCATAGTAATGGTCCATAAATAATGTACGAATGGCCAGTAACCCAGCCAATATCAGCAGTACAAAAATAAATATCGTTATCGCTATATTGAAAAACATTTTTAAATGTATAAGCAGTATATACCATATAACCACCGATAGAATGAACTATACCTTTTGGTTTTCCTGTAGAACCGGAAGTATATAATACAAACAGAGTATCTTCAGAATCCATTTCTACCGGCTCGTTTTCTTCAGATAATCCTTTTATGGCATCATGATACCATAAATCCCGTCCGGCTTTCATGTTTATTTTTCCACCTGTTCTGTTAACAACCACTACATACTCAACACTCGGACAATCTCTTAAAGCATCATCTATTATATTTTTTATTTGTATGATTTTATTACCTCTGTATGCTTCGTCGGAAGTAATAACGAGCCTGGCCTGAGTGTCATTTATTCTTTCTTCAAGCGATTTTGCTGAAAATCCTGCAAAAACAATAGAATGTATAGCTCCAATTCTGGCACATGCTAACATTGAGATGGCAAGTTCTGGAATCATAGGCATATAAATAATTACCCGGTCTCCTTTTTCTATTCCAATTTTTATTAAGGCATTGGCAAACTTATTTACTTTTTTGAAGAGCTCTTCGTATGTTAATGTGATACTGTCTTCAGCAGGATTATTTGGTTCCCAAATTATTGCTGGCTGATTCTTTCGCAAAAACATATTTCGCTCGAAAATATTTTCAGTAATATTCAGCTTGCCATTGATAAACCAATTAACGGAAGGTTCTTCAAAATTCCAATCCAGAATATTGTCCCATTTTTTTCTCCAATAAAAATCTTCGGCTTGTTGTTCCCAGAATGCTTTAGGGTTTTCTACACTTTTCTGGTATTCATGAATATAGCCTCCTAAGCTTGTTATTTTTCTTACCATGAGTATAAGTTTAGATATGCAATTATTTTTATATTTATATGTATATAATACAACAATACAAAGAACTTAACTAAAAAAAACTATTTTCACATTGATAAGTATCAATTGTAAGATTGAATTAAATCTAAAACCGATAAACAAACAATTCACGACAAAGTTCAAATAAGCAGAAACAAAACATCATACAAAACCCACATATGAATAATATACCGGGGAAGTAACTTAAAAAAAAATCCCGGATTTTTCCGGGATTTCGCATTAATCAGTTATGTTTTTATATTTTATTGCTTCAATAATGCTTTCATAAATTCATCGCCTTTTAATAAACCATAATAACCATTTTTAGTAGCCTCTTCATCGTAACTTGTTACATTATCAGGTTTTTCATCAGGATGATAAATTATAAATGGAACAGGATCATGAGTATGTGTTTTAAGTATACATGGTGTAGGATGATCAGGAATTAATGCAATTGCTACATCTTCATCCATTTTCTCCGTTTCTGCCATTATATATTTTACAACTCTCTGATCAAGATATTCAATAGTTTTTTTCTTTAATTCATGATCGCCTTCGTGACCAGCTTCATCGCTTGCTTCAATGTGCAGATAAACAAGGTCAACTTCTTTTAGTGCATCAACAGCAGCCTTTGCTTTACCTTCATAATTGGTATCGTACAATCCTGTTGAACCTTCTACTTTAACTGCTTTCATGCCGGCATATTTACCTATACCATAAAGTAAATCAACAGCAGAAATCATTGCGCCGGAAATACCATATGATTTTTGCAAAGTATCCATATCAGGTTTATTTCCTGGCGACCATGGCCAAATAGAATTACCGGGATCTTTTCCTTCAGAAACTCTTTTCTTATTTACAGGATGATCATTCAAAATTTCCTGTGATCGTAAAATTAAGTTGTTTAAAAGATCAGCTGTGGTTTTGTCGTTACCCTGAGCTTTAATCAGAACATCTTTGAAAGGAGTTCCGGGAACATCGTGTGGTGGCGTGCAATCAATATTCGTTTTTCCATTCTTAATTACCATAAGATGACGATAACTCACTCCAGGATAAAATTTAATTTCATCTGTACCTAATTCTTCCTGAAGAGTTTTCATTAACTCATGCGCTTCTTCATTACTAATGTGTCCGGCCGAGTGATTCTTTATTTTTTCATCTTCAATGCAAATAAGATTACATCGCATGGCCATATCATTATCATCTAAATCAATTCCCATGCTTGCTGCTTCCAGCACTCCTCTTCCCTGATATACTTTTTTAACATCATATCCTAAAACTGCCATGTTTGCAATTTCGCTTCCAGGAGGCATGTCATCAGGAACAGTAATTAACTTACCACATCTTCCTTTTTTACAAAGTTCATCAATGTGTGGTGTATTAGCAGCCATTAACGGAGTCTTATTTCCAAACTCTTTAATAGGATAATCGGCCATTCCGTCACCAAGTATTATAATATGTTTCATGTGTTTGTTATTAGTAATTAGTAAATTGATTATTTTAACTAACAATCATTACTTGTAGTTGTTTATCAAATAATTTTTAAAATCTGAATAATTGTTGTCAAGATTATCAAAATATTCTGTTTTGTTTTCCAGACCTTCCAGGCTCACCGGTAATTCAGGATCAAACTTAAGAATTTCAACTATTTGTGCCGGGAATTTTGCCGGATGAGCTGTTTCTAAAGAAATACAGAGTTGATCTTGATCAATATTAAATTCTTTACAGTAATCCATTAAACCTTTCCAGCCAACTGATCCATGTGGTTCTAATAATAAACTGTGTTCATCATAAGCCTCCTTTATCATATCTTTTGTTACCTGATCAGAAATACTTGAAGAGTAAATATCCTTACGCATTTTATCCATATCCGGCGATTTTGAAATCTCACCTTTTTCATTCATTACTCCACCGTACAATGCTACTAATCGTGCTAAATTACTTGGATGTCCAACATTCATTGCACTTGATAAACAGTTTTTAGAAGGTTCTATTTTACTATAATTACCAGTATTTAAAAAGCTTGTGAATTCATCATTCTCGTTTACTGATATTATAAACTTTTTAATAGGTAATCCCATATGTTTAGCAAAAACACCACCCATCATATCACCAAAATTACCTGATGGAACAGAGAAAATAACATCATCATTTTCATTTCCCATTCTTAATCTTGAAAAAGAATAGAAATAGTATACAATTTGAGGAATTAATCTACCTATATTAATCGAATTTGCCGATGATAAACCGAGGTAATCCAAATCAGAATCAGCAAAAGATTCCTTAACCAAAGCCTGGCAATCATCAAACTTGCCTTTTAAAGAAATTATTTGAATATTTTTACCTAAGGTAGTCATCTGTTTACGCTGACGATCAGTGACTTCGCCATCAGGAAATAATACTAAAACTTTAATATTATCAAGTCCATAAAATGCGTTTGCAATAGCGCTACCAGTATCACCTGATGTAGCTGTTAAGATAAGTAATTTTCTATTTTCTTTTTTAATGTAATAATTCATTAGCCGTCCCATCATTCGGGCTGCAAAATCTTTAAATGACGCTGTAGGACCCTGATCCAGACGCATTACATATTTATTTTCAAATCCCTTTTCCAGTGGTACATCGTAATTATACGCATCCTTAACTAAATCAAGTAATTCATCATCATTGATTTGCCCAACAAGAAATTTCCTTATTACTTCAAAAGCAATTTCATAATATTCTTTTTGCGAAAAGCTTTTTATCTCTACCCTGGTAAAAGTTGGAATTTCTTTAGGCATGTACAGGCCTTTATCCGGTGCTATTCCTTTTAATAAAGCTTCACTGAAAGTAACTTCATCTGCTTTTAAATTAGTTGAATAGTATTTTATTGGTTCCATTTCAGTCGTAATTTATAATTGATCGTTTATACATTTGGCAAGTCGCTTAATAGCTTCTGTAAGTTGTTCCTGTGAACAAAATGAGAAATTTAAACGCATATTATTTCTTGCATGATTCTCACCAAAAAACTGGCTTCCAGGCACAAATGCAACCTTATATTTTAAAGCTTCAAAAAATAATTTATCAGTATCAATTTTATCGGGTAATGTTAACCACAAAAACAAACCACCTTCTGGCTTAGTCCATGATACACCAGTATTTTCAGGAAAATATTCGGATAAAGTATTTAGAAATCCTTTAAGTTTTTCTCTGTAATATTTAATTGATTTATCAATATGATTATCATAATTCATATTTTCAAGAAAAGCAGTACAAAGGTCCTGGTTATATTTTGGAGTATTTAAAATATTTCCTTCTTTTATGTATGTCATTTTCTGTATTACCTCTTTGTTACCAATGTTAAAACCAACACGCATACCAGGGCAAAAGATTTTAGAGAATGTATATAATCCAATCACATTCTCGCCACCACGCTTTTGATCAAGGCTAAATATTGCCGGAATTGTTTCTCCGTAATATCTTAAATCTCTGTAGGGACTATCTTCAATAATAGGAATATCATATTCATAACTTAGATCTAAAAGTGCTTCTCTTTTTGCAAGAGACATTGTAATTCCAGTAGGATTCTGAAAATCCGGCACAACATAAATAAACTTAGGCTTTTGACCAGTTTGTTCTAATTCAATAATTTTCTGTCTGAATCCATCAACATCTGATCCATCATTCTGAATATCAACACCAACAAATTTTGGCCTTTGCATTTCAAAAGCAACCACAGCTCCTGCGAATGTTGGTCTGTCAACTAAAACAACATCATCAGGGTTCAGAAAAAGTCTACCTGTTAAATCTAAACTTTGTTGTCCTGAAGTAGTTATGAGTAAATTTTTAGCAGTGACATTTATGTTGTCCCGTTTTAAGTACTTAAGAATTGCATTTATTAACGCAGGTTCACCAGGTATAGCAGAATACTGCATTATTTTATCAATATCGCTATTCAGAGATTTTTCTGATGCAATTTTAAATTCTATTTTCTGGAATATATCCGGTGATGGTAAACCACCAGCCAAAGATATTATTTCCGGATCGGCAAGGTATTTCAAAGTTTTGCCAATGGGATATCCTTCATAATCCTTAATATTATCAGAATATCTGGAATACCAATCTTTATTCATGCTCTTTATTTTTATGAAATGAAGTTGTCTGAAAATACAAAAAGTTGTTCATATTTCGATAAACTCAATATGACAACTTTTTGTATTTATGCTTGTCACACCGAGCTAGTCGAAGTGTGTTTGTCTTTGTAAAAATGTGTTTTAGGCACTCTCATTAATATTAATAAGAAGTTTTACCAAAAACAGGTTTTATTCCTTTTTTCATCATTTCAATACCGTCTCTTGATGCTTGTAGTGATTTATAAAATATTACATCACCAATCTTATCTGCTGCTGCAACTCTTTCTTCGTCTGAAAGGAAATATGCAGCCATAGTATCCATATCACGAGCAGTTCCGTCACTTTCATATTTATAAGTCATGTTAGTTCCACTTTCTAACACATTGAATGCATGTTTTGTCCAGTTGAAATTTGGCATTCCTAAATCCGGATTAATATAAATATGAGCAGCAAGACTAATTCCTTTTATTCCACTCTCATCAAGCTCTTTAGCACATTGTATAAATGTTTCAGCAGTAGTTCCGTTACCAATGTTTATCTCATAAATTGGCGAAGTATTATCGTCACGGATATATTCACTAATAATATTCAATAACATCCTGAATTGCATAGTATTCTGTGTTGCCAGAAGCATTGATACTTTAAAGTTAAGGTTTGGAATATTTCTTCCAAAATAGCATGCTGCTATAATAGAGCTCCAACTAGGGTTTAAGAAGAAATCGGCCCCATTTTCTTTAGCTGTTCGGGCAATGCCATCCAAATAAAAAATATGATTATTATTGGCTACTTCAATTCCACCAAAATTTCCAAATGGAGTACCCTGATTTTTTAGTATAAGTGCTGAAAGTCCATCTCCAAGAGAAGCTCTATCGAATTTTTCTCCGGTAACTTTTTCAAGTTCAGCAAATCTGGTTTCAGGATGAGGAATACCAATTAAATTTGTGCTGCAGTATTTAGAAGTTTGCATTATATTTTCAGTCATAGCTAATGTTGCCATTAAATCGCCACTGTATACATAATGATCTGTTAATGCAACAACAGAAATCATTTCGGCTGGTACAAAACATGGCTCAGCATCAATAGTTGTTTTCGCCATTCCTTTCATGCAATGATGAGTAACTTTAGCTCCCTGAAAACCGGAAACCTGGCTGGTTGCAATCCCTTTATCAGGATTATAAGTAACACCGATTTTCTTTTCCAGATCGGTAACTTTTGGAAACATTTTTACCAGTTTCTCAGCATCTTCAAGCATTGCGCCATAACCTTTATTTGCAAGAATGTTTTTTCTTGTTTCATAATTACGCATTTTAGCAATGGTTGAATTAATATGACTTGCACCTCCATGAAATTCCAGTAAAGAATCAATGGATTTTAAATCATTGTCAGATAATAGTTTATACTTCATAATTGCAGTTTTTAAATTGTATTTTTGGTTTAATTTATATTAAAATTTTCAAAGTTTAAACTTATCAATAATCTATGTAAATATCAAGTTTTGATTGCCGATCATTACTTTAAAATATGCTTTGCTTATGATTTGTTATAACCCGTACTCATATTTATTAAAATCATAAGTAATTTTTAAAAACCTTACTGAACCTTTTGGAAATTTTCATAAAATTATGTATTGAATTTTTTGTTTACTTGTTGACGAACAATCTTTCTGGAAAATTTATCGACTTCGCGGTTGTAGTTTGGCGTATCTGAGGCTTTTTGATGTGCTTTAACTTTAATGAATTCAATTTCAGTAGATTCTATTAATGTTATCAACTGTTGAATTAAATCAATATTTTGAATTTCCTTACTGGATTTGGTTTTGAAATTGTTTGATATTAGTTTTTGAGTTCTTAATGGAATTCGTTCAACATACTGACTATCTGTGTATATTTTTATTAATTCAAATTCATGAATTTCTTTTAATACATAAAAAATTGATTCTATAACAGCAATTAACTCCATACGATTGTGAGTTGTTTCTGTAGCTATGCCTTGTAAAACAACTTTTTCGCTTTTATGAAAAATTAAAGCTGCCCACCCTCCTGTTTTAAATTGTGGATTGCAGCTCCCGTCGGTATATACTTCTACAATATTCATCTGAAATAATTAATAGAATAATTCTATTAGCTTAGCGATTGTATTTATCTTAGCAAATTAAATAAATAATACCGATAATCTATGCTAAAATACGATACGATTATTGTTGGTGGTGGTGCTGCGGGTTTAATGGCAGCGGGTCAATCGGCTGAATCTGGTGCAAAAGTGCTTATTTTAGAGAGGATGAGTCGTCCGGGAAGGAAACTAGGCATAACAGGCAAAGGTCGCTGTAATATAACTAATACAGCGCCATTAGCTGAGTTTATAAGACAGGTGCAACCCAATGGCAGGTTTCTGCGTTCATCGTTTTCTAATTTCTTTTCATATGAATTGATTGAATTCTTTAATAATATTGGAGTAAAAACAGTTACTGAACGTGGTGGCAGGGTTTTTCCGGAGGGTGGAAAAGCTGTGGAATTAGTAAAATCAATGACAAGCTGGTGTAAGAATAAAGGTGTAACTATAAAAACTGAATTTAGAGTTAATAGCTTAATAACCGAAGATGATTATGTGGTTGGTGTTAGTGGTTTATTTGAAGAAAAGGGTAAAAAAGAACTTATCTCATTTACAGCAAATAAAGTAATAATTGCAACGGGTGGTGTCTCCTATCCTGCTACCGGCTCAACCGGAGATGGTTACGAGCTTGCAAAATCGGCAGGACATAAAATAAATCCGGTTTGGCCTTCATTGGTACCGTTAGTAACTGAAGGGACGAAAGCCAGACAATTAAGTGGATTAGACTTAAGAAATATAAAAGGAACTGTTTGGATTGATGGAAAAAAAACTGGTGAGGATTTTGGCGAATTGAGTTTTACTGATTTTGGAATTACAGGACCTATTGTGCTTTCGTTAAGCAGGATGATTGTTCCTGAAGTAAAAGAAAATAAGGAAATAATTTTCAGTATTGATCTTAAATCAGCGCTGGATGATAAGAAGCTTGATAACAGACTTTTACGCGACTTTAACGAGAAAGGAAATGAACCTTTCAGAAAAATATTAAACGGCTTACTTCCAAAAGTGTTGATTCCTGTTTGTATTCAGGATACTAAAATAGATTCCGATAAATCAGGACATCAGATTACATCAAATGAAAGAAAAGAATTAAGGAAATGGCTTAAAAATTTTAACTTTAAAGTTACCGGACACAGACCATTCGAAGAAGCAATTATTACTGTAGGTGGTGTTGATACTAATGAAGTAAATCAAAAAACAATGGAGTCCAAACTCGTAAAAGGTTTATATTTTGCCGGTGAAATACTTGATCTTGACGCTCCCACAGGAGGATATAATTTACAAATTGCTTTTTCTACCGGCTGGACTGCTGCACAGAATTATTAATTTAAGTTGAATTCACACTTCGACAAGCTCAGTGTGACAGCTTGAGCTTCATAAGAGGTCGTATTGAGCCTGTAGAACTTTTCTCAGGAGTGAAACGAGTAACGCAGGAATCTATTAATTCAGTCTGAGATTCCGCATCACCTGCCTGACGGCAGCCAGGAGTGCGGAATGACATGGTATAGTTTCATTCAAATAACCTCAATTCCTATCAAATTACAGAAATATCTTAATAGCTCAACATGTTCTCCGGGTATAATCAAATGATGATTGCCTAATGGATTATTTTTAAGTTTTTGGATATCAATAGCTGGAATTTCAATTTTAATTTGTGTTCTGCATGAATCGTCTCTTTCGGGCCTTTCAAGCACATTACCGTATGATAGAAATGCCTTTGATAATTGACTATCTAACCTGAATATCGTTGCATTTTCAGCACTAAATTGACCCTGAACAGCAGTTCCTTCATTTGTTTCAAAGTGTGTGTTAATTTTGTAATCAGAAACTAAATTGGTTGCAATGGTGCAATGTGCAAAGAATATTTCGTTGCCTTCAACAGCTGCCATGTTAGCCATCCATGGAATCTGACCGGTCAATTCTTTTATAATAATTTTCCCTGTAATACTTGTAATATCTCCTTCACATCCGGAAGCTAGTCCTTCTGTATTAAGTCTTGACAATGCTAAACAAGCAGTTACTGCATTTTCTCTGACCAAAGGAAAGCATTCTACCGTTATGGCATCAAAATGCTTCTCTTTGATAATATCCTGTAACAGACTGTAAACTCTGGATGAATCTTCCAGATTAAAACCTGAATCTTTAAAATGATTTATAAAAGCAGAATTAACAGGGTATTTTGAATATTTTGGGAAATCTTTCCACGAAATTTTTTCAAGCTGTAAACCAAGCTTATTATCCAGTAATTTTTTATCAATATCCGAAGCAATCAACCAATTGGAAACTTCTCCAATTAGTCCGATTTTATAATTAGCTATGCTATTTAATGCCTGGTTACATATGTAATATCGTTCTAATTCAATTTGTATATCTTGCTCATAATCTACATTATACAAAATTGTATTTATATTATTATGATTACAATAAGCTTTAATTTCCGACGCAGCGGCATAACTGTTATTTTCTGTCAATGCCAGAATTAATATTCGACTTGAACCTTTTAGTAGTTTTTTGGCCTGGCTTTCCGATCCACCTGTAATAACAAAAATAGCATTGGGGTTTTCGTTTGTTATTTCAATATCAAACTTTGGTAATTTGTTTCTTAAAATTTCCTCGCCCCTTTTTATGATTTCTTCAGGAGCTTCGGGGTAAGCTATCAGGCTCATTTTTATTTTATGCATAATTTTATTTAAATAGTTTAGCTAATAAGGATGGAGATAAATAAAGGAATATTAATATCACCAAAAAGGTAATTAAGCCGGAGCTAATCCATTTCCCAAAACTAAAGCCCCATTCAGGAAGCAGGTTTTTAAGACTTAAACTCTTATAATACGGTTTTGGAGCTTCCATTTCAGGTAAAATTTCTGCCGGAATTTGAATATCCCAACTACCAACAACAAATAAGGGCATCAGAAAAGTATATTCAACTTGTTCATCGAATTTTTTGGTTCCTAACAATCCTTTTTGACGTGAGCCTATATTAGCAGAGTATAACTTCACATAATACTTCTTATTCCAGATATTTTCGTTATGAATATTGTCCAGATCATTCATCACATTTTGAATGGATTCATCCAAATTATCTGATAAAGGAACATCTCTGTCAAAAGCTTTATGATATAAGGGAGCGGCCATACCTTTATAGGTTTGTAAATGAATTTTGTTTTCATTTTTAGGATGCTTTATTAATTGTTGGCAAAATACCGCACCAACAGCTATATCAGGCATTTCAGATTGAGTATTATCAGTTTTTATATACCATGGCGAAGCATTAGGATTCACCTCCAGAACAAATGTAATATCACTATAAAGATGGTTTTTATACTCTTCTTTATGTTCTAAATCATTCATAGAAACAAACCTTCGTGAATCTTTATACCAGAGACCAGGGTAAATTTCCTCATTTAATGATGCCTCTGTGGGATCTATTTGAGGTTTATCTCTGTCGGCAGTTACAGTAATATTTGCTGTAAAAGTAGTTAGCCATAACTGCATTTCGATAAATTTGTTTTGTATACCTAAACTATCCGTAATAAGACGTTTTTTATATGTTCTGTATGGTTTAGGCTTACTATCTATACCTAATTTAACAAGTGATTCAAGAGCTGATTTTTCGGGTTCATAATAACTTACCGGACCAATGGCGATTTCTATATCGGGTAAACCATACATTGGATGATCAGGATCGAGTTTTGCTCCATTGCAATGATAGGAATAATACGGTTTTTTATTTTTTTGTCGAAAAATACTATCATAAACCTGTATACCAGCCAGTTTTACTTCGGCGCCTTCGAAATTTGAGCCAATGCAATCATCCACGCGGATGGATTTCTGCTCATCGAACTGAATTTTATATTCATCATCCAACTGATCAATAATATCATTATACTTTTGCTCTGTTTCAGCTTTATAATTTGCAATATATTCCTGATACTCAGGATTTGGTTTTTTATTAGCTAATTCATCAAAATCTGTTATTATTCCTGTTATCCAGATTATTGCAATAATAGCAATTGCCCAAAGTATTTTATGTTTCATTATGATTTTATAAGTATTAGCATATTTTTTATTATCCTGTATTATCCCCAATTGCAAACATTTCCAAAACTTAATTTAGCCTGTGAGTAGGTAAAATTAATTTAAATAAGTTAGAAAAACGTTGGTAAATATAACTTAAGGGAAGTTAATACGAATATCTACAAAACAAGAATTAAAAAAGATTTTATATTAAATAGTTAAATTCAATATAAAATCTTTTAGAAGCTGTGAAAATATTAGAGCATATTATTTTAATTTATCTTTAAAAGCCTTTCTGAATTTTTCAATTTTTGGAGTAATTACAACGGAGCAATAGGATTTTGATTTATTGCTTGCATAATAATCCTGATGATAACCTTCAGCTTTAAAGATTGTAGTGTATTTGGTTATTTCAGTAACTATAGGATCTTTGTATATTCCGGCATCAATTAGTTTTTGTTTAAACTCTTGGGCCAGTTCTTTTTGCTCATTATTATGATAAAATATTACTGACCGGTATTGTGTACCTACATCATCTCCCTGCCTGTTAAGTGTTGTTGGATCATGTGTTTGCCAAAATACTTCCAGTAACTCTTTATAACTTATCTCTTTAGGATTAAAACTTACCTGAATAACCTCTGCATGACCAGTTTCTCCTGTACAAACTTCTTTATATGTTGGATTTTTAATAGTTCCTCCAGAATAGCCGGATATAGCAAATTCGACTCCCTTTAATTGCTGAAAAATAGCTTCTGTGCACCAGAAACAACCTGACCCAAATGTAGCAAGTTCCATATTATTAGTGTTTTGTGAATTTGAATTAATGCCTGTTACCAAAGCAAGAACAAAGATCAGTATAAATTTATAAATTCTCATTACATTATTTTTTATATTAACACAATTAGTGAATGAATGTTTATACAATAGTTTGTATTTTTATTTTCTTAATTACGAATAGATGAATTTTAGAGAACAATTATTAGCTGAGCTGTCAAAAAGAAATACAGATTATATTGCATCTGTTATTGATCAGGATAAAAAGCTATTTAAGGAAATATTTGAATTGATTTTAACTAACGAAGAATACGTGTCGGGGCGTGCAGCATGGGTTGTGGAAACTGTTTGGTTAAAATATCCTGAAATGATCGATCCATACATTAATGATATTATTGATTTTTTGCCAAAGTCAAAATATGATAATCAAAAAAGACACTTCTTAAAAGTTCTGTCAACCAGAAGCCTAACTGAATTAGATGAAGTACGGTTAGGAATTCTCATTGACCGGTGTTTTACCTGGCTTGAAGATCCTGTTTACCCTACAGCTGTAAAAATGTTTTCTATGCAGATTATTTATAATTACGTTGAAATTGAACCCTCTTTAGCTCTTGAACTTATAGCAATAATAGAAAATCAATTTGACGATAGCACTCCGGGTTTTAAAAACAGAGGGGAAAAACTTCTAAAAAAATTGTACCGTTTCGTAAATTAAATACAATTAAGCGAGCTTTTGGAGAAATAAGAATAATTTTATGAATTCATTATGTTTAAGTAAGTTATTGTCCTACAAATAACTACAGATTATTTATAATAAAACCACAAATATCTATATTAAGATATAGACATATATATATTCTATTACTTTTGCACCCGCTTAAAACGTAAAATGCATGTAAAATGAGAAGAAATATTGTAGTAAATGAAAACTATTGCCCGCAAAATCACCGTGTCCTTCTACCGGAATATGTCCTGTTGGTGCAATAAGTCAAAAAAGCCCTTATAGTGCCCCGGAAATTGATTATGGCAAATGCACAGGTTGTGGAGTATGTATTGGATCGTGCATGGTTTTTCAGTGCACAAATTGCTAAAACAGAAGCTGGTATATTCCAGCTTTTTTATTATTTAGGTTCCCAAAAACAAACTTTTGGAGATACAATTTTTTCTTCTTTCTTTAAGACTTTCATAGCTTTATCGATATCCTTTTTTTCAATGCCTGTTATTTCGGCTATTTCTCCTGCTTTTAATGCTTTCCCAGCCTTTTTCATTGCTTCAAGTACTTTCTGAGTATTTTCCATTGTAAATTAATTTAAAGTTAATAAGTCTCATTGAATGGCTTAAAGTTAAATCAAATCATTTATAAAGTAGAATTAATTAAGATGAATTTTAAAGTGCCCTATTATCAGCTATTTAACATTATTTAACTTTTAAAATAGCAAAATAAGCATAAGGAAATTTGGAAGTACGAAAACAATCGTATATGTTTGTACTACGAAATTGTTCGTAATGCATCAAAAGATATTATTATTCGTCTATACCTTATGAGTTTAAAAAACAAATACAATCCAACGGAATCCGAACTGGAAATTTTACAGTTGCTGTGGAAAAATGGCCCGTCAACTGTAAGGTTTATTAACGAAAAGCAAAATGAGATAAAAGAAGTTGGTTATACAACTACTTTAAAAATTATGCAAATTATGTCAGAAAAAGGAATGCTTGAAGTTAATAAGGAAAGTCGGCAACATATTTACACTCCTGTTCTTGATGAAGGTGAAACAAAAGGAAAATTGCTTGATGGTTTTTTAAAGAAAACTTTTTCCGGTTCAGCTATGAAAATGGTTATGCAGGCATTGGGTAATCATAACCCATCTAAAGAAGAATTAGATGAGATTAAAAATCTAATAAATGATATTGAAAGAAAATCAAATAAATAATGAATATTTTAACTGATTTGTTAAGCGAAAATGTAGTGTCAGCATTGGGTTGGAGTATTTTTCATATTCTTTGGCAGGGATTTTTAATTGCGTTAATGCTAAATATAATATTACGAATTTTAAGAGGGAAATCTGCTCAAATCCGATATCTTACTGCGTTGCTTTCTCTTTTTCTGACTGTTGGATTATCAGTATTTAATTTTACCAATAACTATGATAATAGCATAAGCAATGATATTGAATCAAACGAAGTTTTAATATCTGAAACTAAAAAAAGTGTTTTAATTATTGATTATAACAATTCCAATTTTGATTTGATCCGTACGGGTATTGTTTCAGGACTTAATGACAATTTAAAAAGGATAGATAAATACTTCCCTGTTATTGTGAATATATGGTTTATTGGAATAATTATATACATTTTTAAATTTATATTTAGCTATCTGTATACGAACAGGTTGAAAAAGGTTAAGGTTCGAAATTTATCTAAAAACTGGCTTAACCGGTTTGAAAAAATAGAAGAAAAACTGATAATCAAAAAAACTGTTTGTTATATTGAATCACAACTAGTTAAAATACCTTTGGTTTTGGGCTATTTAAAGCCTGTAATAGTTATTCCTGCCGAAATGCTGTCCGGAATACCTTCAGATCAAATAGAGGCTATTATAGCCCACGAATTAGCTCATATCAGACGAAATGATTATATCATTAATGTATTACAAACGATTATTGAAACCGTGTTTTTCTTCCATCCTGCTGTTTGGTACGTATCATCACAAATCAGAAACGAGAGAGAGAATTGTTGTGATGATATTGCATTAACAGTTTGCAACGGATCATTGGTTTATGCAAAAGCATTGGTTTCGGTTCAGGAACTTACTCTGGGAAAGTATTATGCCGCGGTAGCTTTCTCAGGTAGAAAAAAACATTTATTAAACAGAATTAAACGCACGATTATGAAACAAAAAGTAAAATCAAATTTCACAGATAAAATTATTGCAGCAACTATTATTTTATCGGGAGTATTAGCTTTATCATTTACATATAAAGCTGATATAACAAACCATATCTCTGAACATGGATTTGTAAATAGTATTACAGAAGTTAATTCTTCGGAAACTCCGGCGGAACCGGTTGCACCATCGCCACCCGAATTAATTGAGGAAATATCTGAATCAGATATGATTTCATTCAGGGATACTACAAGAAACAGGATGCCAATGAAAAGTATTGATATTGAAGATAATACTATTATCAAAACTTATAGAGATGATGAGCACAAGAAAAAGGAAATGAAATTCACTCTTGAACATGGCAAAGTTACCAAACTATATGTTGACGGAAAGGAAATTCCTGAAAGTGAATATGATAAATATCAACCGGAAATTGACGAAACTATAACTGATCTTAAAGAAGCAAAGGAAGATATTCGCGAAGCAATGAAGGATATTGAAGAGTTAGATTTTGAAGAAATCAGGATGGAAATAGAAGAATCAATGAAGGATGTTCACGTTGATATGGCTGAAATACAAGACGAAATAGCTAAAGCTATGGAAGAAGTTCATGAAATCGATTTTGAAGACATAATGAATGAAGTTGAAATGAAACTAAATGATATAGATTTTGACTTTGACTTCGATTTTGATTTTAGTGGAGAAACATTTCATTTTGATATGAAAGAACTGGATATGGATAAAATTCGCGAAGAAATGGAAAGAACAAGAGAAATAATACGCGAACAAGTTGATATGGAAGAAATCCAAAAGGAACTGATTAAGGTGCAGGAAGAATTATCGAAAATAAGTAAGGAAGAAATAGAATTTCATATGCAGGAAAGTATTACGCATTTTGAGGAATTCGATAAAGATAAAACAATTAAAAAGCTTGAAGAAAAACTTGAGGAAATAGAAAATCTGGAATTGGAAGAAGAAAAGTAAACTTCTGAACAAAAAAAGAGCCCGTTATTTTTAACGGGCTCTTTTCATTAAAAATATTTTACACTGCTAATAACATGGAAGATCTTCCAGTTCTGACTGAAGTTCGGCCCTTAATGCTGTTGTTAATGCTACACAATCTTCAGCAAGATAATCTACAATTGCATTTTTTAATGTATTGCAATTTTCAGTAGATGGATCAGCTGAAAAAGCCGATGCTGCTTGAGAATAGTCTGTTAGAAGTTGTGCGCAATCCAAAACATTTAACGGAGAATCATCCCTGTCGCATGAGTTAAATAATACTCCTGCAGACATCAGAATAATTGCAAAGGGGATCAAGATTTTTTTCATAATTCCAGAATTTAAAGTTATTATATTATTACAAATTAAAACTTAAATTATTCAATGCTGTAATTTAAGAAAAACAGTTGTCTTTTGAAGTTTTTCATCAAAGAATTTAATAAAAGACCTAAATTTAGTAATTATTCTGAGTTAACTTTTTGCCACAATTCGGGCAAAATATATTTTTTGAATTTAACTCTGATCCACAATTTTCGCATTCCTTTTCTTCACGTTTATAATTATGTTTCGCAATTTCTGCTGAAACAATACCTGTAGGAATAGCAATTATTGCATAACCAACAATCATTATAATGGATGAAATAAATTGTCCTAAAGGAGTTTGTGGGGATATATCACCGTACCCTACCGTTGTAATTGTAACGATAGCCCAATAAATACTTCGTGGAATACTATCAAAGCCATTAGCTTCACCTTCCACAACATACATTATAGCACCTATAATAACAACAATATTTAATATGGCAAACATAAAAACACCTATTTTGCGAAAACTGGCCTTTAAAGCAAGTATTATATGTTCTCCCTGACTCATAAAATAATTCAGCTTAAATATTCTGAATACACGCAAAAGTCTTACAGCTCGTATAACAATTAAGAAGTGTGTACCCGTAAGTATCAGGCTAATATAGGTTGGAATAATTGATAATAAATCGACTATTCCCAGAGCACTGAAAATGTATTTGGATGGTTTTGGAGAAATCCATATTCGTGTAAAATATTCTATGGTAAACAATATAGTAAAAGCCCATTCTGAGTACACAAAGAAAGCCGTATATTCAGTTCTTAAAGATTTTAAGCTTTCGAAAATTACAATTGTAATGCTTAATAAAATTGCCCAAAGCAATATAATATCAAATAAACGGCCCATTTTGGTATCGGTACCAAATATGATCCGGTAAAGTTTATTTTTAACTGAGTTCATATTTACCTAAGGTTTCTTAATACTGTAAATTTAGGTAAATTAGTTTTCATTAAAAATATCGGGACGTGAGTAATGCCCGTTCACATCAAAATCAAATTTGCTTTTAATAAGATCTTCTGCAGATAATTCTGCATACAGGATGCCTTCCTGGTCAAATAAAGGACCTGCAAGGACCTCACCCATTGGCGAAACAATAACACTTCCGCCCCTGCTTAATGTCTCAGGTTGATTTTCTAAGTATTTTTGAAACTCTTTTGGGTACATCTGTTTAGTAACGAATTGATTACATCCTAAAACATAACACCTTCCTTCGCTGGCGATGTGTATCATGCCGGACTGCCATCTCTCACGGCTATCGGCTGTTGGAGCAAGATAAATTTCAACATTTTGTTTGTAGATTTCCATTCTTGCCTGTGGCATATAGTTTTCCCAGCAAATCAGACCTCCAATTTTTCCTGCATCTGTATCAATTACGGTTAAAGTGGATTTATCACCTTCTCCCCAAATAATACGCTCCATGGCTGTAGGCTTAATTTTACGGTGTTTTCCTGCTAATTTTCCGTCAGGAGTAAAATACAGCAAAGTGCAATACAACGTGCCGTTATCGCGCTCTATTACACCAATATTTAGATATATACCGTATTCTTTTGCCCATTCAGCAAAAAGGCCTGTTTCTTTTCCGGGAACATCTATGGCGTTATTGTAATATTTGAGCCACATTTCTCTTCCTTCGTCGGTGCGACTACCTACTACAGTTCCAAAACTTAAGCCATTCGGATAGTCGCCAATATAAGCTTCAGGAAATAAAATAAGCTTTGCTCCTGCCTGAACAGCTTCTTCAATGTATATTTTAGTTTTTTCAATGGTTTTATTTTTATTAAATAAAACCGGACTTGCCTGAATAACAGCAACTTTTATATCTTTCATAAGTAATAATTATTTCAGAACTACAATTATATAGTGGCCATTTGCTCAACTTCTCTGAAAACCCTTAAAAAGTTTTCGCCCCATATTTTTTTTATTTCTTTTTGTTTATATCCGCGCTTTAATAATTCAATAGTAATATTTTTCATTTCACTGGCATCAATACAACCAGTAACTCCACCACCACCATCGAAATCGGTACCTATTCCCACATAATCAATTCCGATTGAGTTTACTACATAATCTATATGATCGACAACATCACTTACAGTTGCTAACTCTTTCGGGAATTTTTTATCAGTTGTACGCCATTCAATAACAGCCTGATGATATTGTTCTTCAGTTAAATCGTCAAAATGATTATACTTTTCGCGAATCAACTGAAATGCTGAATCTCTTTCAGGATAAGGCAAAGGTGTTTTAATATAATCACTTAAAATACAAATTTGAATAACACCACCATTTTCTTTTATGGCATAAAGCATTTCATCTGAGAAATTTCGGGGATTATCACAAATAGCCCTGACGCTGGAATGAGAAGCTATAACTGGTGTTTTAGAAAGTTTAAGTACATCATAATATGCCGGGTCTGAAATATGTGAAACATCTATTATCATACCTAGTTTATTCATTTCTTTTACAACATCTTCTCCAAATTCACTCAAACCATTAAATTCAGACCCTTTTTGATCTGTAGACGAATCACAAATATCATTATTACGTGTATGACAAAGAGTAATATAACGTGCTCCAAGATCATAAAATTCTTTAATAGCATTTAGATCATTACCAATAGGATAACCATTCTCTAATCCTATATACACAGTGCTTTTTCCTTCTTTTTTAATACGATATACATCATCAGCTTTTAAAGCAATTTCTGCTTGTTCAGGATACAAACTAACTTTCTCATGCAAAGCATTGAAAATTTTCAATGCTCTGTTTTTCGCTTTTAGATTGCCTTCTTCTGTTCTTGGACCTTGTCCGATAAATACGGCCATGAATGCAGCGTCTAGTTTTCCTGCTTTCATTCGTGGGAAATCAACTCTGGATCGGGTTGTTTCAAAATCATTCCATTTACCAATATCAAAACAGGAATCAAGAAAGTTTAAAGGAGTGTCAGTATGTGTATCAAGGGATACAATTTCAGCATGAATTATATCAGCTTTTTTATTTAAATCTTCAGAACACGCTATAGTCAACAGACTTATTCCTGTTAACAGAATAAATAGTTTCTTAATTATCATTATTAGGGTTTTTTGAGTATAACAAAATCTTAGACGTTTCATCTTTAAAAATGTTTAATGATAAAATAAAAATGAGCCGCAATTTGCAACTCATTATATTTAATTGTTCTGTTTTGATTTATATATTTGATACAAATATTTTGGATTGAAGTTTAATCAATAACGCTTGCCATCATCGCGAACCATAGGAACAAAACGCACTGGTGCAACAACTTTCTTAATCAACTTCCCATTTTTCTTTTCAAATAAAGCCAGATCCTGAGTAATGCTACCTCCAATAGGAATAATCATCTTACCTCCTTCTTTTAATTGATTTTCAAGAGGTTTTGGAATATCCGTTGGTGCACAAGTTACAATAATAGCATCGAAAGGAGCATGTTCCTTCCATCCTTTGTAACCATCACCAATCCTGAAATTTATATTATCATAATTCAGGCTTTCTAATAATTGTCTGGCTTTTACTCCCAGAGATTCAATAATTTCTATGGTATATACTTTATTTACAATCTCTGCTAATATTGCTGCCTGATAACCTGAACCTGTTCCAATCTCCAGAACCTTCATGTCTTTTTTAAGGTCAAGTGTTTCAGTCATTAATGCAACAATATATGGTTGTGATATTGTTTGACCTTCACCTATGGATAGCGGCCTGTCTTCGTATGCCATTCGTTCATAATTCTGTGGAACAAACAAATGCCTTTTGACATTTAACATGGCCTGAATTACTTTTTGATCTTTAATTCCCCGCGAAACAATCTGATTACGAACCATCCTTTGGCGAACTTTTTCATACTTATCAGTATAATTTTTTATTGTATTAAAAGAGGAAAATATTATACCAAATATGATAAATGTAAAAGCTAATATTTTTTTATTTACTGTGAAAAAGTGCATATTTTAATTGACTGATAAAATTTTATTAAAGTTAGGAAATATATCTTCTAAATCATATATCAATACCATTAAATTAGAAGATATGTTGATTTGTACACTGTATTTTCTTAATTTTAAGATTCCAACCTGAAAAACCTTATGTTCATGAAAAAAATAAAGATTAGTAGTTTATTAGTAGCATTAATATTATTGATATTAAGTTGTGACAGGGCTGATGCTCTTAAGGCAGAGGCTTTTCTGGAGATTGAAAATAATTCGACTTCTTATAATATTACAGGAGTTTACTATGCAAATTCGGGATATGGATCCAACAGAATTAGCTCAAATATTGGTCCGGGTGGTAGTAAAACGTTTACCCTTAGTGCTGATGATGATTATATTTATAATATTATGGTAACAACTGATGATCCGGCTTTAAGCGATTACACTTTTGATGATGTTCACTTTTATGATGACAGAAGGATTTATATCTATTTAACGAACGACGGATGGGATGATTATTATCCCTGGTAGCTAACAACAATAAAAGAGCAGCAAAATTGCTGCTCTTTTATTATTTCCAAAGCTTTTCCGGATATTCTCCAGTGTGTGTCAATTCATTTATTTTATTAATTACCAGAGGCTTATCTTCCTTGTATGTCACTCCAAACCATTGATCCGTTGCTTCAAGTACTTTAAATGTAGCTAAACTGTTATTCATCTGGTGACTCACAATTGAAGGAATATAATATTCTGATTTAATATCAGATGCATTCTCATCAATAAACTTTATAAATTCAGCTTCCAGTTCAGAAAAAACATCAGGAGTAAAACCCCAGAAATTCATTGAAACATAAACATCGCCATTCAATTCTAAATCATTACCATCATTATCGGTAACAATTTTCCCGTTCTTCCATCCTATTTTTGTTCTTTCTGTAATTTCAACTAACTCATTTTGATCATTTACCTCACAAACACCTCTTGAAACTTGTCCGTATTCCGAAAGTGTGTTTTTTAATAAATAACCAGCCATACAGTTTTTACCTTTTAGATTATCTTGTTTACTTTGCATGTAATTTGCAACCACTTTAAAAGCACTTTTCCCATAAAAATCATCGGCATTAATAACTACAAATGGCTCATTAATAATGTCTTTGGCCATTAAAACAGCATGGCCAGTTCCCCAGGGTTTTACTCTGTCGGCAGGTAATTCAACACCTTCGGGAATTTTGTTTAATTCCTGGAACACATATTCGATTTTTATTTTCTTGCTGTATTTATCAAACAGAAGTTCTTTCATATCTTTTTCAATATCTTTTCGGATTATGAAAACAATTTTGTTAAATCCAGCTTCAATAGCATCATAAACAGAATAATCTATAATAGTTTCTCCGGATGGGCCAACCTGATCCAGCTGCTTTAAGCCACCATAACGACTTCCCATTCCTGCTGCTAATACTAATAATGTTAAATCCATACTCTATTTAAAAGTTAAAAGCCTGTCTGTCGGAAGACAGGTTTTGAGTTTAATTTTTATAGTGCAAATCTAATATCTAAAGTCAACAATCTAAAATCTATTTACTTAATTTGCTCTTAATTTATTAAAAAACTTAAATAAGAAATAGGTTCCTATACTTGCAATCGTTAGTAAAATAAAACCATACAATATTTCCCCGTAAACAAAGTTGCCAATAGCGAACAAGCTGGAATAGATTACAATACATCCAATAAATACTAATAAAACCTGAATTGGCATTTCCCACGGTTTTCCCAAATCTTTTTCATTAATGATTTCGCCATCTTTTGCTGCATCGGAAATTACTTTTTTCCACCCTGGTCCACCTGGATTAGTTAATTTATAGAAACTCCGTAAAACAGTTTTATTTTCAGGCTTTGTTACCATTGTAGTTACAACCCATATTACTGAAGTTACAGTAACAGCAAGAATAAGTTTCATGGTAAATCCATCCAGTATTCTTGTTGCTACAGATGCATCATCAACAAAGAAAACCAATATAATTGCAACAACAGTCGCTCCTATCATTGCAATTATTTCTGTCCATGCGTTTATTCTCCACCAAAACCAGCGTAAGAGGTATATTGCTCCTGAACCTGCGCCAGAAAGTAATAAAATATTAAATGCCTGAGTTGCATTATTTATAAAGAATAACGCAACAACTGCCGCTAATATCATCAAAACAAGTGTCGAAATTCGCCCTATTAATACAAATTCCTTTTCACTGGCTTTCGGACGGGCAAAACGTTTATAAAAATCGTTCACAATATAGGATGATCCCCAGTTTAAATGAGTCCCGATTGTAGACATATAAGCAGCAATAAGTGATGCTACAACTAATCCAAGCCATCCAGGTTTTAATTTTGAAAGCATAACCGGATATGCAATATCATCTTTCAAATAAGTTGGATCAATATTTGGGAATTGTGCTTTTATTGAAGCCAGATCAGGATAAATAATCATGGAAGCTAATGCAACAATAATCCACGGCCATGGTCGCAAAGCATAATGGGCAAAATTAAAAAGTAATGTTGCTCCAATTGCATTTTTTTCATTTTTTGCTGCAAGCATTCGTTGCGCAATATACCCACCACCTCCCGGTTCTGCTCCCGGATACCACACACTCCACCACTGCACCGCAATAGGAATAATAAGTAACGGAACATACGTGCCCGGATCAGAAAAATCAGGAATAAACTTAACTGTGTCGCCTAACTGACTCAACATTCCCTGCATTCCTCCAATTGCCAGAATCTCAGGTTGCTGCATAGCAACAATAGCAGCATACACTGCTCCGGCCATAGCTATTGAATATTGGAAAAAATCGGCCCATATAACACCTTTTAAGCCTCCCAGTCCTGCGTATAATACAACTGTTGCTGATGCTATTAATACTGTTGTTAATGGTTTCAATCCAAACATTACTGCACCTATTTTTATAGCTGCAAGAGTAACTGTCCCCATTATTAATACATTGAAAAACAGGCCTAAATAGACTGATCTGAATCCACGTAAAAATGCAGCTGGTTTTCCACCATATCGTTTTTCGTAGAACTCTAAATCGGTTAACACGTTGGATCGTCGCCATAATTTTGCATAAATAAATACAGTAACCATTCCGGTTATTAGAAATGCCCACCATGCCCAGTTTTTGGCAACTCCATTTTCACGTACCATTCCAGTAACAAGATTTGGAGTATCGGCAGAAAACGTACAGGCTACCATTGAAACACCAAGTAACCACCATGGCATTCCACGTCCGCCTAAAAAGAATTCTGATGTGTTTTTACCAGCTGTACGGGAAGCAACCCACCCAATAGAAATAACAATTACGAAAAAAATGGAAATAATTATCCAGTCAATATTATTTAAAATCATTTCTCAGTTTTTAATTTAAAACTCTAAGAAAACATTTTATTTTGAAATCTAATAGTAACAGTTCTTTGATTTATTAACAGAATTTTAATAACTAATTGAAATAACAGTTATCTATCTCAGCTATCCTGTTACATGCTTTTTTTCTGAAAACTTTTTGTTTTTTAAATATTCAACCCGAAGCATAAGAATTAACAAAATAGATGTTGAAACAATTGCACGTACGGAATAAACTGTTGCTAAAGTACCTTTGCTTGAAAGTAAGGCAAAAACCGGAGCTATCATAAGTAAAATCCATACAGAAAAAGGTTCAGTATTTTCTTTTGACAACCATAATCTTCTTATTACCGGGAAATATGCTATAACCAATACGCTTTGTATCATTATATGCGATAGAAAATGAGTTTTTGTTACAAACCAAAATACAGTAATAAGCAAAACTGCAATAAGACAAGCTTTGTCAAATTTTGTAAACTTTGAGCTTTTATCACCAAAAAAATATATTACAACTGTTACAGTGGTAACTAAAAGTAAATCGGTTGTATTTAAAATATTATCCCATAAACTAAAATCACCTTCTGCCATATATGTTGTAAGGCTCATTGCAACTGCTAAAGTAAAAAATGCCCACATAGCTAAGGCAGGTTTAATTTCTTGCTTATAGGTTAAAATGCAATACCTTACTCCTATGATTAAGTTGATTACAGATACTGCTATTATTGAAAATTCTTTCATATTACCACAAAAATAATGTCAAATATAATTTTTATTCAAATATAATTATAAAGCCTTGAGCTGTTTATTTTTTTATCTGAAAAGAATAATTAATTTTAGAATCTAATTTATTAACTCTAATTTTATTATGATAGCACAACAAATTGAGGATCTTATATTTAAGGCCAGAACTAAAGATCAGCTAATTGAAGAGACGTTAACCAGTTTAAGTGGATTACTGGCAGATATTTTAACTGGTGATGATGTTAATGGTTTAATAAAGGAATTTCCTGAAGGAATCAAAATAGAAGATATTGGGATTCAGCTTAGAAATGTGGCAATATATTTAAACAGCAAAGAATTTAAAGTACCTTGTGTTGAAGTTGCTATTGATTTAGTACAGGAAAAGACTCAATATGAGATTGGAACATATTCACTCATTTTTGATGAAACTTGTGAGCAAACAGATGAAATTTTTGTAATAAATTAAAATGCTCCTCCTGATGGGTATCGGGAAGGGAACATTTTACTATCTTGCATGTTTAAATGCTAATTCGAGCTTTTTGGTAAGTCTTTCCAATACTTTTTCTTCAGATCCTATCCCATCAATATTATAAATATTCTTCTGTTTTTCGTAATAATCCAGAACCGGAGTTGTTCTTGCCTGGAACATTTCTAAACGTCGTATTATAACATCAGTATCCATATCATAATACCTGCTCTTTTCAGTTTTACTACGTGCACTTAGCCTTTTAATTGATTCTAATGTAGGGACATCCAGATTAAATACGCATGAAACTGATGAATTTAATTTTCTTAATAAACCATCAAGTATATATGCCTGAACAATTGTTCTTGGAAAGCCTTTAAAAAAGAATCCCTTGGCATTAGGGTGTGTTTGAATTTGTTTTTCAATAAGTTTTATAGCAAATTCATCAGGTACAATATCACCTTTCTCAACGTATTCTTTCGCAGCCTTACCCATCTCAGTACCCTTATCTATTTCTTTTCTAAGTAATGATCCGGTTGAAATATAAACTAAATCATATTTATCGGCTAAAAGTTTTCCTTGTGTTCCTTTTCCTGATCCCGGAGGGCCAAAAAGTACTACGTTTAACCAGGTCTTTGTCAACGATTGTTCAACAACATTGGTTATTCGCTCGAAAATTTCATCGACATTTCCAACACCATCACAGGTATAGCAAATCCCTTTTTCTTTATAAAATTCTGCAACCGGAACAGTCTTGTTTTTATATTCCTTCAACCTGTTTTGAATCACATCAGTAGTATCGTCTATTCTGTTTTCTTTTTTTGATCTTTCAAGCATTCGATCCATTAATATATCCTGCGGAACCTCCAGACTTACCATACAGTTTAACGATGTGTTTAGTTTGAGAAGTAATCCTTCAAGAATATAAGCCTGCACAACGGTTCTTGGAAAACCATCGAAAAGGAAACCATTAACTTCTGTGTTCGTTTTAATTTTTTTCTCGATTATCTGTACAATAATTTCGTCTGAAACTAATCCTCCTGTTTCAATTACACTTTTGGCCTTTAAACCAAGCGCGGATCCTTCAGCAATTTCTTCTCTTAAAATATTTCCTGTGGATATATATGCAAGGTTATATTTCTCAATCAATTTAAGCGACTGTGTTCCTTTTCCTGCTCCAGGAGGTCCAAATAATGCGATATTGTACATTTAATTAAGTTTTTGAGGTTTTTTTCGTAAAAGCTAAAATAAGATTTATTGATTAATTACACAATAATAATTCGTATTTAGAAAAGAAAAAGCCCTATAGTTTGATCTATAGAGCTTTATTATATACTAAAATATTTGATTTCTAAATAACTGTTAAATATGCATATGCGTATGAAAATCGTCCGCTTTCAGGTACCATGAGCAATATTTTTTCTCCTTTTTTAAGCTTTTTGGAATGGAATAATTCTTCTAATATTATATAAATAGATGCAGAACCTACATTTCCAACATTTGTTAAGTTTGTAAACCACTTTTCGTTAGGAATTTCAATCCCCTGATCTTTAAGTTCATCGTACAATTTTTGTTTAAAATACATGGATGAGAGATGCGGCAAAAAGTAATCAACGTCTTTATAACTATTAATATTTCTTTTATTAAGTGATTTTGCTAACGCAGAAATACATCTGTTTACAACATATTTATCAAGTAATTTCACATCTTGCTTAACCGAAAAGATTGATTTCTCAAGCCACAATTCAGGATCAAATTCTTTCCATCCTTTAAGAGTTCCGTTTTCATCTTTTTCAGAACCGGCATACATACATGCATCTAGTTCATTAGCATAAGATATCGTATCAATCCATTCTATTTTTAATGATATACCTTCTTTATTTGGTTTGTTTTCCAGCAGGACAGCTCCTGCACCATCTGAAAGCATCCACCTTAAGAAATCTTTTTCAAACGCCAGCATCGGATTTTTCTCCAATGAATTAGTGCAGTTCATTTCTTTGTTAAACTTATCGGCCCGTAATAAGGTAGATATTACTTCTGAACCACTGGATACCGCATTTTTTGATTGCCCGGACATAACTGACAGATATGCATACTTTAAGGCATGCATGCCGGCACAACATACTCCCGATGGTGAAACAACTTCAAGAGGTATATTGCCAAGTTTTCCATGTACCATTGAAGTATGTGAAGGCAATAACTGATCTGCCAGAGATGTTCCGCATGATAATACCTCTAAATCGTTTAATGAGAAATTCTCATTTTCAAGATTTTTAATTGCACTTGCTGTTATATCTGCATTGGAAAATTTTATACTCCCCTCCTTATCAATTACATAATGTCTGTTTTTTATACCGTTTTGTCTGAGAACTATGTTTTTAGAACGGGAAGGTTTCCCGTTAACTAATCCCAAAATCGATTCCATTTCATCATTAGAAACAGGTTCGTTAGGAAGGAATTTAGCGATATTGTTTATATAAACTTTGTTTGGCATTTTTTATTTACGTTCTAAAAATTTGACTTCAATTTCACTCCTGAAAAATACTTTATATCCTTTTTAATTGATCTTAATCTAAAAGGTGCAAAAATAAGAAAAAAAACATATTCTATAGGAGCAATTACTAAAATTGCAAAAGGAAAATAATTCGCAAATATCCTGACCCTTATTTTTCTGGCAGGATTACCTGGTCCACCTTTTTTTAATATAAACTTAGCCCATTTAGTAAATACTCTTTTATATGCTATCTGCTCCGTAGAAGCTAAATATGAATTTATTTTTACAGCCTTTGCTTTAATCAATTCTTTCTGAAGGTTTTCCGAATT
Source organism: Bacteroidales bacterium (assembly GCA_019038645.1). Taxonomy (GTDB): domain Bacteria; phylum Bacteroidota; class Bacteroidia; order Bacteroidales; family UBA12077; genus UBA12077. The sequence goes on from JAHOYT010000051.1 coordinate 44,217, forward strand.
ATTTTTTTCCAGATTCTCTTTTACAATTATTCCGTATTGTTCTGCACCATCAATATCTTTTTGTGAAATACCAGGTTTAGGAAAAATTCCTAAAAACCGGTCTTTCTTACCAGTGAAAAGGAAATAAGAAATTGTTATTATTCCTGTAATATTTTCTGATCTGTCCCTTAAAACTATATTTCCTATGAGATTTCCTCCCAGATCAGCTATTTTTTCTTTAATATATTCCTGGGCAACGACCCACATATTTCGCACACCTAAAAGCGTAATAACAGGTTTGTCTTTAAAAATTCGCTTAGCTTGTTCAGAAAGCAAAAATGAGTTTGAAGGTATAGAAGGTGACATATACCATACCGTATAAGCAAATACTATTAAATCAAAATCTTCATCTCCCAGATCAAGAGACTTTATTTCACAGGGTACTCTGTTTACAGATTCCGGAAAGGAATCAAAAAAGTTATATCCTTTCCATGGAAAACCATACTCTATTACAGGTTCAATGTTAGCATATGTAACTACATAATTATCTGATTGTTCGAAAGGTTTTGCGAAGTTTTTAACTATTTCGGAAAGTTGGCCTGACTGTGAATAATAAAGGATTAAAATCTTGTTCATCTTAATTTGACTCATAAATTAGAGCCTAAAAATAGATGAAAATATTGTAAACAAAGAATGTTATACAATATTTTCATTAACAAATAAATATTTGATTATTCTACTTACCTGAGGGATTAGAAAGAAAGTAAATAGCAATACTTGCAATCAGAAAATTGATAATTAATGCAGTATCAAGACCACCATCAACTGTGCTAATAATATTATAAATAGCTATTAAAGTAATGATAAAGCCGGAAATTACAGTCAATGCTGCTCTACGCTTAAATCCTGTTACAAAAATTATAGCACTGAATATCAAGAAGAAAAATGCAATGTAAAAATTGACTTTATCCAAATTGAACTTCGAAAATGTTTTAAAATATTCATCGTAAGCGTAAAGTAAAAGTCCTATACGCATTAACCATATTGATACCGGTAATAAAGCTTTAACAGGTTGCATAAAATTTAATTTAGAGTTTATAATGTGCTAAAATAATGAAAATAGTTTATAATTAAACTTTGCATATATTAGTAAGTCAAAATTGCATAGTTTTTTTAATTCTAATACTAATATTGTTATGAAAAAAGTATTGTCATTAATTGGATTTTTGATTATTACAATTAGTGTTTTTAGTCAGAATAGTGAATGGATTACATATTACAAAAAATCAGATTTTCTTGAAACTCCCCGTTACGATGAAACTATGGAGTATACCATGAAACTGGCAGAATCGTCTGATTTAATAGAATATATAAGCTTTGGAACAAGTTTGCAAGGCCGTGATTTACCATTATTGATTATTGACAAGAACAAAAACTTTACGCCTGAGAGTGTAAGGGAATCAGGAAATGCTGTTTTATTTATTGAAGCATGTATTCATCCCGGAGAATCGGAAGGTAAAGATGCCGGTTTGATGTTAATCAGAGATATAATCATTCATAATAAATATCCGAAACTATTGGATAACACTACTATCCTGTTTATACCAATTTTTAATGTAGATGGTCACGAAAGATTTAGTGCCTATAACAGGATAAATCAAAATGGTCCAAAAGAAATGGGTTGGCGTACTACAGCTAACAATCTTAATTTAAACAGAGATTTTATAAAAGCTGATGCTGTAGAAATGCAATATTGGCTTAAACTTTTTAACGAATGGTTGCCCGATTTATTTATTGATATTCACACAACCGATGGTGCCGATTATCAGTATTCGTTAACATACGGAATGCATGTTTTAGGCGATATGAACAAAGAACAAACCGAATGGCAAAATAACTACCTGTCAGAAGTAGAAGAAAAACTCTTAGATGATGATGTGTTAATATTTCCTTATGTTTCTTTTAGAAGGTGGCACGATCCCCGAAGCGGATTGATTCGCAGAACTGCATCACCCAGATATTCAACCGGATATAGTGCATATCAAAACAGACCTGCTTTATTGGTAGAAACACACATGCTAAAAGATTATAAAACAAGAGTAGATGCTACTTATCATCTATTGAGGCATACTATAGAAATTGTTGATAATCAGCATACAGAATTAAAAGAAATAAATAAAAATGCTGATTCTGAAACTAAAGACTTAGCTGGAAAAGAGATTGTCTTAGAATATTATACTTCCGGTAAAGATAGCAGTATTGTTAAATTTAAAGGCGTTGAATATAATATTGTTCATAGTGATTTAACAGATGATATTTGGGTGCAATTTAGTGATATCCCAAAAGATTATGATTTAGTATTATTTGACAAGCAAATGCCTGCTTCAACAGCAAAATTACCACAAGTCTACATTATTCCGGTTGAATGGACTGAGGTTATTAATCGCCTTGCAATGCATGGTATACAACACATAACATTACAGGAATCGAAAGAATTTGAGATTGAAACATACAAATTCAGTAATGTGTCTTTTTCGAACTCCCCTTTCGAAGGTAGACAAATGGTTCAGAATTTTGATATGGAGGAAATCTCAATTAAGAAGCTATTTTCTGCAGGTTCTGTAATTATTCCAACTAACCAGCGAACAGCAAAGATAATAGCACACATTCTGGAACCAATAGGTCCGGATTCGTATGTGCGTTGGGGATTTTTTAATTCAATTTTTGAACGTAAAGAATATGTGGAAACATATGTTATGGAAAAAATGGCTCGCGAAATGATTGAAGAAAATCCTGAATTGAGAGACGAATATGAGCAAGCAATAAAAGAAAATCCTCAATATTATAACAATCAGTGGACGAAACTGTTCTGGTTTTACGAAAGAACTCCATACTGGGATCAGCAGAAAAATGTTTATCCGGTAGGCAAAATATATGACATGGAAGCTAAAGATTGATATACTAACTATTAGATTACATTATTGTTATAAAGAATGAAACAAAATTTAATTTTATTTATTGGTTTAATATTAAGCACGAATCTTTTCGGGCAACATTCAAAACCGGATTCTATTATTGCCATATTTTCTGAAGAAGAAATTAAACTCGACGGGAAGTTGAATGAAGCTTGCTGGCTAAATGCTCCTGCTATTGAAAACTTTACTCAAAGAGAATTAAATGAAGGAGATCCTGCAACAGAGAAAACCCAAATATCTGTAGTTTATAATACGAATGAAATTTATTTTGGAATTTGGTGTTTCGATAGTGAGGCCCATAAGATCTCGGCTCAACAAATGGCGCGTGACTTTAGCTGGAGAAGTGACGATAATGTAGAAATAATGATAAGCACGTTTAACGACAACAGAAACGGATATTTGTTTGTAACAAATCCTAATGGCGCTCTGGCAGATGTGTGGGTTGGAGATGAAGGTAAGGACTGGAACAAAGACTGGAGCGGTGTGTGGGATGTAGCAGTAGAGAAAAATGAACAGGGCTGGTTTGCAGAAATCGTTATTCCTTTTAGTACTTTGAAATTTAAGAACGACAGTACGCAAATCTGGGGTATTAATTTTGAAAGAAATATCCGAAGAAAAAAAGAACAGTTATTATGGCAGGGATGGTCGAGATTATACGATGTAGAAAAAATATCTCAGGGTGGAAAATTAACAGGTATTAAGAATATTAAACAAGGAACAAAAATAGAGATTAAACCTTATATGCTTGGCGGTTTTGAATTTTTGGAAACCGGAACTGAAAATACAGGTAAAGTTGGTGGTGAAATAAATTTTGATATAAGTCCAACTTTAAAGCTAAATTTTTCGGTAAATACTGATTTTGCTCAGGTTGAAGCAGACAGGAAGCAAATTAACCTTTCAAGATTTTCTTTATACTACCCTGAAAAAAGACAATTCTTTCTGGAAGGAAAGAACTATTATGACTTGAATGTTGGAAGCGTACGGCTTTTTTATAGCAGGAAAATAGGTATTGACGAAAATACAGAAGTGCCGATAATTGGCGGTACGAGGTTTTTCGGGAAACTAAACAAAACCAATATTGGTGTTATGTCTATTCAGACTTATGCAAAAGATAGTATTCCTACGACTAATTATTCTGTAATTAAACTCAAACAAGATATTTTTAAGCAATCCAGTATAGGGCTTATCGCAACACAAAAATATTCCGATAATCAATACAACAGAGTGTATGGCACTGATTTTAACTACTCTACATCTAATCTATTTGGAGAGAAAAACCTTCGTGTGGGCGGCGCTGTTGCTATTTCTGAAACAAAAATTTTTGGCGAAACAGAAAACCTGAATAAGGATAACCTCTCCTATAATATATTTTTGAGCTATCCGAACGATCAGGTTGAATTTGATTTTGGGTTTAGTACTGTTCAACAAGAATTTAATCCTGAAGTAGGATTCGCATATCGTACAAACTATCAAATGCTGTATACCGAGTTGCAATTCAATCCGCGATTAAAAAAACAAGGATTCTTTAGAAATTTAATTTTTAAACCCCTTGATATTAATTACTACATTAATGATGATACAAAAAATCTTGAATCCGTTTTTTATGAATGGCGTCCTTTTGGATTTGTTTCAAAGAGTGGCGAATCTCTGGAGTTTAATGTTATACATCTATATGATAAACCAGTTGAGAATTTTGAGCTAATTGACAGTGTTTTCATTCCTGCAGGCAGTTATTGGGACAATCGTTTTGAAATCCAACTCAGTACATTTAAAGGAAGAAAAATAGCAGCAGAAGCTGTTGTTAATGTTGGTCAATTTTATACAGGCCATCGTCAGGAATATGAATTATACACATATTTTAATATTAACAGGCACCTGAATATAGGACTCGACTGGCAAAGGAATTATGTACGGCTACCGGAAAATTCTTTTACAACCAACGAAATTGGTGGACGAATTGATTATGCGTTTAATCCAAAACTACAAACCAGCATGTTTACACAATGGAACAATGAGGATGAAAATGTTTTAGTTAATTATAGAATAAACTGGATACCTAAAATTGGTAGTTACTTTTACTTTGTTGTCAATCAGGAATTTAATACAGAAAATGGAATTAAATTAGAGCGAACGACTATTCTTGGAAAACTAATTTGGCGATTTGCATTATAAGAATAATGATAAAAATATAGAAACTTGATGAGATAAAATATTTTTACGAACTGTCCTGATAATGTATTACAGCCCTGTTATTCAGGGCTTTTTTATTTACTTAATTTACTGCAATACAAGCTGTTCTATTGACATCCCTTCTCAATTGTTGTAACTTGGGCTATAATTATTTAAACAAAACATTAAGCCCTGAAAGAATTAAAACCGAATGTTATGAAAAAGCTAATTATTGTAATAACGGTATTGTTTTTCTGTTTTTCTGCCAGTTCGCAGGAACGCCGTCTGGCACTTATTATCGGTAATGGTAATTATACATCGAGTACTCTTTCCAATCCCGAAAATGATGCAAAATCTATGGAAAAGTCACTTAAAGCACTCGGGTTTAAAGTGATCAGACATGAAAATCTGACACAAAGTAAATTGACCGAAGCCATTGATAATTTTGGGAATAAATTGAAATACTACGATGTTGGTCTGTTCTTTTATGCGGGACATGGTATTCAGGCTAAAGGTTTTAATTATTTAATTCCTGTGGATGCCGTTTTAAAGGCAGAATCAGATGTAGAATACAGTTGTGTTAGAGCCGACAGAATTTTTGGAAAAATGGAAGAAGCTCAGAATAAAATGAATATTGTTATTCTGGATGCATGCCGTGATAACCCGTTTGAAAGAAGCTGGACAAGAGCAGCAAGAGGACGTGGTTTAACATTTATGGATGCTCCTAGTGGATCAATAATTGCTTATGCAACAGCACCTGGAAAAACTGCTTCTGACGGATACGGGGAAAACAGTCCGTACACTTCTGCCCTGATTCAATGTATGGAAATTCCAAACATTAAAATTGAGGATTTTTTTAAAAAGGTAAGAGCACAAGTTCGGGAACAAACAAAAGATCAACAAACTCCCTGGGAATCAACTTCTCTCGAAGGAGATTTCTATTTCTATGTTGATGCAGAACATGCATTACAGGAAACTCAACATACAGATGCTACTCAGCTTGTTGATAACAGTGTTAAGGAACTTAAAAGAAATGCAGCTCCTGAAATTAAGTCTTTGGCTATTTTGCCTTTCGCCAATTATAGTGGTGATGAAACTCAGGCGTATCTTGCTTTAGGAATGCAAGATGCATTAATAAGTGAAATTGGCCAATTAGGAACAATAAGAGTCATATCAAAAACATCTACATTTAGTTATACAAATACGTCGAAAACGATACAGGAAATTGCATACGAATTAGATGTTGATGCTATTATGGAAGCTTCAATAATGACAATACAAGACAATATAAGGCTTCACCTTAAACTTTACAATGCTTATCCCGAAGAAAAGCAAATATGGTCTCAAACCTTTGATTCTGACATGAGTAATATCTTTAATCTTTACAACGATGTTATAAAAACCGTTGCAAATGAAATTCAGATATCACTTTCACCAGAGCAACAAAATCAACTTGAAAAAACAAGACAGATTAATCCTGATGCATATCAAGCCTATCTTAAAGGAAAATCTCACTTGTTTTCCTTAACACGAGAAAGTTTGGAAGCAGCCCTGGACTATTTTCAGAAAGCAGTAAAAATTGATCCGGAATATGCCCCGGCCTATGGTGGCATGGCAGGTGTTTGGGGAGTTTTAAAGCAAATGGATTATGTTTCACCTGATGAAGCAAATCCAAAAATGAAAGAATATATGTCAAAAGCTATTGAACTTGATAGTGAAAATGCAGATGTATATTTTTATGATGCCGTGGTGAAAGTTTGGACTGACTTTGACTGGGTAGGAGCAGAAAAATCATTTAAGAAATGCCTTGAGATTAATCCAAACTATTCAGAAGCATGGGCTTATTATTCACATTTCTTAATGTGTATGAAAAGACCTGATGAAATGAGAGAAACAATGAAACGTGCTTTGGAAATCGATCCCTATAATTATCTAATTCAAATACTTGCAGGTGTGGAACTTACGATAGGGTCAGAATATGATTTAAGCATAAACGAAATGAGCCAACTGCAAACAATAATGCCAAATAATCCATTAATCATGGTCATACTTTTTCAATGTTACGCAGAAACAGGCAAGTATGACCTGGCTATCAACGAACTGAAGAAAATACTCAATCAGGTAGCGGATGAAACGGTAATTAAAACATTAGATAAAGAATATAGCAAAGCGGGTTTCAAAAAAGCTTTGAATGCAACAGCAGATGTTTTGGTGGAGCGTTCAAGTTTTGTCTCAGCTCAACATATGGCCACGCTATATGGGTACGCTGGAAACACAGATAAAATGCTGATTTGGTTAGAAAAAATGTATATCAGAGGAGATCCTGATTTACCATATATCGGAGTAATGCCCTTATTCAGACCATACCAGGATGAACCGCGGTACATTGAAATAGTGCAACGAATGAATTTGCCGCTCGGAAAATTTGAATAAAACGGTTCAAAATAATTACTAAAACTTATAGCATACAAGAAGCCCGGAAACAGGGCTTCTTTAAATTTTAATTATTTTTTTGAGTATAATCCCCCATTACTGTTAGTAACTTACTCTTCAATAACTTCTATACCATCTTTCTGGTAAAAAGCAATTCTGTTATTTATTTGTTTTGCTTTTTCGTTGGGTTCAGGATAATACCAGATTACATCCTTTAATTTTTCACCTTCAAAATTAAAATGATAATAATTTGCAACACCTTTCCACGGACAGGTTGTTTTTAAATTACTTTTTTTAAGGTATTCATTTTTTATTGAATCTATAGGAAAATAATGATTACCCTCTACTTTGATAGTATCATTGCTTTCTGCAATGACTATTCCTTTGTATAATGCTTTAATCATCGTTTATTGTTTAAAAAATATAACAGTAACGTATTCTAAATGTTCATTATAGAAAGAAGCATTCCAAATAGTCAATTTTTGTCATCTCCAACTCCTGCCTGCCGGCAGGCAAGGTGATTGGAGATCTCATATGAATATGATTATAAGGATAAGTACAAGATTTCCTTTTTCAAGGGAATGACAGTTCTGCTACTTTTTAGACTATAATTATTCTATATCTGAAGCCAGTCTTATTCCTGTAAACTGCCAGCGTTTATCAGGCTGAAAGAAATTTCTGTAGGATGTTCTGAAATGATTACTTGAAGTTGCACAGGAACCCCCACGTAAAACCATCTGGTTAATCATAAATTTACCGTTATATTCGCCTAATGCTCCTTTCGCTTGTTTATATCCCGGATAAGGTAAATAAGCACTATTGGTCCACTCCCACACATCCCCGATAAGTTGGTAAGAACTTTCTTTTCGCGCTAAAGGATGAAATAAATTATTGCCCTGAAAATTTGCCAGATTGTAATCCAGATCAGTCGCATATTTATTTACTGCAACTTCCCACTCAAATTCAGTTAGCAATCTCATTTGTTTCCATCTGGCAAAAGCTTCGGCTTCGTAAAAACTTACATGAGTAACCGGGATATCGGGGTTCATTTTTTGTAAACCATTGGTTAAAGTGTATTCATAAAATTTATCGTCGATTAAATGCCAGTATAAAGGTGATTTAACGCCGTTTGCGTTTAACCAGCCCCAACCATCCGCCGACCAGAATTCGAAGCGCTCATAGCCTTTATCTTTAATAAAACCTATATAATCACTGTTGGTTACAAGCATATCAGAGAACTTAACTCCGTTCAGGTAAACTTTATGTTTCTTCTCTTCGTTATCAAAGTGAAAATCATCACCATCATATCCAACTTCAAATATTCCTTCATTTACTTTAAGAAAATCAGGTTCAACCAATTTGGCTAATTTGTCAAGAGATTTATCGTATTTAAGCTTGTAAGTAGGAAATAAAAGATTATGCCCAAGTATATATTTAATATCAGTAATTAATAATTCCTGATGTTGTTGCTCATGATTTAATCCTAATTCAATTAAATCCAGTATTTTATCATCAACTTTTTCAGCCAGAAAGATTTCTACATTTTCATCAATGATTTCCCGGTAATGCAGTACTTCTTCTACTGTGGGACGGGTTAAATTACCTCTATCAACACGTATAATTCTTTCACCAAGGCTTTCATAGTAACTATTAAAAATATAATTATACTTTTTATTATAAAACCGATATTTATCAATATTTGATTCAAGAATTAATACTTCGAAAAACCATGTTGTATGTCCTAAATGCCATTTCGGAGGGCTAACATCTTCAATAGGCTGCACAACATAATCTTCAATTTTTAAAGGATTGCAAATCTCTACTGTTCTGTCTCTTACTTCCTTATATTTGTTTAATAAGTTTTCTTGTCTCTCCATGGAATGTAATTTTAAACCATTTGATTTTGATTGAATCTTATAAATACTAATTTTACCTTTTTAATATTTAAACAAATTTAAACTATTAATACAATTGTTATGAAAAAAAGTTTCCTAATTATCTTATCTTTTGTTGTGTTGGTTTTTACACAATGTACGAATAACGATCAGGTTGCCGATCAAAAAAACATCAATGATCAGGCAATTGAAAAAACTCAAAACGCACTGATCGAAAAATTTGGCTCTGAAAATGAAGAGTTAATTAATCGCGGCGTTGCACATGTAGCATCTTTATGGAGAGCATCTGACGGGTCTTTAGAAGATTTCGAAAGTTTTTGTACCGGTAATTTTATTTCTGATGCGGCAGAAAAAGAAGTGGTTTTTAATAAAATTTCTAAAAATTTTGAATCATTGTGGGGTCATGGAAATAAAATAGTATTGGATTTAAATGAAAATATGCATCTTAACAATGGCCCTTATCACAGTATTGATGCCATGTTTGCTGCATATAGTCCGGGCTCACATTTTGCCGACGATTTTTATTCCAATAAAATTGCTTTTGTAATAGCATTAAACTTCCCTCCTTATTCTTTAGATGAGAAAAATGAAATTGGTAAAAAATGGAATTCACTGGAATGGGCTTATGCCAGATTAGGTGATGTTTTTACAGCCCGCGTACCAGCAGAATTATCGCAGAAAATTGGAAACGCAAGCACAGGTTCCGATATATATATATCTGAGTATAATATTTTTATGGGTCATCTATTAAATAATGACAATGAAAAGTTATTTCCGGAAGATATGGTATTGTTATCGCACTGGAACTTACGTGATGAAATTAAATCAAATTATGCTAACACGGAAAACGGACCAGAGAAGCAGGATATGATTTATACGGTAATGAAACATATTATTAACCAGACAATTCCTGAGGAAGTTATCAATTCTGGTGATTATGACTGGAATCCACTGGAAAATAAGGTGTATAAAGATGAAAACGAAGTTCAGTTAACAGCAGAACCTGATTCACGATATCAGGAGATTTTGAATAATTTTCATGCAAGAAAAGCTACAGATAAATATCATTCAGAATATAATACGTTTGTAAAAAGAGCATTTTCAGGTTCAAAAGAAATTCCACAGGAAGAAGTGGAAAATTTATTCGATGAATATTTATCTTCGCCGGTTGTTAAGCAGGTTGGTGAACTAATTAAGAAACGCCTTGGAAGAGATTTAAGACCGTATGACATTTGGTACGATGGTTTTAAAGCAAGAAGCTCAATATCAGAAGAAACCCTTAATGAAATTACCCGAAATAAATATCCTGACGAAAAAGCATTAGAGGCCGATTTAGGAAATATATTGAAGAAACTGGGCTGGGAAAAGGAACGAGCAGAGTTTCTGGCATCTAAAGTAGAAGTCGATGCTGCACGTGGCTCAGGACATGCATGGGGAGCACAAATGAAAGCTGAAAACGCTCATTTACGTACTAGAGTTTCAGGTAAAGGCATGGATTACAAAGGATATAATATAGCTGTTCACGAATTCGGACATAACGTAGAACAAACAATTTCTTTACATGATGTTGATTATTATTTGATTAATGGAGTACCGAATACTGCTTTTACAGAAGCTTTAGCTTTTATTTTCCAGAAAAGAGACCTTATGTTATTAGGTTTTAGCAATGATAATCCTGATAAAGAAAGTCTTGAAACACTTGATTTGTACTGGTCGGTTTTTGAAATAATGGGAGTTTCAATGGTTGATATGAAAGTTTGGAAATGGTTATATGCGAATCCGGAAGCTACTGCTTCTCAGTTAAAAGAAGCAACTATCGGAATAGCTAATGAGGTATGGAATAAATACTATGCAGAGGTTTACGGAACAAGCGACGAACCTATTCTTGCTGTTTATTCACACATGATAAATGCTCCATTATATCTTGCTAATTATTCTTTTGGTCATTTGATTGATTTTCAAATCGAGCAATATCTTGTTGGAAAAGATTTTTCAACAGAGGTTGACAGAATCTGGAGTATAGGACAAGTAACACCTCAGGTATGGATGCAGGAAGCAGTTGGTGAAAATATTTCTATTAAACCTATGATTGAAGCTGCTGAAGAAGCTTTAAAACACATAAATTAATTGAAATTCAATAAACTATATAGGGCCGGCAATAAATGCCGGCCTTTTTTTGTTTTAATTAGTAACTGAACCAAAAAAACAAAACAAATAAATTATAAATACATCTAATGATTTTTTTATATCTTTAACCATTGGCAAGTAAAAAGATAAGCTATGAGCGCAAAATTTTCCTTATATGCAAAATTTGGGATGATACCCAAAACTTCTGTTTTAGAAGAAAAAGAGAATGAACTAAAGCAAGAGTTTGAAGATTTCACTACTTACTCTGAATCAGAGGAATTAGCCAGATATAAAGAGCTTGATGCTTTTGTTACTTCAAAAGAATTTGAGGATATAAAGAAAGATATAAATGCCAAAAAGTATCCGGGCTCGGAACCTTTCGGGAAAGAAAAAAAGTATAAAGAGCAGAAAAAATCGAAAAGGGTTAAAACCTACTATCAGGTAAAAGATGCGCAGGAATTAAAAGATTACGAATCGTTTAAAGATTCTGAAAAACTTGCCGGTTATCAGGAACTTGATCAATTTTTTACATCTCCTGAATTTGATGAATTTAAGAAATCAATAATTCAACAAAAAGAAGAAAAGACAAAAGGAATAAAAGAGAAACAAACAAAATATAAGGAATTAAAGAAAAAGTACAAATGGTTTTTTGCATTAAAAGGATCAAAGCAACTTGCTGATTATAATAGCTTTGATGGTTCACAAGAACTACGAGACTTTATTGATCTTGAAAAGGAAATAGCAGCTATTGATTTTGATGCTTTAAAAAATGAAATAGAAAATCAGAAAAAAGAGAAAATTGATGAGTTAAATTCAATAATTATCAGGCATAAGGAATTAAAAGCACAATATTCTAAGTATAAAAAAGCTGAAGACTTTCCGGAAAAAGAAGAATTAGATGAAATTACCATAAAAATTAAATCAGGTGAGCATAAAAGAGCTATTAAAGGTTTTAAAATTGTAAATTTAGATGAATATAAGAAACTTAAAAAATATGAAAGCCTTAAGAAATCTTCAATAATTAAAAAGTATTTAAATACTGAGAATAATAGTGGCATTTCACCTGATATTCAAAATAAGATTTCTTCATTTTTAGAGCTTGAGAAATACATAGAATCATTGGATTTTGATGAAATTAAAAATACTCTTGAATTACAAAAAAAGGAGAAGGAAGAAGAATATAATAACTTATTGTCAAGACTTAAGGAATTAAAAATAATAAAAGAAGATGTTAAAAAAGGTGTTGGATTTCCTGAAAATGATAAAATAGAAGAGTTAGAGGCTGCAATTAAATCCGGTGAGCATAAAAAAGCAATAAAAGAGCTCAAAGCAGAGAACCTTGATGAATTTAAAAAACAAAAAGAATTTGAGAAACTAAAAAGATCATCAAAAATAAAAAACTATTTCAAATTTAAAGATTCAGATAAATACAAAGAATATCTTCAACTGGATGGTTCAGAGGAAATTGATTCTTTTACAAACCTGGAAAATGAAGTTAATTCAGCAGAATTCAAAACACATATTGAAGAAGTAAAAAATCTGAAATTTGAAAATACTGAAGAATTTAAAAAGCAGAAGGAATATAAAGCGTTAAAAAAATCTGCAGAAATTAAACAATATTTTAAGTTCAAGGAATCTGAAAAACTGGCAATTTATACTGAATTGAATGAATCGCAGGAAATTACAGATTATGAAGAACTGGAAGCTTATATTAATTCCGAAGAATTTAAGGAAGAAAAGAAATACCTGCTAACTAAAGATAAATTTAAGTTATCTGAAGAGTTTAAACAGGAAGATGAGTTCAAAGAGCTTAACAAATCAGAAAAGATAAAATGGTACCTTAAATTAGAGAAGAAAAACGATTTTGAAAAGTTAAGTGAATGGGAACTTACGTTTGAAGATAACTTCGATGCAAATAATTTAGATACTGAGAAATGGATGAGTGGCTATTATTGGGGTAAAAATCTTCTAAAAGATGATTATGTTCAGGTAAATGAAAAACAATTTATCAAGGATGCTAATTTGGAGATAAATAACAGTAATCTGGTAATTGTTACTAAACAGGAAAAGGCTGAGGGAAAAGTTTGGGATCCTTCAATGGGTTTTTATGCGAAAGAATTTGATTATACTTCAGGATTAGTTAATACCGGTCAGTTTTTCAGGCAGCAATACGGATTATTTAAGGCCAAAATTAAGGTAAGTCACTCCTATCCTGTTCATCATGCATTCTGGCTGTTAGGTGAGAAAATAACGCCTGAAATTGACATTTTTAAGTATGGAAAAAAGTCACCTTCAAAACTTGAGGTTGCAAATTACTGGAATGGCGATGGAAATGTTAAAAAGAAGAAGAAAACACTTGGTGGATTAAATTTTTCTAAAGACTATTATATTTATTCCTTAGAGTGGACTGAAAATAAACTTATCTGGAAAATAAATGATGTAGTTTTATTTGAGCAAACAGAAGGAATACCGCAAGAACCCATGTACATAGTACTAAGTTCAGGGATAAGTCAGGAAGGAAGTCCTTCGGCACAGGGAAATATGGAGATTGACTGGGTTAGATCTTACAGGAAAGGTTAGTAATTACTCTTTTTCTTCTTTTGCATTATCGAGTTTTTGCTGAATTCTTATTAAAGCTTCTTCCATTGTTTCATCTGGAATTATATAATTATATTCACCCCAGAACTGTTGATCATAATTGTAGTTTTCATCAATAAAAACTTTTTTGGGAGAAATAGTTTCAATTCTTTTAAATCTTTTTACATCCGTTGTGTCGATATTGTTTGCAGCAAATTCAAAAACTGTTTTAAAATCAGTTGAAAAGAGCTTTCCAGTGAATTTTACTTTAAATTCTAATTCCCCTCTGGCCAGATATATAAAATATTTATTATTTATTTCTCTGTAATTTATTAAATAACTTGCAGAAATTGCTTTAACCCTTGTTCTGAAAGATCTCTGTACAATTAGATTTTGACCCGCGTGTTTTAATCCATCGGGTGTAAGATTAAACTCAATAGCTACAATTGCCAAATCATCGGTATCAATATAAATACTGCCTTCAAAGAGGTTATTCTCGATATAATACTTAGGTTCAAAGCTTATTACATAAGCTGAACTATTATTATAATTTACAATTTCATTTAATTTATATTTAAAATATTTAAAATGTTCTTTGATTAAAAAATTTGAAGGGTTTTTAATTAAATCAAGATACAGGCTTGCAGACATTCCTCCCTGTAGTTTAAGAGAAACAGTATCATCTCTTGTATAATACTTATTTTTTCGACTTTTAACTAGCTTTATCTGATCCGAAAAAAGACCTGAATACGGGCTTTTATAAACATCAATTACTGCTTCAGTTATGGAAGCAAGTTCATCATTGTCTTTTACAATTTCCCTGTAAAATGAGGTGATATAGTACGGATCAGTATAATAATTATCTTTAATCTTATTTAATGCTTGTTGTAGAATTTTTTCTGCATTGCTGCCTCTAATAACTATTTCCTGAATCTTAAACGGATCCTCTTTTAAATAAATTATATTTTTTCCCGTAGAAAGCTGTCTAACAGGTATTAAAGCATTCTTGTAACCAATATACGACACAACAAGGGTGTCTGTCAGGTTATTAAATGGTAATTTTAGATTAAACCTGCCCTGCTCATTCGAGATAGTTCCAATGCTCTTCCCTAAAAGAGAGACATTTGCGAAAGGAAGAGCCTTTTTACCTATAAAATCTATAATTGTTCCTTCAATCTTCAATGTATTGAAACTTTCAGGAGTTTTATAATAGGATAATAATTGATTAAATGAGTTATTTTTGCATATAACAATTTGTTTATCAACTACTTTATATATTAGAGTAGAGTCGTTTAACACCTCATTTAATAAATCTCTTAATGAAATGTTTTCAATATTGATTTTTATCTGATTGCTTGTTTCAATTAAATCTGAATTATATGAAAATTCATAACCTGCAATTTTCCCAATTTCAAGTAATGCTTTGGACAGATCAATGTTTCTCGCCTTATAAGATATTATATTGTCTAAAGCAGATGTGTCTTGTGAAAATGAATTAACAGAATAAAAAACAAGAAGCACAATTACTCCTGTCGTAATCATGCTTCTTGTAATATTTTTTAAGTAGCTAATCATATAATTTCTGTATATTAAACGTAAAATACAGATTTATTTTAAATTAACTACCGTATTTTATCAAATAAATCTTATCATCCTCATATTTTATTTTTAAATCAAAAGTTACGCAAATCACATTTAGTACTGAATCAATTTCCTGATTTCTAAATGTTGAAGTATATTTTAAATTTAATATTTGTTGATTATCACAGATGATACTTGTCTTATAAACTGTATTTAAAATATGAATTACATCAATCATTTTATCTTCGCGGAATATGATCTCATGGGTTTTCCATGCAATAATATTTTCATTCTGATTAATCGATTTTTCGAAGCCTGTTTTTGATAATATGCCGACATTGCCAGGATTTATCAGAATTTTTTCATCGCCATTCTTTTTTCTGGATAACTGAACCAACCCGGTTTCAACAAAAACTTCTACTGTGTTTTCCGTCAAATTCGTATTTACATTAAAAGATGTTCCTAATACTCTGATTTCCGCATTTTCTGTTTCAATTATAAATGGATTTTCAGGATTTTTGGTAACATCAAAGAACCCTTCTCCCGTTAATTTTACTTTTCTTTGGTTGCCGGTAAACTCATCGGGATATTCTAACTTACTATTACTATTAAGGTGTACAATAGAACCATCAGGTAAAACTATTTCTTTATTTACCTCATTTAGTGCGGTTAGTTCAGTTACTGAATAATACGAATTATTTAAATTCCTATAAACCTTTGTTGAAAAGAATCCAATACTAATCAAAATTATTATTGCTGCAGCATATTTAAGTACTGCAGAAAAATGCAATGTCCTTAATGCTTCCTTCTCTACGGCTGGAATCTTTTGCTCATCCTCCTGTATTCTGCCCTTTAATTTTTCCCAGGCTGAATCTACATTTACTTTATTCATTGATTTATTTAAATTAATAATTTCCAGATCTTGTTTTGTCTGATTAAATAATAGTTTATTCTCATTGCTTGCATTTAGCCATTTAAATAATTTATCTGTTTCTTCCTGACTGCATTCATCGGAAAAATATTTTGCAATCAAGTCCCAATTTTCAGTGTTATCATTTGTTTTCATAACTTTCCCTTCAAATTATTTAAACAGCATCTGCATATTCTTTCAGATTTGCTCTGAAGTGTTTTAAAGCCTTCCCCATATTTGCTTCAACAGTTTTTATTGATATTGATAATTTATCGGCAATTTCATGGTATTTAAGGCCCTCGTATCTACTCATTTTAAAAATCTCCCGGCATCGCTCAGGCAGCGAATTCAGTGTTGTATTGATTACACCTGACAGTTCTTTCGCATTCAGTTCATCTGCAGGACTAATACTTTCATTTACAGAATGAGATTTATAATAGTTTTCATATTTAATATCCAAAGAACGTTTTCGTAATTCCTGTAAACAATTATTCCTTATAGCAGTATATAAATACGCCTTTAGTGATGTTGTAATATTTAAAGTGCTTTTGTTTTTCCAGATATTATAAAAAGTGTCCTGAACAACTTCTTCGGATTGCTCCATGTTTTTAACATACACCATTGCAAACCGACATAACTTTTCATAATAATCCTTAAAAAGAACCTCAAATTCCTTTATATCACCCTCTTTAATTTTTTTTAAAATCTTTTTCTCAGAAGGAATCATATATTTATGCTATCGTTTATTGCTAAATTAATGAATAAATATTGTTATTTACAAAATTCTCTTAAACTTATAACCGGTTAACTTATGATCTGACCATTAGTACCTGCTAAATCACTCTGATTAAGAACTTACCTTCACGTTCTAACCTAAACTTTTAAATACGTATTATCTTTAACTAATACTTAGATGATAAAATACTTATTTACCCTATATTTTATTGTAAATTTATTTTAAGATTACGATTTATAGGTTTTTACGTTAAATTTGTTTGAAAATTTATAATTATTTGTGCAAAGATGCCTTAAAATCATGAAATTATTACAATATATGAATCAATTAAGTTATTGCACGTTTACGTTGTAATTACTATCTTCAAACTTTATTTAGTACCAGACTTCAAAACATGGTGAAAATCTTTAGATCTAATTTTATTTAGAATGTACGATTTTTATAATAAATATATAGCTAAATCAAATTACATACTCACAACCGTCATTTTTTTAATTTTAAGTACCTTAATCAATCCCGAAGCTAAAAGTCAACCAATTGACAGTTCCATTATCTGGTTCACTCCTAACGTTGGCAGTGTTGATATGTTAGAACTGTTTAACCAGCCTGAGCAATGGACCACTGCCAGATCGAAGATAGATGTATTCAAGTTTTATACAGGACAAGTAGGAACCTTTGGTTGGAGTTGCACTGTAAACCAAAGCTCCAACTGCGGTGAGAATTATCTCGAAAACCTGGTGGATGTCCAGGCATTTTCCAATTTGGGACAGTGGGGTATTGATATTGCTGTCGAGTCCTTTTTTGCGGAACCTGTCATGTCTTATGATCCCATGGAATGCTCAACCGCCGAATACGTGTTAAACCTTACTCTTGATGGATCAATCAATGTAATTGAAAATATTGAAACAAACGGCGGAATTGTTAGTTATCTGGCTATGGATGAACCTATCAGGCGATGGTTTCCAGAATTCTACTATATCTATACAGGCCAGACAGACCCTAGACCTTGTCTTGTTGATTCAATTGGTGGTCTGGCAGATCATGTTGCCGCATACATTTTACAAATGCAATCATGGTTTCCTTCTATTTCCATCGGACATATTGAGCTCTATCCTGAAGTTGGTGTTGATCAGCTCAAAGAATGGATTATTGCCCTTGAGGCAAGAGGAGTTTCTCTTTCATTCTTACATTTAGATGTTCATGGTCCACGGGTTGACCATTATATCTCATTAGGAATAGAAATCGATGTTGTATCCGATCTTCGGGAATTGAAATCATTTTTTAATGCACATGATATAGATTTTGGTATTATTTTCTTCGATACTTATTATGATAGTCAGTTTTGGGAACCCGGTGAATATAATGATAGTACATATTACGCCGGAACAATGAACTGGGTTAACTTTTTTCGTGATGCAAATCTGAAGCCGGACCACAGCATTTTCCAAAGTTGGGTATTCCCATACTACACCACGGGAATTGGACCCAATGAGATTCCTGTCAATTTACCTGAAGATGATCTCTCCACATATAGTCATACAAGATTAATAAATGAGGGATACAAAATCCTTAATTCAATTCCTGTGGATTTGCAAGACCCACCAAATAATTTAACAGAAAAATTTGTGCTTCATCAGAACTATTCCAACCCTTTTGCAAACCAGACTACTATTTCATTTTGGGTAGGTTATCCTGCACATATACAGGTTGATATATACAATATATATGGGCAGCATGTGATTAAACTAATTGATGAAAATATGATATCCGGTAAGCATCAGATTAATTGGGATGGAAAGAATTCCCAGGGTCAAACTGTACCAGCAGGTATCTATTTGTATCGAATGTATGCAGGCGGAAAGGTCTTTACAAAGTATATGATTTTTTTGCATTAAGATGTTATGAAAGGTTATTTATTGCTCCTGTTTAGAAAATCTGAATTAGGTAATAAATAAATGGCAATGTACCTAAAGATAATATTGTAGAAACAAACAGGTTTTCGGTAGCATGTAGATCATCACTTCCGAATTTTTTTGCCAATACTACTACCATTGCCATGCAAGGCATTGCAGTTTGCATAACAACTACAGTTTTTGCAATATCCCCAATATGAATGTTAAATGCAACAGAAACAATATTAATGAGCATTAACAAAATAAATGGAACTAAAAGCATTTTATTAAAAATAAGAATATAAATCTCTCTTTTTCTGAAAGCAGCAATCATAGGATTTCGTGCTAAAACAGCACCAATGTATAACATTGCTAAATAAATAGTTGTTTTGCCCAGACCTGAAATTGGATTATATATATTTTCCGGGAATCTAATTCCAAACGCAAGCATTAATATACCAATTGCAAATGCAATAGTGTTTGGATTTAATAAATGCCTGAGGCTTTCCCTGAATTTCATGTTACCGGTGTTATTAAACTCAAAAACCCCGATAGTCCAGATATATATATCCTGTGTTAGATGAAAAATTACAGCGTAAAGTAACCCTTCTCCTCCAGGAAATAACGCTGAAAACAATGGGTAGCCAAGAAAAGCAACATTCCCCAGCATAGTATGTATTAAATGAATATTTCCTTTTTTACCAGGGATTTTATTGAGTTTTCTGGAAACTCTGCCTGTAAAATACAACAGAATTATTCCTATGTGAGATGCAAAAAAAACTAAAACACTGTTAAACAAAATTTCGCGGTTAAGTTCTACATGTGAAACAGATGTAATTATAAGCGCAGGAAGAGTAATATTAAAAACAATTTTAGCTATGCTGTCTTTAATTTCTTCTGTTATAACTTTTAATTTAGTTGCTACAACTCCTATTAAGGCTAAAAATCCGAGAATAATTATCTGATGAACAATGATTGAAAAACTCATTTTAAACCAATTTTATTTGATAAGCTGACTAATAATTTTATTTGACTATAAAATTACAAAGGAGTTTACTTTTAGAGTACTTTTTAACTAAAAAAATAAAAATATAGTTTTTTACACTGAAAACGATGTGTAGTAAACCATACCACATAATTTGCTTTATGAATGCAATAAGTAATTTCACCTTACCAACAATATTAGTAGTATGAAAAGTATATTATATATTGAAATAATATAGACTTAAAAGGCATTAAACTAATTCAATACATACTTCATCTTAAAGTCTTTTTCAGGAAGGAATTTCCAGAATCGTTTTGGTAAAAATTGCATATGAACTTTTAAGTTTTTTCTCTCTTTAATATTTATTGTATCATAATAACTTTTCCACAATTTCTGAAATAGCCTTTCGCTAACGTGCAGTATATCATCGTTAACTTTCCCTGTTCCGAAATCAATTTTTTGTTTTCCAATGGTAATTTCCCGTACATTTTCCAGATCGTAATAATAACCGAATTTCCTGCGGGTATCAAAAATTACCCACTTTTGATCAGCAAAACGATTCCTGAAATGATTTACCGTTAGAGGAATTACATTGTATTTTGGGTCAAACGATGAATAGTAGATATCATCCGTTGTTTTTTGAAACCTAACAAACATCAACACTCTCTGAGCCTCACTTCCAACCTTTTTCTGTATGTTGTTAAGCTTTAGAACTGAGTCTTCGCTAAAATTAACTTCAACATTATAAGGTGTATCAATTACTAACTTAATATAATCATGAATAATCATTTCAATATCAGATGATTCAGATAAAAAAGCCTTAAAAATTCTTTGACAATTCTGCTCATTTGAATTTTCTTTTACCTGATTCCAGATTTTGTCAAATTTATCCGAATCTGTTGATATAAAATGCTTTGTAGCAAACAAATCATCCTGAAATGATTTTGTGCTAATAATATTGTCAGGCTTAATATTTAAGTCAATGGCATCATGAATTGCAGTTAATAAACCTTCGAATGTTTGATCATAAATAAATAAATTCATAGCTTAATAATTTAATTTACAGGAAATAAGCTCAGTTGTTTATACAATGATTTATTGAATTGTTTAACTGGTCTGTTTTCTTTTAAAAGAATCCTTCTTACATTTTCGGGTAATAGTTCATTTATTGTTGGAGCCTTAAGTTCGTTACAAGTAATAAAGTACTTCGCTCTTTTTAGTACAACTCCAATCTTTTTTAGATTGGATAAATTAAGTTTGCTATATCTTCTTCCCAATATGATTTTCTTAGCAGATAATACTCCAACTCCAGGAACCCTTAAAATAGTCTCATAGCTTGCTTTGTTTATATCTACAGGAAATATCCATGGATTTCGTAAAGCATAACTCAATTTAGGATCAATCTCTAAATCAAGATCAGGATACTCATCATTTACAATTTCGTCAATGGAAAAATGATAAAATCGAAAAAGCCAATCTGCCTGGTAAAGGCGGTTTTCCCTTTTCAGAGGTGGTTCTTTAAGAGCAGGTAATCTCTTATCGTAGCTGTTAACAGGTATAAATCCGGAATAATAAACTCTTTTAAGATTTTTAGAATCATATAAGTCGCCTGCTAAGTTTAAAATGTGTTTATCGCTATCTGGAGTAGCTCCTACAATTAACTGTGTGCTTTGGCCTGCAGGCGAAAATCGCGGAGTATGTCTGAACTTGCGTCGTTCCTCTTTGTTCTCAATAATTTTGTTTTTAATTGTATTCATGGGATTCAGAATACTATCAAAATTTTTATCCGGAGCCAGCATTTTAAGATTATTTTCGGTAGCTATTTCAATATTAACACTCAGCCTGTCAGCATATATGCCTGCTTGTTGCTGCAATTCATCACTGGCACCCGGAATCGACTTTAAATGTATATAGCCATTGTAATTTTGTTTGATTCTAAGATCCTTAGCTACACTAACCATCCGTTCCATTGTGTAATCAGGGTTCTTAATAACACCGGAACTCAGGAAAAGACCTTCAATGTAATTTCTTCGGTAAAATTCAATGGTTAAATCAACTACTTCTTTTACTGCAAAAGTCGTTCTCCGAATATCGTTACTCTTACGGTTGGCGCAGTATGCACAATCGTAAATACAATAATTTGTCAGCATTAATTTCAAAAGAGAAACACAACGCCCATCTTCTGTAAAACTATGACATATACCCCATGGTGCAGCATTTCCCAGACCTTTACCACTATTAGGCCTGTTACTACCACTCGACGCACAGGATACATCATATTTTGCAGCATTTGCAGAAATTTTTAGTTTATTTACAGTTTCAGGTTTCATTTTACACTATATTGCAAATAATATTAGCAAATATACTAATTATATTTGCATATTAACTAATTTATTTAGTAATTTTGTTATATTAGCATAAAATTTTACATGTAATAAGTTAATAGCTATTCATCATAAATGTATACCTATGGATTATATTGGACAGAATATAAAGTATTTGCGAAAAATCAAAGGATTAACGCAAGAAGAATTAGCAGGAAATATTGGTGTAAATCGAGCTATGATAGGCTCTTACGAGGAAAACAGAGCAGCTCCAAAACTATCTGTTCTCAGGGATATTGCTTACTTTTTTAGCATTTCGATTGATGATCTTATAAAAATAAGGCTTTGGGAAGAATCAGAAGCTACAATTATGACTGATTTTGTGAAAGGTGATAATTTGCGGGTTATCAGTACTGTGGTCGATAAAGATGATAAAGAACTGATAACAACTGTTCCCGTTCAGGCTTCCGCTGGATATACAAATGGATATTCTGATCCTGATTATATTGAAGAACTACCTCATTTCTCCCTTCCTCTCATTGAACTCAGTAAAGAAAGAACTTACAGGGTGTTCCAGATTAATGGAGACAGTATGGAACCAATAAAATCAGGTTCTTATATCATTTGTGAATATTTGGCTGACTGGGAAGAAATATATGATGGTAAGCCATATATAATAATTTCGAAAGATGATGGTATTGTTTATAAACGACTGTATAATAAGGTGAAAGAAAGCGGAGAAATTATGCTTAAATCTGATAATCCTGAATATAGTACATATTCGTTAAAAATTGAAGCTGTACATGAAGTATGGAAAGCACTGGGGTTTATAAGTTTTGATCTTCCGGAAGCTAATGAATTAAGTGCAAGCAAATTGCATAGTATGATTTTGGATATGAAAAATGAGATCGAGGGATTAAAAAAATAGATATTAAAATTATAGTTTGATTTTTAAATTTTCCTTGATTGTTTTTTATCCGACTTTATCTTCTTTTCTTTTAAACGTTTTTCCTTTGATGCCCTGGACGGTTTGGTTTTTATACGTTTCTTTGGTTTTTTAAGCGATTTCTCTACTAATTCTATGAATATTTCAATGACTTTCTTTTTGTTTCTGAGTTGAGTTCTTTCTGTATCAGACGAAACAATCAAGATACCTTCAGATGAGATTCGGTTTTTTAATTTTTCTGTCACTCTATCCTTTTCATCATCAGTTAATAACACAGAATTTATAACATTAAAACGCAGTTCAACTTTAGTAGAGACCTTATTTACGTTCTGCCCTCCACTTCCACTACTTCTGGATGTTTTAAAGTTTAATTCTTTTAATATTAAATCTTTGTTAATCATTTTAATCAATTAATAGTTTAATAGAATGCTGTAACCTTCAGAATAATAATATTATAAAAAACTAAGAAATACAAAATTTACAAATTTAACTAACACGAAATTGATAAAGTAAATTTAAACAATTCTTTACTGTTTCTGTTATCATCAGTGAAAAGAAAAATTATTTAAATATTGAATTAACTTATTCTTACCTATATTTGTTTTGTTCATTCTAAAAGCTTGTTTATCTCTTGTATTTAAGCACTTTGAAGTGAATTAATTGAAAAAAAATGAAAGAACGATTTATTATGATAATGATATTTTTTATTGCCTTTATTCTTTTGGTTGATGTCTACTCATTTAAAGGAATATGGTTACTGATTTCGGACACAGAATCAAATTTAATAAAATATTCGATTTACATTGTTTACTGGATTATTCCTTTGATAATTATTATTTTCCTTTTATATTTCAGAACCCTTACTCCTTTTGAGAGGGAACCCAAAATATTCAGGAATTTCTTTTTACTTGCAGGCTTGTTTCTATTATTTTACATTCCTAAACTAATATTTATAACTTTTCATTTAACAGAAGATTTGTTCTATTTAGGGAAGTGGATTATCAGTAAATTTTCCAAATCAGGAGAGATTGATATAACCGGCAATACACAAGGCATTTCAAGAGTAAAGTTCTTAACTCAATTAGGCTTGATTCTGGCTGCAATTCCATTTACTTCAATCTTATATGGAATACTCAGAGGCCGGTTTAACTTTAGAATAACACATGAAAAACTTTCGTTTCCAAATTTACCTGAAGCTTTTAATGGATTTAAAGTTGTGCAAATATCAGATATTCATATAGGTAGCTTTTTTGGGCATGAAGACAAGGTAAAAAAAGCAATTGAGTTAACAAATGAACAGAATCCTGACTTAATTTTGTTCACAGGCGACCTCGTAAACAATTTTACTGAGGAACTAGATGGTTGGATACCAATATTAAGCAATTTTAAGGCTAAATACGGAAAGTTCTCTATTTTGGGGAATCATGATTATGGAGATTACTTTGAATGGAAGAATGACACTGAAAAAGCACAAAATCTTGATAATCTGAAACAAGCACATAGTGATATTGGATTTAAACTATTATTAAATGAATCAGATACAATTAACATAAATGGATCTGAATTAGGATTAATTGGCGTTGAAAACTGGGGCCTGCCTCCATTTCCTCAGTATGGAGATTTAAAAGAAGCAATGAATGGATCATCTGAATTGCCGTTTAAAATTCTAATGTCTCATGATCCTTCGCACTGGGACGCCGAAATTCTTGGTAAAGCCAATATAGATCTAACGTTATCGGGACATACCCACGGAATGCAGTTTGGAATAGAGATCGGAAATGTTAAATGGAGTCCTGTTAAATATAAATATCCGCGTTGGGCAGGTTTATACAGTGAAAAAAATCAGTACTTGTATGTAAACCGGGGATTAGGTTATATTGGTTATCCGGGACGCGTTGGAATGCCACCTGAAATTACAGTAATAGAATTAAAAAAGACATAAAAAAAGGGCCATGAGGCCCTTTTTAATATATAGTTAATTCTACCACCCTATATAAATATCTTCAAGGTAATAAAAGAAATCTTCAACATCAGCTGCAAAATCTTCGAAATATGGTAATGCTGGCTCTGTTGATCCGTCAGTGAATCTGAACATAATATTGGGTTCCCCTTCTGTTCCTGCTGTTTCATCCCAAACCAAAATAATATCAGCTGCTTTGGTTCCGTCAACAGTAA
Source organism: Bacteroidales bacterium (assembly GCA_019038645.1). Classification (GTDB taxonomy): domain Bacteria; phylum Bacteroidota; class Bacteroidia; order Bacteroidales; family UBA12077; genus UBA12077. The sequence continues at coordinate 69,921 of JAHOYT010000051.1, forward strand.
CATAAGCGTCAAACTCAGCATTTATTTGATTAATAAGCTCATTAAAATCAGTTGCTGTTGAAGTTCCATCATCAACACCTTCAATAATATCGATAATATTATCAACATTTGCATTTGCCTGTATTTTAACTTTTAGAATCTGAATATATCCATTCATATTTGTCGGAGCATCTTCCATACTTGTGGTTGCAAATGTTGCACCAAGTCCGGCAGCGAAAATTAATGTTTCTTCATAATCAATTTCAAAATCGATACTTGCTGAAGTTCCAATGTTGCTAAATGTGCCTGAGAAAGTAAAAGGCATTAAGTAAACACTTATTGCTAATGATTCAGGCTCTCCGTTTGTATTCCAATCCGCAGTAAGATCAACTTCAACAACTTTAATACCATCAACATAAAGATCAGCATCAATATCAGTTGGATAATAATCGTAATCAATTAATTCTTCATCATAGTTGTAAATAGTAATTGTAGCATCATTTGTTACACTTCCTTCTGTTGGGAAATTAATAATAATTTTATCTCCACCTGGAATTACTTCCCAATATTCGAATGGTTCACTTTTGTATGTGTATGTACCTACATATGTATCAAAATCAAATGATTGAGCTTCAAATACAGATTTTGTATTTTCATAATTTACAGGTAAAAGGAATTTGTTGATATTAGAAAGAACCGAAGTACGTCCTGCAGATTTTGTGTCAACAAACGGATCCGGCATTCCCAGAACAGCTTCCATTGCCTTAATACCTTCGGCATTTTGCATTTCATCAAAATAACCTGACATATCTGCGTTAAGTTCTTCCAGAGCCGCTTTAGTGTCAACCGGTGATAATCCATCATCATCATTGTCACAAGCGATAAAAAATACAGATGCAAGCATAAGCATCATTGCAATAAATTTTTTCATGTTTTGCATAGTTTATAGATTTTAGTTAATAAATATTGATTTTATTTATTTTTAGATTTAACGTTATAAGTAGATTTTATATTAAGATGTAAAAATGTACAAAAAGGTTTCACAACAATTACTTTTTTTTAAAATCTTTGACACCAGTTTTTTTATACGTTATCACAAATTTTTAGTTACACCGAAAAATATGATTGCAACTACTATGCCAAAAAAAAGGATTAGTGAAACTATTACTAATTTCACTAATCCCATACACTACTGTTAATTAATACTTTAATTGCCGTATTCCTTAATTTTTTTCATATTAATTGATTTGTATACATTCATTACTTCATCTTTTGTAAGCGTTCCTATCATATTAACACCTATGTATTCATTGTCAGATACAATAGTTACTAATACTTCATGAATAATTTTTTCATTTTCAATGATATAAATTGAAATATCATTGTTTTCCTCAGCTATTCTGGTAAGAAGAATATAATTAAGGTCATTTACTTTGTTATTAAAAGATTGCTTCAAAGTCTCCAGTTTGATTGTGTTTGCTTTCTCTTCGAAAAACATCAATTTTATAACTTCTATTTTATCAAGAAGTTCTTTTGAGTTTAATTCAGAATCATCTGATATTGAAAGAGCTATTTTAAATAATACAGGCGGAATATGTAAAATAGCAAATCCATTCTCTGCTTCATATTCTTCAAAAATATCAGTCTCTTTATATTTGCTTTTATCAGTAATACATGAATACTGAGCAATTAGCACCATTGTTATTATTATGAGAAAAAGTTTTTTCATTTGATATAATTATTTATTATCGATTTCTTCAAGATGTTCCAGCCCCTGTATTTGCATTGATTTTGATAATTTTGAAATATTCTTTAAATCAATATTTCCCTGAATACTAATTAATGCATTCTCATCTTTTCCACCAGCAATAAGTAAAAGTTCCGATATTTTTCCATCCTTTTCATTAATAAGGAATTTAATTTCCTGATCTTTTTCTTTTATCACCATTAGTTCTTTGTACTGTGACATGGGGAGCTTATCAATTATCTCCTTAAAAAAATTGGCATTACCGGCATATGATTCATCAGTTGCCAAAATCTTTATTCCCTTTAAATTTTTCATTAATTCATCGAACTCAGGATCATCCGTTTCTATATCGGTGAACATGCTAAACATATAGCTTGTAATGTAAACCGAAGTAAAACCTTCTTGCCCGCTGTATTTATCGAACAGATCATCTACAGCAGTATTTTGAGAAAACCCCTGTACGGTCAGGAAAGCTACAGTTAATAATAAAATAATCTTTTTCATGGTTTTATTGTTTAATATATTTATCTGCTAAACTATATTTACTTATAGGGCTTAATTCTTTTAACCCCTTATTAAAACTTGACAATGCATTTAATTTTTGTGTTCCTTCACTTATTTTTTGAATAGGTTCCATATGGTCAACACCATTATTTAACATAGCTGATACATACAAAAGAGTTTCTTTGGCTTGCTGGTACGCAAGTTCCGGATTTTCATACGTGTCGGTAAATTGGAAATTCTGATCTTTTTTAAACACCTGATTTTTGAGTAGAAAAAACGAACCTGTTAATATTACTACACCTGCCGCAATTCTTAAGAACAAATACCTTAAGTCATAGAATTTCTTTGTATTATCAATTTCTATACCATTCAAAGTACTCCATATTTTATTTGAAATATCAGGCACTGAATCAGCTTTATCATTTTCGTGAATTTGATATAGAAAAATATCTTTATCAGCAATAAGTTCTTTATCGATTATATCGCTGCTAAAATACTCACGAAGGATCTTTTCTTCGTCCAATGTTGTATCTCCGCTATAATATTTCTCTAACAGAGCTTTTATTTTTTTCAGATCCATGATTATAATATTTATTTAACAGATATTCTCTTACTTTTTTTCTTGCTCTGGACAAACTAACCCTAATTGTATTTACGTTCATATTTAGGATTTGAGCTATTTCATCGTAATCATATCCCTCAATGTCTCGTAATTGCATTATTGTTTTTTGTGGTTCGTCAAGTCTTTCAATTGCACTTTTAGCTCTTAATGCCGCAAGGTTCATTGCTTTTTCTTTTTCCTTAATTAAGTTATCATCCGACGCCTCTTCTCTAATAATACCATTCAATGGTATTGTCTTTTTTAGTTTTATTTTATCAAGGCAAAGGTTTCTTGTCATTCGCATTGCTAAAGCCTCTACGCTATTATATTTATCTAAATCATCACGCATATTCCAAAGCTTAATATATATATCCTGTACAATATCCTTTGAATCGTCCAGGTCTTGCATAAACCTGTTTGCAAAACCCAGTAACTTTCTGTTCAGTGGTAATATATTTTCTTTAAAAGCTTCAGCAGTCATTAATACTTAATTCAGGACCATGAAAATTACAAATTAATTTTGAAAAAGGGAGTTATTTTTCTCCCTTTCTTAATGATTTTCCAATTTGTCTAAGTATTCAAACCCCGAAATATGCACTGAATTTGACAAAGAAGCCAGGTCTTTTAAATTTATTTTTCCCTTTATGCTTATTACTGCATTTTCATCGTTTCCTCCTGCAACTAACATGAGCTCTCCTATATCTTTCCCATCATATTTTACATAAAATACAACATCATTGTCATGTTCCTTAATCGTCATTAATTCCACATACGATTTAGTATCTACCTGAGATTTCATTTCATCGAAGAAATTGATATCAGAATCAGAAATATGATCTTCCATTGCAATAATTCTAATATTGTCGATCATGCCCTTCATTTTCTGAAGATCCTCGTCGTCATCAATGGCAGCAACAAGTTCAAATAAGGCGCTATTAATTACAATTGTAGTAAATCCTTTTTCACCCTGATATTTTTCAATTAAATTATCGACAAAATCCTGTGCATTAATTATAAACGGAAATGCAACTAAAACTAGTATTGTTATTATCTTTTTCATGATTTTAATTTTTTAAGTTTTTACTTTGTTATAAATTATTTGAGCTCAATTCAATAACAAGACGAGTATGTTTTATTTTCATTACAGTAATCTCAGAAAAAGATGAAATTTATAAGTTATTGTACTGATTTTAAGTGGATAGAATAAAAGAGGCTGTCCAAAAAGCCTCTTTTATCTTGTCTACACTTCGACAAGCTCAGTGTGACAGCTTGATTATTTGACAGTTGTCATATTTATCTTGTCGAAATATGAACAATCTTAAGACTTTTTGGACAGCCTTTTAATATTTTGCGTGAGAAAATTATTTTTTAAAATGTGGTTCTAGCTGTAGCATCAGTTCATCAGGGGCCTTTCTTGGTTTTCTGGTCTTTTCATCAACAAATATGAGCATTGTGGTTCCTTCATTTAGTAATTCATTTTTCTCATTTAAAACTTCATAAAAGAATGTTATGCGAATCCCTGGTAGTTCTTTAATTGTAGTTCTTATTGTTAAGAGATCATCGTAAATAGCTGCCTTGTGATATTTCACATCAAGAGATTTAACGGGTAAAATTATACCCATTTCTTCAATTTTTTTGTAAGAAAAATCAAAATTGCGCATTAACTCAGTTCGCCCAACTTCGTAATATAAAGGATATACACCATAATATACATATCCCATTTTATCTGTTTCTCCGTAGCGAACCCTTATTTTTGTTTCTGCTGTGTACATAAAACTTACTTAAAAGGTGAATCCGGCTCTTTCGCCATATGATTATAAAATAATCTATCTAATGTTTTTGGAATAACTCTTTGTAATAATACTGAGAGCTTACCGCTAATCGTAAGGATGATATTTCTTTTCCTTTTCAAAACGCCTTTTACAATTGATTTGGCCACAATACCCGCCGACATAAGATTTGTTTCATCTACAGGTGTATATCCCTGAGGTTTGCCATTTGCCAACAAGGCACTTTTTCTGATATTTGATTGTGTAAATCCGGGAGCAGCAATCAGAATATGTAAATCTGATTTTAAATTTTCTATTCGAAGTGATTCAAGAAATCCATTAACAGCAAACTTAGATGCAGAATATCCTGATCGTCCAGGCAAGCCGTGGAATCCGGCACAAGAAGTAACACCCACAATTGATCCGTTTGTTTTCAGGATATAAGGTAATGCAAATTTTGTGCAATAAACAGTTCCCCAAAAATTAACATTCATCAACTTTTCTATAACAGCTAAATCTGCATCTATAAATAATGCTCTCATTGAGATGCCTGCGTTATTCACTAGTATATCAATCTGACCATATTTCTTTATTGCAGAATTAATTAATTGCTCGCATTCGTCCCTTTTTGAGACATCAGTTTCAAAAGCAACAACATCGTGACCTTTTTCTGTTAATTCCTTTTCTATGCTCTTTAGTTCACTAATGTTTCGTGCACAAAAAACCACTTTGGCTTTGTGCAGGGCAAATTCCTCAACGCAAGCTTTACCAATACCTGATGAGGCTCCGGTCACAATAACAACTTTATTTTTTAACTGATTATTCATTTTTTACAGTTTAATAATTGCAAAGTCAGATTTTTTTTTGTTTAAAGTTACAAACTAAAAAAGTTCAAACAATCTTTTTAAATTAATTATGATATATTTTTTTGAAATCTTTTAATTTAAAGAAAAAGGTTTTACTTTTGCAGTCCGATTGACTCAATAGCTCAGCTGGTAGAGCACATCCCTTTTAAGGATGGGGTCCAGGGTTCGAGCCCCTGTTGGGTCACTAAAAAGTCAGAATTTATTTCTGACTTTTTTATATTTTATAACTAACTATTTTTTAAATAGTTAAAAAAGTCTTTTTAAGCTATCAATTGAAGTTAAATAAATTTTTATTGATTATTATTTGGAATTAAAATATAAGATGCTACTTTTGCATTCGCAAAATATTTGACTCAATAGCTCAGCTGGTAGAGCACATCCCTTTTAAGGATGGGGTCCAGGGTTCGAGCCCCTGTTGGGTCACAAAAAAAGGAGAAGTTTTTACTTCTCCTTTTTGCATATGTTTAAATATACTTTTATTGCAATTTTAGTAAAGCTTTGTTTATTTTTTTCACAAAGGAAGGTCCTTCATAAATAAATCCTGTGTATAGCTGAATAAGGCTTGCTCCGGCTTCCAGTTTTTCGATTGCATCATCGACTGTCATTATTCCACCAACACCTATTATAGGTATATTCCCATTCGATTTATCAGTTAAATATTTGATAATCTCAGTTGATCTTTTTGTTAATGGTTTTCCGCTTAAGCCGCCATTAGCAATCTTTTCTATTTGGTTTTTATCCGTTACTAAATTTTCTCTGGAAACCGTTGTGTTAGTAGCAACAATACCATCAATTCCAGTAATATTAAAAGTCTCGATTACATCGTCAAGCTGATTATTAGTAAGATCCGGTGATATTTTTAATAATACAGGCTTATACTGAGATTCTAACCTTCGCAGTTCTGTAAGCTTATTCAAAATAGCTATTGTTGAATCTTTGTCCTGCAACTTATGCAGATCCTTTATATTAGGACAACTAAGATTAACAACAAAATAATCGACATGATCATAAAGTTTTTGAAAACATATAACGTAATCGTTTATAGCATCTTTATTCGTTGTTAATGTATTTTTCCCAATGTTACCACCAATAATTACTTTATGCTTATTGTTTTTTAACTGATTTACAGCATATTCAACACCATTATTATTAAATCCCATTCTGTTTATCAGTCCTTTGTCTGAAGGAATCCTGAATGATCGTGGTTTAGGATTTCCGGGCTGGGCTTTAGGAGTTACAGTACCTATTTCAATAAATGAAAATCCAAAATTCGAAAACTGATTATATATTTTTGCATTCTTATCAAAACCTGCAGCAAAGCCAACAGGGTTCTCGTATTCCATACCCAGAAACACTCTATTTAATCTTTTATCCCTTACAGTGAACGTTTTTTTAATGAGAGATGATACTCCCGGAATTTTAAAACCAATTTTTACAAAACTTACAATTAAGGAATGAACAGTTTCAGGTTGCAGTAAAAATAAAAGAGGGCGAATAATATTTTTATACATAAGTTTTTTTGCAAAGATAATACGATTAATGAATTTTTACTCAGGATTAAAAGCCTTAAAAGTCCCATTTGAGTAGAATATCATAACTTTTTCAATATTTGTATTACCAATATCTATTTTATCGCTTATTTGCGCTATTTCTTTGTTTTCTTCTGATTTATTTATACCTGCATTAGCCTTAACCGGGTTTTGAATATCCAATTCTCGTGAAGTTGACTCGTTTTTCTCAGTTTCTTTCTGATCTTCAAATAAAGAAGGTTGGTTTATTAACATATCACCTTTTCCTGTAATAAGCCACTGAGCATTGATATCAGGGTAGGACAGCAACATTTTCTCTATAAAATCAAAGCTGGGTTTATTTCTTCCTGATAATAGGTGAGAGATACTTGAACGCTGTACACCAATAACATCAGCAAATTTAGTTGATGTCAAGTTGTTTTCTTTTAAAAATTGAATTATACGATCTTTCATTATATAAATATTTATAATTACAAATGTAATCATTATATAT
>JAHOYT010000025.1 GCA_019038645.1 Bacteroidales bacterium
ATTACGTTGTCCGGATTAATCATATTTCAATAAAGATTATGCATTTAAAGATAATTATAATTTATAAACCATTGGTTAAAAAACATTTGTTAAATTCTGTTAACATTTAAGGTTCAATTGGTTTATTAAGTATCTTAGCATTATGAGAAAACCTGCAATCAGATTGGTTATTTTATTGGGAATTATTTCAATTATTGGAGTAATAGGAATTCAGGTTTACTTTTTTCATGTAACTTTTAATAACGAGGAGAGAAAACTAAATCAGAAAATTCAGGTAGCACTTTGGGAAGTTGTTGAAGAAATTTATGAACTGAATCACATTGAATATGTTGGCGACAATCCTGTTTTTCAGTTTTCTCAGGATTATTATATTGTTAATGTAAACGATTTTATTGATTCCGATATTTTGGAGCATTTTTTAATAAAAACATTTGAAAAACAGAATATCAGGCTGGACTTTGAATATGCCATTTACGATTGCCAAACAGATGAAATGTTATACGGGAAATATGTTAATCTGAGTGAAACACAGGAAAAACCTTCAAAAATTACACTTTCGAAACACGAAGAATTTGTATATTATTTTGGTATTTATTTCCCTGGGCGAAAGCAATATTTATATGGAAATATTAGCAGCATTTATTATTTGTCAGGAATATTAATTTTTGTGATTCTGTTTCTGGGATATGCATTAATTGTAATTCTACAACAAAAGAGATTTTCTGAAATTCAGAAAGATGTTGTTAATAATCTTACACACGAATTTAAAACTCCTCTTTCATCCATAGTATTATCTACTGATGTTTTAAGTGAAGAAAATATAACTAAAGAACCTGACAGGATTACACAATATTCAGAGATTATTAAAACCCAGGCGAACTTCATTTTAGATCATATAGAAAAAGTGCTTGTTATGAGTGAAATGGGGGATGCAGGAAGACTCGATAAGAAAACAATCAACCTGCACGAGTATTTAACTAAACTAAAAGATGAAATAAGCTGGAGAATTACAGAAAGCAAAGGTAAACTGGAATTAAACCTGAAAGCAAAAGAACATTCCGTTTGTGCCGACGAATTTCATTTAACAAACCTGCTGGTTAATTTAGTTGATAATGCATTAAAATATTGTGAAGAAAATCCGGAAATAATCATATCTACAGATTCAGATAAAAAATATTTGTTCCTGCAAATTAAGGACAATGGTAATGGTATTGACAAAAAATATCATAAAAAAATTTTTAAAAAATTTTACAGAATTCCTTCAGGCAATGTACATAATGTTAAAGGATTCGGGCTCGGATTAAGTTATGTGAAAAGTGTTATTGAAAGGCATCACTGGAAATATAATTTTAATAGCGAGCCTGGTTATGGAACAGAATTTAAAATCACTATCCCACTTAAAAATAGTAATTGTGGATAAAACTTCCCGAATATTGTATGTTGAAGATGATGAAACTTTAAGCTTTATCACTACCGATAATCTGACGCGCAAGGGATTTGAGGTAGTAAATGCCTCAGACGGAGTTGAGGGATTCAAACTGTTTACAAATAATAACTTTGATATCTGCCTTTTTGATGTAATGTTGCCAAAAATGGATGGTTTCGATCTGGCCCATAAAGTAAGATCTGTAAATAAAGAAATTCCAATCTTATTTATTACGGCTAAAACATTACCCGAAGATCGTATAAAGGGCTTATTGATTGGTGCAGATGACTACATTGTAAAGCCATATACAATGGAAGAACTTATTCTTCGGATTAAAGTTTTTCTTAAACGTAAAAATGTGGTTAATTCCAAATCAGAAGAAAATATTATCACATTAGGTAGTGTTAATTTTGACAAAGATAATCTTACATTATTGGTAAAGAATAAGCTAAACAACCTGACATATCGTGAAGCAGAACTTCTGATGTTTTTTATTGAAAATAAAAATACTGTTGTTACGCGTGAAAGAATTCTTAATGTATTATGGGGTGAAAATGATTATTTTGCAGGACGTAGTTTAGATGTTTTTATTACACGCATTAGAAAGTATTTAAAACCAGTTACAGGAATTTCTATTGAAAATAAGCATGGGGTAGGTTTTATTTTTAAGGTTCCCGATAAGTAAAGCGCTAAAGAAAAGATACATGTTGTTTAACTAATTTATTGAATATACTTTATTTGTGATATGATTGAAAGAATAACAAGTACACAGAATCCAAAGATTAAAAATATAGTAAGACTTCAGCAAAAATCTTCGGAGCGTAAAAATCAAAATTTATTCGTTATTGAAGGATTGCGGGAAATTAGTCTTGCCATGCAAGCAGGTATTAAATTAAAATCAGTATTTATATGTGCCGGGATTATTCCGTATGATGAAGTTATGGCAAGTCTTAGTTTTGATTTACAAAGCTTTGAAATAAGCCGGGAAGTTTTTGAAAAATTAGCATATCGTGGATCCACAGAAGGTGTTATCGCAATAGCCGAACCAAAACCGTACTCCCTGAATGATATAGTATTACAGACAAATCCACTTGTTGTTGTACTTGAGTCGGTAGAAAAACCTGGTAACTTAGGCGCTATTTTGCGAACAGCAGATGCAGCTAAGGTTGATGCTATAATAATTTGCGATCCTTTAACCGATATTTATAATCCAAATGTAGTTCGTTCAAGCGTCGGGTGCGTATTTACAAATCAAGTAATAGCATGCTCAAGCGATGAAGCTATAAAATGGTTAAAAGAAAAAAATATAAAATCTTATGCTGCAGCATTGACAGCAAAAAAGTTTTATCATGAAACAGATTTGACAAAACCGGTTGCAATAGTTATGGGCACAGAGGCGGATGGATTAACTGAAAAATGGTTAAAAAATACTGATGAGCAAATAATTATTCCAATGAGCGGGAAAATTGATTCATTAAATGTTTCAACATCAACAGCTATAATTGTTTTTGAAGCAATGCGACAACGTAATTTTTATAAATAAAAAAAGCTTCGATATTATATCGAAGCTTTTCTGTCCGGGTGGAAGAGCGGTCTCGAACCGCCGACCTCTGGAACCACAATCCAGCGCTCTAACCAACTGAGCTACAACCACCATTTTTCGGACTGCAAATATAAAGAAGAATTTTTATATTTTGCTATAATGAGAATAAATATTTTCCTGAATCCTTAAATATTTGCTTTCAATAATTCCTAAAAAAAGTTAATTAGTTTTTTATTTTATAGTTTAAATGTATTTTTGAGCTCAAATTCAAAAACATACAAGTGCCAGGGGCAAGAATAAACGTAAGTAACGTTACAGGTTTACAAGCCATTAACATATTAAGATTTCTTACATTCCTGATAATATCGATAGTTTTTACTAAAATCGGTTTGTCAAAAGAGGAAATAGGATTGTTCGAAATTTCAATCTTTATTGCAAGCGTAGCAAGTTTTTTCTGGGTTAATGGTTTAATTCAGGCTTTCTTGCCGCTTTTTAAAAGCAATAAAACCTTTGGCGAAAAAGAACAACTCGCCGGGACAAAATCACCTGAAGTATTTAATATATACGTTATTCTTGTTTTTTTTAGTCTGGTTGTTTTCTTAATTGGCCTTGCTATTAAAAGTAATTTCTCGGTTTTCGGATATTCAGGGAACGTCCCTTTGCTAAATGCTACATTATGGTATTTGCTGTTAAGTAGCCCTGCAAATCTGATCGAATACATATACATGGTTCAGGATAAAAACGGGAATACTTTAAGCTATGGATATGCTACATCTGTTCTTCAGCTTTGTGCTGCGATTTTGCCGGTAACTCTTGGATACGATGTAATTTGGTCAATCAGAGGTTTGGTTGTAGTTTCAATAATTAAAAATATTTGGCTGGTAACGCTTTTATATAATTATTCTGAAATAAAGTTTTCTTTCCCTTTCGTGAAAGAAGTATTGTTACTTGCTGCTCCGATTACATTTAGTATTCTGGTGAGCGGATCGGCACAATATATTGACGGACTAATTATTTCTACACATTATACTGCTGAGGATTTTGCAATTTTCAGATATGGTGCTAAAGAACTTCCTTTTGTTGTTATGATGGCAGCAGGGCTTAGTTCTGCATTGCTGACAGAATTTTCAAAAAAAGAAAAGATAAAAGAGACACTCGGCTTGTTGCGTAAAAAATCATTAAGAATAATGCATGCGATGTATCCGTTGTCTATTATGTTATTATTATTCGCAAAACCATTGTATAAGTGGATGTTTAGTCCGGAATTTACAAGAAGTGCCGATATTTTTGTAATTTATTTGCTGGCAATTATGAGCAGAATTCTTTTTCCACACACCATATTAATCGGATTGAAAAAGACTAAAACACTGTTTCGGATATCTGTAATTGAAGTAATACTTAATATTGTTTTAAGTTTATGGCTTGTAGACGGATATGGTACTGTTGGTGTTGCTCTGGCAACGATTATTACATATTTTATTTCAAGGCTTATTCTAATTCTTTACAATTACATTAAGCTTGGAATAAAGCCCGGCGAATACATTCCTCTAAAGTGGTATGCATTTTATAGTTTTGTTCTTGCCACCGTGTTTATCTTATTAGACCGTGGAATAATTACAATTCAATAAATTGCCAAAATTTCTAATAGTACAATTTGGCATTAAACACAAAATTTATAATTATGAATATTGGAAGATCTTCAAATCCCGCATTGTCCACAAAAGCTTTTAGTCCTCAAACATATTCAGCTTCTTATTCAGAAGTTATGACTTTAAACGGAACAATTAATAAATCTGTTGCGATGTTATTGTTAGTTGTTGTAGGAGCCATGTATACATGGAAAATGTTTTTTGGAGCAGCAACAATCGAGGCAGGAACAGCACTGGTTTCAAAATGGATATTTATTGGTGGTATCGGAGGGTTTATTTTTTCATTAGTTACAATATTTAAGAAAAACCTGGCATACATTACCGCTCCGGTATATGCTATACTGGAAGGTCTGTTTTTGGGAGCAATTTCTGCTTTTTTTGAGGCAAGATTCCCTGGATTGGTTTTACAGGCAGTTACACTAACTTTTGCGACCCTGTTTTTAATGTTAATTGGATATAGAACCGGAATAATAAAAGTTACCAAAAAACTCAGAGCCGGAATAATAGCTGCTACAGGAGCGGTTGTAATGGTTTATCTTATATCGTTTATATTTTCGATGTTTGGAGCAGGGAGTTTAATCATTCATAGTAATGGAATATTAGGAATTGGGATTAGTTTAATAATTGTTATTATTGCAGCATTGAACTTAGTTCTTGATTTTGAGTTTATTGCAAAGGGTTCTCAGGCAGGTTTGCCTAAATACATGGAATGGTATGCAGCCTTCGGTTTAATGTTAACTCTTGTTTGGTTATATATTGAGATTTTAAGGTTGCTCTCAAAGTTAGCCAGTAGAGATTAAATTCAAATATAAGTTATTATAAAAGGTGCCCAATCGGACACCTTTTTTTACATTGGTCTTCTCGGACAATATGGTAAATCAAATTGATGTGTTTCTTTAGCATATTTTGCTTCAACACATTCGGTTGGGTCACAACATGTATGACATACTCTTTTAAATGATTTTATTCCAATAAGTTTAACATGTGTTGATAAGAAATTATCTTTAACAGGTTCTTCTTTAAGTAAATCAGTTGAAAGGTATTTTTTATTATCATCAGAAAAGACAGTTGCTACAACAGCATCATTTCCCATCTCATTTTGAATCTTTATTGCTCCTAAAAGATTTGCTCCTGAAGAGATTCCAACTCCAATTCCGAGTTGTGCTAATTTTTGAGACATAATAATAGCATCTCCATCATCAACTTCAACAATTGAGTCAAGTTCATCAAGCTCTACAATTGAAGGAATAAATTCATCCGAAATACCCTGAATCCTATGTTTACCAATTTTGTAACCTGTGCTTAATGTTGGAGAGTTTGCTGGTTCAAGGGGATGAATTTTTATATTAGGATCTTGTTCCTTTAAAAATTGACCTACACCCATAACTGTTCCGCCAGTTCCAACACCGGCAATAAATGCATCAGGTTTTAAGTATCTATATTTAAGTTGCCACCAAATTTCCGGGCCAGTAGTTAGATAATGTGCTTCTGTATTATCAGTATTTGAAAATTGTTGAGGACGAAAACCTCCTTCCAATGATTCAGCAATTTTGTCCGCCAGTTCAATGCTTTCCAAAAAACCGCCTTCTTCTTTACTTACTAATTCTATTGATGACCCAAAACTCCTAATTAGATTAATTCTTTCTTTACTCATCCAGTCAGGCATAAAAATAGTAACAGGATGTCCTAAAGCTCGGCCAATTCCTGCTATGGAAATACCTGTATTACCACTCGTTGCTTCAATAATTGGATTGCCCGGTTTTAACTTTCCTTCTGATATTGCTTTACTTAAAATGTGAAATACCATTCTGTCTTTTATACTCCCGGTCATGTTAAGATTTTCAGCCTTTGCATAAATCTTTCTATTTAAACCTTTGTATTCCAATTCAATTTCTAATAGAGGGGTGTTTCCAATTAAGCTTGAAAGTCCAAGGATTCTTTGGGAATAATTTACGCTCATTGTTTCTAATTTTGAATAAACATTTTGAATTTAAAAGTTGATAATTTCATATACTTCAAATTTAATGTAAACAATCGGTTAAACATAAAAAGATATTTAAATCTTAAAATACTATTATCCGAAAGTCTAATATATCAAGTTGTTATAAAGTGTTTTTAAATCTAGATATAAAAGATATAGAAGAAAGGAAGTAACTGTTTTATTTCTTAAATTTACCACGATTTGAAAATGGTGAGCTATGGAATCATTAGAGAAGTATTTTGAAAAATTTAGAAGGAATGTGATTGGAGTGGATCAGGTTTATAATTCTCCTTATGGTGAACAAAAAATTTTATATGCTGATTGGATTGCAAGTGGAAGACTTTATGGTCCTATTGAAGATAAAATGCAAAATGATTTTGGGCCTTACGTAGCAAATACCCATACCGAAACGAGTGAAACAGGAGCCTTAATGACACATAGTTATCATTATGCCCAGAAATTGATTAAAGAGAATGTAAATGCAGGGCCAAATGATGTTCTTATTCAGGCTGGCTTCGGAATGACAGCTGTAGTAAATAAACTTCAAAGAATTTTAGGATTAAAGGGATGTGACAGAAGATATAACAGTTTTTGTTCAAAACAGGAAGATAGACCCGTTGTTTTTATTACTCATATGGAGCATCATTCAAATCAAACATCTTGGTATGAAACCATTTGTGATGTTGTAATTATTGATCCTGATGAAAATTTACTTGTGGATCCGGAAAAATTACGGGAGCAATTGGAGAAATACAAAGACAGAAAACTTAAAATTGGTTCATTTTCGGCGGCATCAAATGTTACCGGAGTTAAACCTCCGTATCATATGCTTGCAAAATTAATGCACCAGTACGATGGTATTTGTTTTATTGATTTTGCCGCTGCAGCACCTTACACCGAAATTAATATGCACCCTGATGATCCTATGGAAAAACTGGATGTTATATTCTTTTCTCCACATAAGTTTTTAGGCGGACCAGGAACTGCTGGAATAATGGTGTTTGATTCCAGTTTGTACAATAGCGAAGTGCCGGATAATCCGGGAGGAGGAACGGTTGACTGGACAAATCGCTGGGGCGAATATAAGTATATTGACGATATTGAGCTTAGAGAGGATGGAGGAACACCGGGCTTTTTGCAAATGATAAAATCTGCTTTATCATTTGAGCTTAAAGATTTGATGGGGATTGAAAATATTGAAAATCGTGAAAAAGAACTAATTCCCAAGGCATTTAAAGGACTACAATCTATTCCTGCCGTAAAAATATTAGCAGATAACGTAATGGACCGAATTGGGGCACTTTCTTTTTATATAGAGAATGTTCATTTTAATTTAGTTGTAAAAATATTGAGTGATCGTTATGGCATTCAGGTTCGTGGAGGATGTGCTTGTGCAGGTACTTACGGACATTATCTTTTAGATGTAAGTTATGATTACTCGCAAGAAATTACCAAACTAATTAATCATGGCGATCTTTCACAAAAACCGGGCTGGATACGTTGGTCTATTCATCCTACAACTCTTAATTCTGAAATTGACTATGTTGTTTTTGCCGTGGAAGAAATTGCTAAAAATCATAAAAAATGGGCCGTGGATTATAAATATAATAAACAAACCAATGAATTTACACATAAAGATATGATCGGAAAGTCAAATTATGATTTGAATAAATGGTTTTTGTTAAAAAAATAATTAAAAAATAGCAATTTGTTTTGTATTTATAAGAACTATATTTAATTTTGCAAGCCATTAGGTATAAATTAGGATATAAAGAATAGCAAAATATAAAGGAGTTTAAAGATGAAAAAGGAAATACATCCGGAGAATTATAGGTTCGTGGTTTTTAAGGACATGTCAAATGGTGAAATGTTTTTAACGAAATCGACTGCGCCTACAAAAGAAACAGTTAAGTATGAAGATGGAAAGGAATATCCATTAATTAAAGTCGAGATTTCTAATACTTCTCATCCGTTTTATACTGGCAAGATGAAGCTTGTTGATACTGCCGGACGTGTTGATAAATACTTGAATAAGTATAAGAAACATGCTGATAAGAAAAAATAATCAAACCATACTATAAAAATGAAAAGCTCCGGATTCCGGAGCTTTTTTTGTAAATTTGTCATCATACAATAAACGTTTACTTTATGAATTATATTTTATTCGATGATAAATCCTGGGACAACCTGTTACCCTTAACATTTACAAGACCTGTTTGCGAAGTCCGTACAGGGATACTGACAATTAAGGAAAAATGGGAAAAACAACTTGAAGTTAAGGTTTCTTATTTAACACAGGATTATTTGCAGGAAAAATTTGAACTCAGAATTGATACTGATAATATTTTAATAAACGGAGCTGTAATCCCGGATAAAAATTTATTGAATGAAATAAGCAAACTTAACAAAAGAGAGGCATTATTATATAATGAAAAACTAATTGCTGTCAGACTTGAAAAGCAAGATGTGCCCGAATTTAAATATACTGAATATAATCAGTACACAATAAAAAAGTATCCCGATAGTCTGGTTGAAATTGTCTGGCCCTGGGATATTTTCAGATTAAATGGTGAAAACATTAATTCTGATTTTAAACTTATTACTAAAGATAGAAAATCAGAAAATCTTAGTTCCACAAATAATGTATTGGGCAAAGAGAATATTTTTATTGAAAAGGGTGCGAAAATTGAATTTGCAACCATAAATGCTTCTGTCGGACCGGTTTACGTCGGAGAAAATACAGAAATAATGGAAGGGAGCGTAGTACGCGGGCCTTTAGCTTTATGCAACAATTCAGTTCTGAAAATTTCAGCTAAAATATACGGACCAACAACTATTGGCCCTTATTCAAAAGTAGGTGGTGAGATTAATAATTCTGTGATTTTTGGTTATTCAAACAAAGCACACGATGGGTTTTTAGGGAATTCTGTAATTGGAGAATGGTGTAATCTGGGTGCAGACACTAATAATTCAAATTTAAAAAACAACTATGCTGAAGTTCGTTTGTGGAATTACGAAACAGAGCGCTTTATAAAAACAGGATTGCAGTTTTGTGGTTTAATTATGGCAGATCATTCTAAATGTGCCATAAATACAATGTTTAATACGGGAACTGTCATTGGTGTAAATGCAAATATTTTTGGGGAAGGATTTCCACGTAATTTTGTACCTTCTTTTTCGTGGGGAGGAGCGCATGGTTTCAGTGTTTATGGATTAAACAAGGCTTTTGAAGTTGCTGAAATGGTTATGGAAAGAAGGAATAAGGTTTTGAATGATACAGAAAAAAATATTTTCAAATACATATTTGAGAAAACTTCAAAATACCGATTGTTTTAAACTTCTTATATTTAATATTTGTTAAATATACCTTATTTAAAATTTGGCATAGTGATTGCCAAACCTAATATCTGATAAATGAATTGATGTGTGCTGACAATTTGGCGCAAGTGAAGAAAAGTAATTAAGGAATTAGAAAATCATGAGTGATAAAAACAGACATAAAAGCAGATATAGTAATGTTCTTTTTGCCGGGGATATGGAGAGCGACGGAGAATTTATTCCACTAATATCAGATGATGAAGATGATGTGGATATGAAAAAATCTGAGTTGCCAAAAGAGTTGCCAATTTTGCCTTTACGAAATACAGTTATGTTTCCAGGTGTAATTTTACCTATTACTGTAGGACGTGAAAAATCTATTAAGCTTGTTAATGAGATATATAAGTCAGACAGAATAATTGGTACCGTTGCTCAAAAAGATCTCAGGATAAACGAACCGGAAGAAGAAGATATGTACAGACTGGGTACTGTAGCACAAATTCTTAAAGTTCTGGAAATGCCTGATGGTAGCACTTCCGTTATTATTCAGGGAAAACAGCGGTTCGAAATGATAGACATGGTTCAGGCAGAGCCATATCATAAAGCAACTGTTCGATTATTGAAAGATAAAAAGCCAAATGATAAAACAAGAGAGTTTGAAGCCATAGTAGGTTCATTAAAGGATTTATCTTTAAATATTATTAAGCTTTCAAGTAATATTCCACCGGAAGCTTCATTTGCAGTAAAAAATATTGAGAACACTAAATTTCTGGTAAATTTTATCTGTTCAAATAGTGATATCGATATTGAGGATAAACAGAAATTACTTGAGATTGATAATCTGAAAGAAAGATCAATACGTTTGCTGGAGCATCTAACAAAGCAAATTCAGATGCTTGAGCTAAAGAATGATATTCAGAGCAAAGTTAAAACAGACCTCGACAGGCAGCAACGGGAATATCTGTTGCATCAGCAAATGAAAACCATTCAGGATGAACTTGGGGGAAGTCCTCTGGATCAGGAGATACAAGACCTGAAGAAGAATGCTAAAGAAAAAAAATGGGGAAAGGAAGTTTCAGAAACCTTTAATAAGGAAGTTGAAAAATTAAACAGATTAAATCCTGCTACAGGAGAATATTCTGTTCAGTTAAATTACTTGCAGACCTTACTTGATTTACCATGGAATGAATTTACTCAAGATAATTTTGACCTGAAGAGAGCTCAGAAAATTCTTGATGAGGATCACTTTGGACTCGAAAATGTAAAAGACAGGATTCTGGAATATTTGGCAGTATTAAAACTAAAAGGCGATTTAAAATCTCCGATTTTATGTTTATACGGTCCTCCGGGAGTTGGAAAAACATCGCTTGGAAAATCAATTGCTAAAGCACTCGACAGAAAATATGTAAGAATGTCATTAGGAGGATTGCACGACGAAGCAGAGATTCGCGGACACAGAAAAACATATATTGGAGCAATGCCTGGAAGGATTGTTCAAAACATAAAAAAATCAAAATCATCAAACCCTGTGTTTATTTTAGATGAAATAGATAAAGTGGGAAAAGATTTTCATGGAGATCCTTCTTCTGCTTTACTCGAAGTTCTGGATCCGGAACAAAACAATGCTTTTCACGATAATTATCTTGAGCTGGAATACGATCTGTCAAACGTAATGTTTATCGCAACAGCAAATACATTATCGACAATTAATCCGGCTTTACGCGACAGAATGGAAATGATAGATGTGAACGGTTATATTGTGGAGGAAAAAATTGAAATTGCAAAACGTCATTTAGTTCCTAAACAATTGGATGCTCACGGGGTTGAAAAATCAAAGGTATCGTTTAGCAAAAAAGTTCTTGAATATGTTGTTGAGAATCATACGCGTGAGTCTGGTGTTAGAACTATGGATAAAACAATTGCCAAAATTACTCGTAATCTGGCACGTAAAATAGCGTTGGAAGAAGAATTTAGTAAAACCTTATCTATCGATAATATCAAAGAAATTTTAGGTCCGCCTGAATTTTCAAAAGATAAATACCAGGGCAACGAATTTGCCGGAGTTGTTACAGGACTTGCATGGACAGCTGTAGGCGGAGAAATATTGTTTGTCGAAAGTAGTTTGAGTAAAGGAAAAGGTAAACTTACACTTACAGGAAACCTTGGAGATGTAATGAAAGAGAGTGCCGTTATTGCACTGGAATATATTAAATCTCATGCAGGCGATTTAAATATTGCTGGTGAGGCCTTCGAAAACTGGAACATTCACATTCATGTTCCTGAAGGTGCAATACCTAAAGACGGACCTTCTGCGGGTGTAACAATGGCAACATCAATTGCTTCGATATTTACACAGCGAAAAGTAAAAAGGAAAGTTGCCATGACCGGCGAAATAACGCTACGTGGGAAAGTGCTTCCGGTAGGTGGCATTAAAGAAAAAATACTGGCGGCGAAACGTGCCGATATCACTGATATTATTTTGTCAAATGAAAACAAAAAAGATATCAGCAAAATTAAAGACATTTATTTAAAGGGCTTGAATTTCCATTATGTAAACGAACTGATGGATGTTTTAGATATTGCTCTCTTAAAGGAAAAAGTTAAAAAACCACTGAAAGTTTCGTAATTTAGAATTATAAATTCAGGATAAGTCCGGTCGTTATATTGCGACCGGATTTTTTATTGATTTTTATAACAAAATCCGTAAATTTACTAATTCAAGTTATGTTTAATTAATAATATTATGAAAATGGGAGCTGGATTATTCTGGGGAGTTTTCTTAATTCTTATCGGATTAGGAATAGTTATTCGTGTTGTATTCAACATCAATATCCCCATCATTAAATTTATTATTGCATTCTTCTTTATTTTTATTGGTATTAAATTGTTGGTAGGAAATTTTAATTTCCGGCACGGGCATATTGATGAAAACACCACATTATTTAGCGAAAGTAAGATTGATGGAACACAGGGAAACCATAAGGAGTATAATGTGATTTTCGGAAGTTCAGTTATTGATCTTCGTGGTATTGATCTTTCCGAAGGATCCAGAGAAATAAACATTAATACTATTTTTAGCGGCACAGTATTAAAAATCGATAAAAATATCCCTTTAAGAATAAAAGCTGAAGCTGTTTTTGGGAATGCAGAACTTCCAACTGGTAATTCCGCAACATTCGGTACTGTATATTATGAAAGCGAGCAATTTAATAGTGATACCAATCATCTGTTTGTAAAATCCGATGTTGTTTTTGGTAATATTAAAGTTAAGTTGTATTAAAATATCAGACTTAATTATAGTAAGTAGCCTCTGAAAATCCAGAGGCTATTTTTTATTTCCTGAAATGATCAAAGGCTTTGTTAACAGAATCTTTAATTTTTATGATTCCTTCATCCAGACTCAGCTTTATTCCCTGCCAGGTATCATCTTGCGAAACTTTTAATAATTTAAGTTTTTCATAAAGATTTTCTTTTTGTTCTTTAATATTTTCGATTTGCAAATAAATTTTTTGTTTGATATTTTCATTGGCATTCTTTGCTTTTTCCTCCAGATTTTCAATTTTATCATTCATTTCCTGAAACCAGAATTCTGCTTTTTCATAAAAATCCTGTTTGTCCGAACTTAAATTTCTTAATAGTCCTTCAAATTCCATTACCAGGCTTTCCCATTTTTCCTGTCCGGCATTTTTAAGATCATCAAATTTTGTATCCAGCCTATCCCTTTGGGTCTTAAGTGATTTGAGATTCTCTTCAAGTTGATCTAAACTATTTTGAGTTTTTAATTTAGCCTCAAGAGCTTTTGCCTCCAGATCATAAATTTTTGCTTTAAGCTGTTTTACAATTATTTCAGCTTTTGCTTCATATTCTTTTCTTTCTTTCATGATATTTGTATTTCATATCTGTTTTTGGAGGTATAAGATATAAAATGCAGATTCAAAATTCAAATAAAACCTTAGATTATATGGTAACATAATTAAAAGTTCCTGAATATTTCAAACAAATGTTTTAAGTTTGTTGTGTATTAAAATAAAAAGTATGAAAAAAATAGCAGTTTTTCCAGGATCATTTGATCCGTTTACTGTTGGACATGAATCAATTGTAAACAGAGCACAGGTGCTTTTTGATAAAATTTACATTGCTATTGGATATAATGCAAAAAAAGATGCTTTGTTCTCACTCGACGACAGAAAAAGATTCGTTAATGAGGTTTTTAACGATAATGACAAAATAGAAGTAATACATTTTGAAGGTCTTACAATAAATTTGTGCAAAGAACTTGGTGCAAAATATATTCTTCGGGGCTTAAGAACAGCTGCTGATTTTGAATACGAAAGAGCTATTGCTCAGGTAAATAAAGCTATGCACGAAGGTATTGAGACAGTATTTTTATTAACAATGCCCGAACATACTCCTATTAATTCTTCAATTGTACGTGATATTCTACGCCACGGAGGAGATGTAAGTAAGTTTATCCCTGAAAAAGTAAAAATTAATAAAATAAAATAGTAATCAGAAAAATGCTGTTTAAAAAGTTATTGATAATACTATTTGTATTACCATTTTCATTATTAGCCGAAAATGTTGTTTTTAAGGGCAATGTTCCTGATTATGCAGGCGAAAAATTTACTTTCTTATGCTTTTCTGATAATATAACTTTTACGGAAGAAGAGCTTTGTACTATTATCGTAAAAGAAAATGGTGATTTCCTGTGCTCATTTAATACTGATAAAACAAAATATGTATTCATTCGACTGGGTGTTTATGAAGCATATGTTTTTGCAGAACCCGGAAAAGAATATGAATTACTATTTCCTGAAAAGAAGGAGAAAACCATAACAAATAAACTAAATCCTTACTTTGAACCTGTTTTTTATCATCTTGGAATTGAAAATTCAGATGATTCGGAACTGAACTATCAAATGGCATTTTTTGATGCAGTTTATAACAATATGATTAATGAAAATTCATATTTAATTTATAAAAAATTAGGGAAGTTTGACGGGGAAGGAGCAATAAACAAAGCTGACTCCCTTTTCCAAAATGTTACTACAGACTTTTTTAATGAATTCAAAAGATATAAATATGCTTCATTCAGGCATTTATCGTCATCTGTAAAGATGAAAAGCATTTCGGATACATATTTTTTAAATAATGAAATTCTGTATGAGAATCCTGCTTATATGGAGCTGTTTAATCAGGTATATGATAATTACTTTCAGTATTTTGGTAGAACCGAAGAGGGAGAACAGATATATAGTGATATTGGAAGATTAAAAAGTATAAAATCATTAAAAAGGACTTTAGGACAGGATTCGGTTCTTACGAATGACTCGCTAAAAGAACTGGTAATTCTTAAATGCTTGCATGATGAATTTTATAAAGATCGGTTTTCCCGATCAGCTATGTTAGTTGTTCTTGATTCTCTGGCAGATCAAACCACAATACTGCAACATAAAAAAATAGCTTCAAACATAAAAACGAAGGTTACAAAACTTATGACAGGTTATAATCCACCTGAATTTGAACTTTATGATAAGGACAGTAATCTGATTTCTCTTGATTCTTTTAAAGGGAAATATGTATATCTTGGATTTTGTACATCGATTAGTTATGCCTGTATAAAAGAATTTAAGATGCTTGAGAATCTTTATAAAAACCACAAAGATCATTTTGAGATTGTAATAATCTGTCTGGATGAAACACAGGAGCAAATGAAGCACTTTGTTGAAAACGAAGCTTATCCATATACTTTTTTGCATTATGGAAATCAATCCGGAGTTTTTAAAGATTATGATATCAGAGCATTCCCCACATATTATTTTATTGACAAAGAAGGGAAACTTTCAATATCACCTGCACCGTCTCCTGATCAGAACGCTGAATTTACAATATTTAAAAAGATGAGAGCAAACGGGGATATCTGATCTTTATTTAATCAGATTGCCTTTTTTTAAAACCTGAATTATTGAAGGGTAAGTATTATGTAAAATTTTATAATAATTATCAGAACCAAGCCATACTGCATCAGTAATTTCTTCTTCAGTTTGCGGAACGGGTTCCTGATTTCCATCATGATACATTTCATACCAGTAAGTTCGTTTTAAAATGCTTTTCCCTTTAAGTGTATAGGTATGATAAGTAATTTCTAATAATTTTGTAATAAGCAGATTGCTGAGACCACACTCTTCTTCAACTTCTCTTATTGCTCCTGTTTCCGGGTTCTCGTTTTTCTCCAGTTTCCCTTTTGGTAAATCCCATTTCCCGCGGCGATATATAAACAGAGCTTTCTTATCATTCGTAATTACAAGTCCTCCGGCTGCTTCAATCAATTTGTAAATCCTTATATATTTTCTAAATACCCGCTCTGTATTTTTGGCAATAACATAAAGGTTATTTATTTCGGAATTATTAATAAAAGTATTTAATGCTGATTTTAATAGTTTTTTATTCCTGAAATAATGAATTTTATTTTCACTATTCTCTGTATAATTTTGTTTGTCATCAGTAAAAAAAACAGTTCTGTCGTTATAAAAAACTTTATACATTTGTGGTATGGAAAATTTAGAGACAAAAATTGCCGAATCCTTATTACAAATTAAGGCAATTAAGTTACAACCTGCAAATCATTTTACATGGGCATCAGGATGGAAATCCCCGATATATTGCGATAACAGAATAATATTATCGCATCCCGAAATCAGAGAAGAAGTAAAAGATGCATTTGTTAACTTACTTTCCAAAGAGTATAGCAGACCCGATTATATTGCTGGTGTTGCAACCGGGGCAATTGCCATAGGAGTTCTGGTAGCTGAGGCAATGAATTTACCATTTGTTTATGTACGACCAAAACCAAAAGAACATGGTTTGGGCAATATGATTGAAGGAGAAATAGAGGCAGGTAAAAGAGTTGTGGTAATTGAAGATTTAATATCAACTGGAAAAAGCAGCTTAAAAGCCGTTGAAATTTTAAGAAATGCCGGAGTTGAAGTAATGGGAATGCTTGCAATTTTTACATATGGATTTCAGGAAGCAGAGCAAAATTTTGCAGATGCAAAAGTTAATCTAAATACACTTAGTAATTATAATACCTTAATTAAAAGTGCATTAAATTCTGGTTATGTTAAGAAAGTCGATTTTGAAACATTGAAAATCTGGAGAATTAATCCTGAATCGTGGGGTAACTAAATTGTATTAATGTGCTAATCTGAAATTTGAATTAATAATGAGCAAATACACAAGCAAAACAGGAAAGATTAATAAGTCCGATGAATTGATTTATAAGTTTCTTACAGATTTTAATAATTTAAAATCTGTAATTCCGGCCGATAAGGTTTCTGATTTTGAAGCAACTGAGGATGCCTGTAAATTTAATATTGATGGAATAGGAAAGGCTGGTTTAAAAATTATTGAAAAGGAACCAAATAAGTTAATAAAAATATCGAGCGACGGTAAATCTCCATTTAGTTTCTTTTTGTGGATTCAGTTAAAACCAATGGAAGAAGAAAATATAACAGCAATCAGGTTGACAATTGATGCCAATTTGAATCAAATGATGAAAATGATGATTGAAAAACATCTGCAGAAAGGAGTTGATGCTATGGTTGATCAGTTGGTAATATTCTTTAATGAAAAAGTAAAGGAAGAGTAAACACTGACTGTTTATTTAAATAATAAACTCAATTTCCTTAAATCCGAATTCCAGTTTTTTATTATTTTCAGTAGTTAATTGCAAATGCCCGAATTCATTTACTCCGTTAATTGTTGCCTTGAAAATATCTTTGTCAGTTTTGAATTTGTGCATTTCGTTAAACCTGTACAGGCATTTTAAGTAATCCTTGTTGAGTTCTTCAATTTTTCCGGCTTTTAATTTATTGTAAAAAAAACGGATATTACTTCTGATTTTAACAATTTCCTGATCAATTGAATAGGTCTTTTTTGTAATTTGATGTACAGATATCGGGTTAGGGGCATCACTATAAAATTCGGACTGATTTAAATTAAAGCCTATGCCAATAATACTATAATTCAGAGTAATACCTTTAATAGAATTTTCAATTAAAATACCGGCCAGTTTTTTATCCTGATAGTAAATATCATTGGGCCATTTTATCTTTATAAAATTTGTTTTTGCCTGAACATAATTTGCAATTCCTAACGACACTACTTTTGAAATTAAAAACTGTTTTTCTACCGCCAAAAATTCAGGATAAAGAATTAAACTAAACAGGAGGTTTTTTCGTTTTTCACTTTCCCAGTTGTTTTTGCCCAGACCTTTTCCGGCACTTTGAAACAGAGCTGAATATATCGATCCTTCTTCAGGCTTTGTTTTCTTTAATAAAACGGAAGCATAATCATTTGTCGATTCAACTGAATCCAGTTTTACTATCCTTTGCCAGGGATCCATACAAAATAATTTTAAGTAAAGTTAAGATGAAATCTGCCAATAAATTAAAAAACATGACAATTTCTTTAAAATTCAATTCAATATCCTTAAAAAAATGACAAATTTACCGTATAAACAAATACCTTGTGTTCTGTGTTGATAAGGAATGATTTTTGAATAACTAAAAACCTGTATTAAAAATCAATAAACTGAAGAAAAGCAGAGTTTGACAAAATAAATGGTAATTTCATTACCTTTGCAAAAAAATAGTGAATGGCAAAACAAAAAAGTGAAGCAAAAACGAACACAAAAGAAATAGTTAGTGCTGCAATTGAGGGTATTTTAAAGAAAAAAGGAAAAGACCCTGTAAGTTTAGATTTAACAAAACTGGAAAATTCAGTTTGTAAATATTTCATAATCTGTCACGGAGATTCAAATACACAGGTTGAAGCACTGGCAGATTCTGTTCTGGAAACCGTTCGGGAAGAAACAGGTGAAAAAGTATGGCACAAAGAGGGATTAGGGAATTCTACATGGGTATTATTAGATTATGCCGATGTTGTTGTTCATATTTTCCAAAATGAATACAGAGGTTTTTATAAACTGGAAGAATTGTGGGCTGATGCGAAGCTTACAAGTTACAATGATGACAAAAAACAAGGAGATAAATAATAATGACTGATAATAAACAGGATAATAATAAACAAAATAACCCAACGAATCCGGGTAATAAATTTAAACCCAAATTCAGTGTATACTGGATTTATGGATTAATTGCAGTTGTTTTTATTGGGATGCAACTTTTGAGTTTTAGCCCCAAACCCCGGGAGATTACAATGCAGGAATTTGAAAGAGATATGCTTCGTAATGGAGATGTAGCGAAAATTGTTGTTGTAAATAAAGAAAAAGCCAACATATATATAAAAGAAGATAGGCTTAGTGATCCAAGGTATAATGATTTAAACGGGGGTACTTTCGCAAAGGTCTCAAAGGATGGACCTCATTTTTTCTTTACCATAGGATCAATGGAGTATTTTGAAAAGTGGATTAATGAAGCACAGGGTGATTATAACAAAGGTAACTATATTGAAGTTAGTTATAAATCGCAACCCAATTATATGCGTGATATAATCGGATGGGTATTTCCAATACTTATTATTTTAGCAATCTGGCTTTTTATTTTTAAAAGAATGTCGAAAGGTGGTGGTGGCCCCGGTGGAGGTAATATCTTTAGTGTTGGTAAATCAAAAGCTCAACTTTTTGATAAAGAAAGTAATATAAAAATTGATTTTAAAGATGTTGCCGGATTAGAAGAAGCGAAAGTTGAAGTAAGAGAAATTGTCGATTTTCTAAAAACTCCAAAAAAATATACAGATCTTGGTGGTAAAATCCCTAAAGGAGTTCTTCTTGTTGGCCCTCCGGGAACAGGGAAAACATTAATGGCAAAAGCAGTTGCCGGAGAAGCAAATGTGCCGTTTTTCTCAATGTCGGGATCCGATTTTGTTGAAATGTTTGTTGGTGTTGGAGCTTCGCGTGTTCGCGATTTGTTTAAACAGGCAAAAGAA
The DNA here is from genome assembly GCA_019038645.1 of Bacteroidales bacterium. GTDB lineage: Bacteria > Bacteroidota > Bacteroidia > Bacteroidales > UBA12077 > UBA12077. The sequence goes on from JAHOYT010000025.1 coordinate 19,866, forward strand.
AAAGCCCCATGTATTATTTTTATTGATGAAGTTGATGCAATTGGTCGTGCACGTGGACGAAATCCGAATTTTGGATCTAACGACGAAAGAGAAAATACATTAAACCAGTTATTAACTGAAATGGATGGTTTTGGAAATAATGTAGGTGTAATAATTATGGCGGCAACAAACCGGGCCGATATACTCGACAAAGCGTTAATGAGAGCGGGTCGTTTTGATCGCCAGATTCATTTGGAGCTACCTGATATAAATGAAAGAAAAGATATCTTTAAAGTTCATCTGAAACCCATTAAAATGGAAACAAATCTTGATGTTGATTTTCTTTCGAAACAAACACCTGGCTTTTCGGGAGCCGATATTGCAAATGTTTGTAATGAGTCAGCACTAATTGCCGCAAGAAAAGATAAAAAAGCTGTAGAACGTCAGGATTTCCTTGATGCTGTGGACAGAATCGTTGGCGGAATGGAGCGTAAAACAAAAATCATTACAAAAGAGGAAAAGAAAACGATAGCATTTCACGAAGCAGGTCATGCAACGGTTAGCTGGTTATTGGAACATGCTCACCCATTGGTTAAAGTTACAATTATACCTCGCGGACGTGCGCTTGGAGCAGCCTGGTATTTACCGGAAGAAAGACAAATTACAACACGGGATCAGTTATTGGATGAGATGTGTGCTGCACTTGGTGGAAGAGTTGCCGAAGAGTTAATGTTTGGGAAAATATCAACAGGAGCAATGAACGATCTGGAAAAAATAACCAAGCAGGCTTATGCTATGATTGCGTATTTTGGCATGAGCAATAAGGTTGGTAATGTGAGTTTTTACGATTCGTCTGGTCAGTCAGATATGGCATTTACTAAGCCATATAGTGAAAAAACAGCAGAACTTATCGATAAAGAGGTGAAAGACCTTATAGAAGAGGCGCATAAAAGATCTTTTGAAATTCTAAAAAAGCATAAAGGTGATTTGACTCAGTTGGCTGAAATTCTTTTAGAAAAAGAGGTGATATTTACTGAAGATCTTGAACGTATTTTTGGTAAACGGCCTTGGAAAACGCAACATGAAAAGGAAGATGAAGTTAAGAAGGAGCTGGAAAAGAATAAGAAAAAAGCTAAGGCTGCAAAAAAAGTAATTAAATCGGACAAAGCTCAGAAAGAAGAAACAGAAAAGGCTGAAAAAGGAGAGAACGAGTTAAAACCTGAATAAAAAATTAAAGAAATTGAATAATTTAATACAACGCACAATTACCGGTATAATACTTCTTGTTATTGTAGTCGGATCAATTGCATTTGGGAAAATAAGTTTTTTTATATTATTCGAACTTATAATTATTGGAGCTATGTATGAGTTTTATTCATTAGCCGAAAAGAAAAAGTTTAATCCTTTAAAAATATATGGAATAGTAATTGGCGCAATGGTTTTTGCTGCCAATTATTTTTATGTTAATGATTTGATTGGGAATAAGGTGTTTTTGGCTATAATCCCTGTAATAATAAGTGTTTTCATTATTGAATTATACCGAAAATCGGAGTATGTATTTGTAAATATTGGATTTACTTTATTAGGAATTTTATATATAGCAGTGCCGTTTTCATTTGCAAATTATATTACAATTTCAAGTGAACTTAAATATAGCTCTAACCTATTGTTGGGATTCTTTTTCCTTACCTGGGCATACGATACACTTGCTTATGTATTTGGAGTATCATTTGGTAAACATCGTTTATTCGAACGTATTTCCCCTAAAAAATCATGGGAAGGTTTTATTGGAGGAACAGTATCAGGTTTGGGAGTAGCTTATGTTATATCTATATTTTTTACAGAGTTAAGTTTTCTTCATTGGGCTGTATTATCAGTAATAATTGCCGTTTTTGGCACTTATGGTGATCTTGTAGAATCATCTTTCAAAAGAAATATTGACCAAAAAGATTCAGGAAATATCTTACCTGGGCATGGTGGTGTAATGGATCGATTTGATGCAGTGTTGTTTACTTTGCCGCTATTTTATGTATATTTACAGTTTGTGCAGTAAACTATAAATATCTTTTTAAATGACGATACATAAAGAAGGACGCGCCATTATTATTTCATTTTTTATCTTATTATCAGCTATTAATCTGTTAGTTTTTTATTTTATTTCTGACCACCGGATTGTAACATGGTGTTTAGGAATAGTATCATTTTTATATCTCATTTTTATTGTCCGTTTTTTTCGTAAACCAGCAAGGGTTTTAAACACAGATGAAAACAACATTTATGCTCCAGCTGATGGAACTGTAATGGTAATTGAAGAAACCTCTGAGAACGAATATTTTAAAGATAAGCGAATTCAGGTTTCCATATTTATGTCTGTATGGAATGTACATATTAACTGGTTTCCGATTTGTGGTATTATAAAATATTTCAAATATCATCCGGGTAAATTTTTAGTTGCCCGTGTACCAAAATCTTCTACAGAAAATGAACGTACTACAGCAGTTCTGGAAGATAAAAATAAACGTCAGATTCTTGTGAGGCAAATTGCGGGAATTGTAGCCAGACGAATTATTTGTTATGCAAAAGAAGGAAGCGAAGTAAGTCAAAATTCAGAAATGGGATTTATCCGGTTCGGCTCACGCGTTGATGTATTTTTACCACTCGGTGCTAAAGTTCATGTTGAGTTAGGTCAAAAAACCAAAGGAACTCAAACAATTGTAGCCACCTTTTAATCAAAATAATTATCAATATTAATTCTCTGTAGTTTTCCTTTGTCAAAAAGGAAGGTGTATTTTGTTCCTTCTCCATTCAAAACAAGGCTATCCGCGTTAAAATTTAATTCATCTGTAAATTTATTGATAAATTCACTCTTTGTTATTCCCACATAAATACCATTTTTAAGTTTTATTTGTTTATTTAAAACTTTTCCTGCGAGTAAAAATTCCTTTCCCAGATGTGTTTTATAGAAGAAAATTTCAGAGTTTTTGTAGGTAAATTGATAAATAGTATCCGTTTTCTCCGGATAATGTTGATTTTTTCTTAATAGTTTTTGTGAACTAAAGATTGGCCTTGTCGAATTAGTGAAATTTTTAATATTTTCTTTAAAACCAAAGGGATTATTCAGGAACTCTTTTTGGCTAAGTGCTGTATATTCTGTTGTGATTTTCTCTGAAGTACACCCAACCAGACTAATAACAACAATTACAATAATATATTTTTTCATCTGTTGGTAATTTGTGCCTGACATAGATATTGCGTCATTTAGCTTTTAAGCTAAAATACAAAAAAACAACTACATAAAGAATAATACAACTCCCCCGACTGCAACTAAAGACCCGATAACTTCTTTAAAAGTAATTTTTTCTTTGAAGAAAATGATGGCCGGAGGAATTATCAGAACCGGAACAATTGCCATAATAGTCGATGCTACACCTGTTGTAGTATGTTTTACTGAAAGTAATGAAAATGATACTCCAAGAAATGGTCCGAATAATGCTCCAATGCTTAATCGGGTCATAGCCTTTTTGTTTTTTACAGCTTCTATAATTCTCTTCCAGCGTTTCATAAAAACAAACAGAATTGTAAAACCAACAAATCCGGTAATTACTCTTATTTGTGTTGCTGCGAAAGGATCAAAATCCTGCATTCCGTATTTACTTAAGACAAGACCGGCACCTTGCCCTACAGCACCTCCGAAAGCAAGAAGGATGCCCAAAATTGGATATGATAATTTAATTTTATTCTTATTCCCTCCTGGAGGATGGGTATGTTTTTCTTTAGCATTTTTGGTTTTTGATTTACGATCTAATACCACTATCATAATACCTAAAATGGTTAGGAACATTCCCAGAAAATTTTGCGGTGTAAGTATTTCTCCTAATATTATCCATCCGAAGAATGCTGTTATTGGAGGAGTTAAAGACATGATCAGCATAGATATGCGGGAGCCAATAACAACGTATGCTTCAAAGAGTAAAAGATCACCGATTACAAAACCAACGAGTCCCGATAAGGATAACCAAATCCAGTTATGAGCCGAAGCATCAAAGGGTATTATTGATCCGCGCGTTATCTGACTGTAAATCCCAATAAAAACAAAAGCTAAAAATAATCTTATTAGGTTTGTTGATAGTGAGCCTACTTTTTTGCCTGCAGATTCAAATGCAATTGCTGTTATTGTCCAAAATACTGCTGTAAGCAATGCAGCGTACTCTCCTATATGTGACTGAAACATAATTTAATGTTATTCTCCCGATTTATATTTCCAACAATATTTTATTATCGCTGAAAAAAACTTATTTTAGTTCTGATTTTTAGAATCTGATCAAAGCATTAGATATCAAAACTTAATTAAAGTTTAATAATGAACAGGAATTTACGCTATTTGTTTATTGCTCTGGGAGTAGCTGTGGTAGGATTCATTCTGTGGTATTTTAAATCAATAGTAGCATATATTCTTATTTCTTCTGTTTTAACATTAATCGGACGACCATTAGTGGCTTTTTTAAATAAATTGAATTACAAAAAGTTAAAAATTCCCAATGCTATTTCTGCCTTATTAACTGTTGCACTGATCTGGACCCTGATACTTGTATTTTTCAGAGTATTTATTCCGTTGATTGCGAATCAGGCAAGTGAACTGTCTGCTATTGATGCGGAATCCGTTATGAGTAATTTACAGGAGCCAATAAATAAAACAGAAGCTCTCTTTGTTAAATACAATATAAACTCAGGCAATACTCAGTCAATGGATCAGTATTTAACTGAGAAGTTAATGTCTGTTTTAAACGTTTCGGTTTTATCTAACTTTTTTGGTTCTATTGCAGGGGTTTTAGGAAATATATTTATTGCAGCCTTTGCTATTTCGTTTATTACATTTTTCTTTTTAAAAGACAGAGGTTTGTTAAATGATGGAATATTAATATTTGTACCTGATAAATATCTTGAAAAAGCAGAACATATTTTAATGTCCGTAAAAAAGTTATTAACAAGGTATTTTATTGGCATAATTGTACAAATTAGTGGAATTATCACGCTGGTATCCATAGGTTTAACTATCGTGGGCGTTGATTTTTCAGATGCATTGGTAATTGGACTTGTAGTCGGATTAATGAATATTATTCCGTATTTAGGACCAGTTATTGGAGCCAGCCTTGGATTAGTGCTGGGTTTAGCAACGAATCTGGATCTGGCATTTTATTCCGAACTATTACCATTATTAGGTTATATGACCATTGTTTTTATAATTGTACAGGTGATTGATAATGTTGTATTTCAGCCTTTTATATATTCAAGCAGTGTAAATGCGCATCCTTTGGAGATATTTCTTGTTATTTTGGTTGCAGGAAGTATGTTTGGAATTTCGGGAATGATACTGGCTATACCGGGTTATACGATATTAAGAGTGATAGCAAAGGAATTTTTCAATAATTTGAAAGTGGTTAAAAAATTAACAGAAAAAATTTAAGATAATATTGTGGTATTTTATATATTTACGTGACTAAATGTAAATTAATGGGTAGAATTAAAGTTTTTATTTACTTCATATTTTTCTTAATTGCCAATAATGCAATTGCTCAGATTGATACGGTAACTTTCCAATTTGTACCGGACTATGCTACTTTTAGGATAAAATGTCATGCTCAGAAAGTTATTGCAGGCGACACTAGTTATTTTGAAATAACAGATACTTTAAATAACGCATATTCTCTTGATTGGGGAGGTGATATTGAGCCTGTAGTTGATGGTTTGCCATTGGTGACCTATGAGTTTTTAGCATCAGGGATAAAAACTTTTTCGTTGTCTGTTGTAGAAGATGCCACAGGGAAAACATTTACCGAAATAAAAACATTTGATATTCGTGATATTATCAGAGTTCCAAATGTATTTACTCCAAACGGTGATGGAGATAATGACCGTTTTGTTATCAATGCTAATGGTATTGATCCATTAGAAATTACAATATTTAGTAGAACCGGTGCTATGGTTTTTAGTAACAAATCACCAATTATTGTATGGGATGGAAGAAATTCATCCGGTTCTGAATTGAGCGAGGGCGTGTATTATTATATACTAAAATCAGACGATCCTGCAGTAGCCGATCAAACAGGATTTATTCATATGTACAGGTAACCACTTTTCTTTATTCAACTCTCTATTATTTAGAATGCTTCATTAAAACTCCTAAGATACAGGTCTTTATATTGTGATTAATTTGTAATTATGTAATTTTGGGAAATCTGCACTGCATTACCTTTTTTATTTTTTTTTATATTTGAGTAAATAACAGATTTAATGAAAAAAGGAAACATCTTTAAACGTATTTTTCTGTTTTATTACGAAGGCTTTAAAAATATGACGGTTGGTAAAAAGTTATGGACTATTATTATCATAAAACTTTTTATCATGTTTGTTATTTTGAAAATTTTCTTTTTCAGAGATTTCTTAGACGAAAAATTTGAGACAGATAATGAAAAAGGAGATTATGTGATTGAGCAATTAACTAATCCTAAAAATATAAACAATGATTGAACATATTGATTCAGCTCTTGTCGATTGGTCGAGGGCGCAATTTGCACTTACAGCATTGTATCATTGGCTATTTGTCCCACTTACTTTGGGGATTACATTTATTATAGCCTTTATGGAAACGCTGTATGTTAAAACGGGCGATCCGGAATGGAAAAAAATAACTAAATTCTGGATGACGCTGTTTGGTATTAACTTTGCCATCGGTGTTTCAACAGGTATCATTCTCGAATTTGAATTTGGAACCAACTGGTCAAATTATTCGTGGTTTGTCGGGGATATTTTCGGAGCTCCTCTGGCAATTGAAGGCATTATGGCATTCTTTATGGAATCAACTTTTATTGCTATCATGTTTTTTGGTTGGAACAAGGTGAGCAAGAAGTTTCATTTACTTTCAACCTGGTTAGTAGCTATTGGGTCTAACTTATCTGCTCTTTGGATATTAATTGCCAATGGATGGATGCAATCTCCTGTTGGGATGCATTTTAATCCTGACACAGCCCGAAACGAAATGCTTGATTTTTTGGAGGTATTTTTATCGCCGGTTGGAATAAATAAGTTTTTACACACCATTACTTCTTCTTATGTATTGGCTTCAGTTTTTGTTATTGGCGTTAGCGCATGGTTCTTATTGAAAGGAAGAGAACAATTATTAGCTAAACGAAGTATCATTATTGCTGCTGTTTTTGGTTTGGTAAGTAGCTTATTTCTTATTTACACCGGCGACGGTTCAGCTTACCAGGTAGCTCAAAAACAACCTATGAAATTAGCAGCTATGGAAGGGTTATATGAAGGGTCAGAGGGAGCTGGTCTTATTTTGCTTGGTATGCCTACTCCGGGGAAAGAAATTAATGATGGTCAAGATGATTATGTTTTTAAGTTTGAGATTCCAAAACTATTATCATTTCTTGGTTACAGGAATGCAGATGCATTTGTACCAGGTGTAAAAGATATAGTTGAAGGAGGATTTGAATACGAAGATAAAAACGGAGAAATACAGATTGCATTATCCGCCATGGAAAAAATTGAAATGGGGAAATTGGCAATTAATGCACTTTCCAGCTACAAGAAAGCTAAAAAAGTGGACGATGTAGTTATACAGGAAGAATCTTTAATAATTTTCAGAGAAAATTTTAAATATTTTGGGTATGGATTTTTAAATGATCCTAAGAGTATTATTCCAAATGTTCCAATAACATTTTATAGTTTTCACATTATGGTCGCTCTGGGGTTTTATTTTATTTTAATATTTGCTCTTGTATTAGTATTTGTTTTTAAGGGTAAACTGAGTAATAAAAAATGGCTTTTGCGTTTGGCAATAATTACTGTTCCTCTGGCTTTTATTGCTTCATTGTCAGGATGGATTGTTGCGGAGGTTGGTCGTCAGCCATGGACAATTCAGGATCTTTTACCTACCGTTGCTTCAGTTTCACAGATTGATGCAAGTGCTGTTCAAATAACTTTCTGGTTATTTACACTTGTGTTTACAGCATTATTAATTGCAGAGCTCAAGATAATGTTTAAGCAAATAAAAATCGGACCTAAAGAAGGAGGACATTAAAATGTTTGAAAGTTTATCACATTTAGTATTACAGCAATATTGGTGGATTATCATCTCCCTTTTAGGATCTATATTGGTTTTCCTGCTTTTTGTGCAGGGCGGTCAAACACTGATTTATACTTTAGGAAAAACCGATATAGAACGTCGGCTTATAGTAAACTCTTTGGGACGTAAATGGGAATTTACATTTAGTACTCTGGTTACATTTGGAGGAGCATTTTTTGCATCTTTCCCATTGTTTTATTCAACAAGTTTTGGAGGTGCATACTGGGTATGGATGTTAATCCTGTTTGCTTTCATTATTCAGGCTGTTTCTTATGAATTCAGATCAAAGCCAAATAATTTTTTAGGCGCAAAAACATACGAGGTTTTTCTTTTTATAAACGGAATGGCAGGAACAATTTTATTAGGAATAGTTGTAGCAACATTTTTTACAGGTTCCGAATTTTCGGTAAATGAAATGAATTTCTCAAAATGGGAAGGTGCTGCAAGGGGACTTGAGTTATTGTTAAATCCACACAATCTTTCATTAGGATTAGCAATATTCTTTCTGGCCAGAGTTCTTGCTATCCTTTATTTTATGAATAATATAGATGATGAAAATATTTTTAAAAGATCGAAAAAACAGTTAATTTATAATGCAATTCCTTTTCTTGTATTCTTTTTAGTTTTTGTAATATGGTTAATGTTTATCAATGGTTTTGCCTATAATCCTGTAAGTAAGAACGTTTCATACGAATCTTATAAGTACCTGCATAACTTTTTACAAATGCCATTGGTATTGATCATATTTGTAGTTGGAGTTGTTTTAGTTTTACTTGGAATTGGTAAATCGATATTCACAATTTGCACAAAAGGTATTTGGGTTGCCGGGGCAGGAACAATCCTGACTGTTTTAGCTTTATTTTTATTAGCAGGATTTAATAACACAGCATTTTACCCATCTACATTTGATTTGCAAAGTTCGCTTACCATTGAGAATGCATCATCGAGTAAATATACGCTTAAGGTTATGGCCTATGTTTCTTTAATGGTGCCATTTGTGATTGCATATATCTGGTATACATGGAGAGCAATGAATAATAAAAAAATTGATGCAAAAGAAATGGAAGAGGATATCCACATCTATTAATTATAGTTTTGAGATTTATTAACTCGGAACTTTTAACTATAAACCAGTCTGCCGACAGGCAGGCTTTAAACTTTAAACTAAAAAAAATGTATTTAACAGAAATAATATGGTTAATTGTTTGGCCGGTATTGATTTGGGTTAGTTATAAACTTTCGGTTTTAGCAATAAAGAAATTTGAGAATAAATAGTATTTAGCATTCTTCAGTAACAAATTGATCCTGGCTGGCTTTAAACCTGTCAGGATTTGTTATAAAATAAATACTGAAATTCTCTATCTTTAACCAATATTTATGAATAGAAATGACAAAACTTAAAAGTATATCAAAAATAAATACATGGTTCGATGGTTTAAACGAACCCTTAATTATTGCAGGTCCGTGCAGCGCAGAATCTGAAGAGCAGGTTATGCAAACTGCAAAAGAAATTAATGCTTTAGGTAAGATAAAGGTATACAGATCTGGTATCTGGAAACCACGTACACGTCCGGGAAATTTTGAAGGTGTTGGTGAGGAAGGATTAAGATGGTTGCAACAGGTAAAAAAAGAAACAGGTCTTTTAACGGCTGTCGAAGTTGCAAATCCGGAACATGCTGCTTTAGCAATTAAATATGACGTAGATATTCTTTGGATTGGTGCAAGAACCACTTCAAATCCTTTTTCAGTTCAGGAACTGGCAGATTATTTAAAAGCTTATGATAAACCTGTAATGGTTAAAAACCCAATTAATCCCGATGTTAATCTTTGGGTTGGTGCATTAGAAAGGTTTCACAAAGCCGGAATAAATAAACTTGCCGCAGTCCATCGGGGATTTTATCCATTTGAAGCTACCACCTTGCGCAATATACCAAAATGGGAGGTTCCAATTGAATTAAAGAGTATTTGTCATGATTTGCCCATAATATGCGACCCAAGTCATATTGCAGGCAATACCGAATATATTCCTGAAGTGGCACAAAAGGCTCTTGATCTTAACATGGATGGGTTGATGATTGAAACTCATTTTAATCCAAAGCTTGCTCTGAGTGATATGAATCAACAGTTAACTCCGCAGCAATTAGGAAACCTTCTTGACAAACTGATTTTTAGATCGACAACTACAAAAGACACAGATTTTGCAGGTATTCTGGAAACATTGCGGAGTCAGATTGACTCTATTGATCAGCAAATGCTTGAACTATTATCTCAGAGAATGAATATTGTTGAGGAAATCGGAATATACAAAAGTAAAAATGAGGTAACAATTTTACAGCTTCGTCGTTGGGAGAAAATTATTACAACAAGATTAAAACTGGGCAAGAGTTTAGGATTATCAGAAGATTTTGTAAAAAAATTACTTCAGCTTGTGCACAAAGAATCTATTCAAAGACAAACTGAAGTTATGAGTAAGATTGCTTCTTCAGAAATGAAGAACAAATAATAAATTATTTTACTTCTTTTAATGTATAATCAAATCCTTCCATAATTGGATTTGATAATATTTTATTACAAGCTTCATTAACCCTTTCCATCGCGATTTCTTTACTTGCAACTTCAATTTCTAACGTAATGTGTTTGCCGATACGCACATTTGAAACTTCGGTAAAACCAATATTTTTCATACTATTAGTTACAGCTTTCCCTTGGGGATCTAACAAAGCTTTAAGAGGCATTACGTTAATTTCTGCAATAAATTTCATATTATAAATAATTAATCAAAGTTAAAAATCCAGTTGTTAATTGCTGATAATAAAATATATAAAATAATAATTAGCGGGATTGCTATTGTATGCAATGATATTAATAAAATTGCAGATAACACAATAAAAATATATCGAATCTTATTTCCGTTAAAACTTAGATTTTTGAATTTTAATGAAAACATAGGGAATTCTGTAACCAGTAGTAACGAGAATAGAATTATTAAAACAGATAAAAAATAGTTGTTTTTCAAAAATGTAAGTAAAAGGTCATTTGTAGTTGTAACACTAACTAAATAGAGTGATACAAAAAAGATTGCATTTGCCGGAACTGCCAATCCAATAAAACTCTCTGTTTGCCTTTCGTCTACATTGAATTTTGCTAACCTTACTCCGGAAAGAATCGCAATAAAAAATGGGATTAATAAAAATATAATTTCTGTTATTGTTAAATTTTCAACCGGAGGTAAATGAACAGTTTTAAACAACGAAATTTTCATCATGTGGAAAATAATAACTGATGGTGCAACACCAAAACTTACTACATCTGCAAGTGAATCAAGCTCTTTTCCAACAACAGAATAGGCTTTTAATAACCGGGCCGAAAATCCATCCAGAAAATCAAAAATAGCAGCTAAAAAAATCAGATAAACTGCATAAAGAATGTAACCTTCAAATGCCAAAACAATGGAAATACAACCAGACAATAAATTTAATGATGTTATTGTATTGGGAATGTGTTTTTTTAAACTGACGGGCATAGCTAATTTAGCTTCGTTAATAACAATATTTTTCACAAAAGTAAGTTAAAAAATATAGTTTGATAAATATTTTATTAATTACTAAGTTTATCGACAGAAAAATATTTAAGTATACTTGATTAATATTGATCTTAATGGGGCGAAGGATTTTAATACCAGTTTTAATTCTTATTACAAATTTTACTTACTCTCAAACAGCTAAGTATAGTAATGAGTTCTTATCTATTGGTGTGGGAGCAAGATCGTTAAGCATGTCAAATGCTAATATAGCAAATACAAATGATGTAACTTCCGGTTACTGGAACCCTGCAGGATTAACCTCATTGCAAACAGATTTCGACGCAGCAATAATGCATGCCGAGTATTTTGCGGGTGTGGCTAAATATGATTACTTGGGAGGAGCTATGGCTTTGGATACTAATAGTTACCTTGGAGCCACAATAATTCGATTTGGCGTCGATGATATCCCAAATACCACTGATTTAATAGATAGTGACGGAAATATTGATTACGATAGAATTACGCGATTTTCAACTGCTGATTATGCTTTTTTATTGAGCTATGCACGAAAAACACAAATTCCTAATTTAAATTATGGCGCTAATGTTAAAATAATTTATCGCGGCATTGGCAAATTTGCTCATGCCTGGGGATTTGGTCTTGATTTGGGTTTCCAGTATAAACTGAATGACTGGAAATTTGGAGCAATGGCACGCGATATAACTTCAACCTTTAATGCATGGACCTTTAACGAGGACGAATTAATTATTGAAGTTCTGGATTCAGCATCTAATTTAGCCCCGGATAATTCATTGGAAATTACGCTTCCAATGTTATTGATAGGAGCATCAAGAGATTTTAAAATTTATAATAAGTTTAGCGGATTAGTAGAGTTGGATCTGGACTTTTCTTTTGACGGACAGCGTCATGTATTAATTGAAGGAGATCCTGTTAGTATTGACCCTCATTTGGGAATAGAAATTGATTATAACAGGCTTGCTTTTTTACGATTTGGAATTGGAAACTTCCAGCGTGTTGTGGAATTTGATGACAAAGAATCAATGACTTTTCAACCAAATTTTGGAATTGGAATTCAGTTTAAAGGAATAAGCATTGATTATGCTTTAACTGATATCGGTGATCAATCACTGGCTTTATATTCTAATGTTTTTTCAATCAGATACTCGTTTGACAGAAAGTCGGATTAAAAATCCTTACTTTTGTTTAACGTTAAATAATAGTGTATGATAATTGCTGTAGATTTTGATGGTACCATTGTAGATCATGAGTACCCGGAAATAGGGAAACCGAAATTATTTGCATTTGAAACCTTAAAAGCTTTACACAAGCAAGGTCATCAGTTAATTTTGTGGACATACCGGGCAGAAGAGAAGTTGGATGACGCCGTTGAATATTGCAAAATAAATGGCATTGAGTTTTACGCGGTTAATAAAAATTATCCGGAAGAAATTTATGATGATACCATTAGCAGGAAAATTAATGCTGACATTTATATTGATGATAAAAATATTGGAGGTTTCCTTGGCTGGAGTGCTATCTGGCAAATTCTTAATCCGGAATATTTTGACGATGATGTGAAAAAGCAAATGAAAAATATTCCGGTATCGGAAATAAAATTCTGGCAAAAAGTAAAACGGGTTTTAGGTTCGTAATAAATGACAAATATGAAAATAACAAAATCAATAATTTCTAATATAATTCTTTTTTCACTTTTTTTATTCCAAATTTCTTGTTCGAATCAGGGAAAATCAGAATTAAAGCAAAACAATCAGGAAAAACCAGATAAGGTTACAAAACGTATTTCTGTTATTAAAATTGATTCTCCAAAATCGGGCGAAACGTTTACGATTGGAGATAATATTGATATAAAAATAGGATTGAAAGAGTCGGATGTGGAAATTGATTCATTGGTTGTTGAATCGGATGGGAGAAAAACAACTTTACGTTCTGAGAATTTAATATATGCCTGGGAAACTTCCGGATTAAATACCGGATCAAATCAGTTAAAAGTATTTGCGTATTCGGATGACAATAAGATAGATAGTTATTACCTGAAATTACGTTTTAAATCAGATATTAAACCAGAGTTATTTGAATGTGAAATTGTAAATGCTTATCCTCATGACAAAAATGCCTATACTCAGGGTTTATTCTACGACAATGGTGTAATGTTCGAAGGCACTGGACTAAGAGGCGAATCATCTTTAAGAAAAGTAAGATTTGAAACAGGAGAGTTAGTTTCAATTTTAAGTTTAGAAGCTCGTTACTTTGGAGAAGGAATAACTGCGTTTGGCGATAAGATTATTCAACTTACCTTGACATCCCGTACCGGATTTGTATACGATAAAAATAGTTTTAAACTAATTACAACTTTGGAATATGACACACAAGGTTGGGGAATTACTACCGATGGGAAAAAACTTATTATGAGTGATGGTACGCAAACCATTCATTTTCTGGACTCGGAATATTTTAATGAAACCGGCAAGATTGAAATTTATGATGACGAAGGGCCTGTTAACAGTTTGAACGAATTGGAATATATCAATGGTTTGGTATATGCTAATGTGTATCAGACAGAAGAAATTGTCGCATTTGACCCGGAAACGGGGAAAGTCGTAAAACGAATTGATTGTAGTGATATTATACCTAACGGATATAAAAATGAGATGGATAATGTCCTTAACGGTATTGCATACGATAAAAATAACAACCGCATATTTATTACAGGTAAACGCTGGCCAGTTTTATTTGAAGTTAAGTTTGTAAAAAATTAAAGCTGTGTAAATGAAAGTTGTTAATAATTCCACAAACCTACCTGACAGTTTAACTGCCGAAGGAAGTCAGTCAGGATCAGTATGACAATTTTTCGGATTATTGTTTGTCATGTTGAGCGAATGCGAAACATCTCAATTTAACACTTAAGATTCTTCGCTATCGCTCAGAATGACAACTTTAATTTCTTTTAGGAAAGTATCTTTCCAATAACTTATTTTTGATTTTTAATCAAAATCAAAATTAGTATCGTAAGCTATAAATTTGATTTTGCATTTTGCATTTTCACTTGTAGTTCCTTCCAATGAATATTTACTGCTACCTTCAATGTTTAAATCTTTAATTTTAAGTCTGTCTTTTGGAAAATCAACATCACTATGCGTAGTTTGGAAATCCACACTAAATTCTAAATCAGTTGGTAATTCCATATTTACAGAACCGTATTTAAAATTCCCGGTGAAATTTTCAAATGTAGATTTAACTTCTGCTACGCGTAAATTTAAAGTATAAGCATTTGTAAAATGTATTGATTTTGTAATAGCATCGAATTCAACTTCATCATATTTAGATTCAGTACATGTAAACTTGCCAACGATTCCCAGATTGATATTTGAATCGTAAAGATTATTTATTTTAACCGACTTAACGTCTAAAGCTTTTAAGGATGAGTATTTTGCAGAATAAACCAGTTTGTCGATATTTTTTGCTGTAATATCTGAATCGTAAAAATCAACAATACAATTTAACATATTACCATTAATATTATAGTTGCTATATTTTGCCTGAGTTGAAAGTGAGTTTATTTTACCAATTTCGATTTCATCATCATATGAATTTAAATTAAGTGTATTCAAAGTGCCAATATCAATTCCGGAATATTTTGAGGTAATTTCTACATCTATCATTTCAATTGCTTCCAGTTCACAATCATAAATCTCCATAACTGCATCACCTCCTTTACCTATTGATGCTGACGAATATTTCATTTTTAACTTTCCATTTTGTCCAAAACTAACCAAGGTTAAATCAACATCATACAAATCGAAATTAATATTACCTGTTAAACTTGCAATATCAATTTCATTGTATTTACTTTTTAAATTAAAAGCAACACTTTCAGGTATCCAAAGAGTATATGTAGCCTTATATTTATCAACCCTGATTGTTTTGCCATCGACCAATGTTATTTTTTTTATGGGACCAATTATTATGGTGTTTTTAGCCATGTTGGTTTTAATACTTAACGAATTTCCTGACTTAGAAACTTCCGGATTTTTAAATACTTCAATCAGCTTGTCCTGATCTTCTTTTTTCCCTCCTTTAATTATTAATTCTCCCGTTAATTTCACTTCATCTTTTTTCCAGGTATTAATTTTTAAATCTGTGTCGTAACAAGTGAAGGTGAAATCTCCTGTTGAATTAAGTTTAAATGATTTCTCAAGAGATTCTGTTCTTTCCTGAGCGAAGCCTGAATTTATTGATGTAACAACAATAAGTATTGCTATTAGTATTTTAGATGTTTGTTTTATTGTTTTCATAATTTTTATCTTTTTCTATTTCATTTAACATTCGGTCCAGTAATCGGATCTTTTTCTGATATAAATCCATTAAAGAATTTAGCAGTCGGGGATTTGGGCCATTAACTGCCAGATCTTCTGAATATTGATTTATTAGAGTATCGATATACTCAAGATCTTTAAAATTTGTTGTTAACAGATCTTCATTATAAGATGATTTCTGTAAAACCTGATAATAGGTTTTAATCTGGTTTTGGAATTGGGCTTCCTGTTTAGCTAGTTCAGGATCTATTTTTGCTAAAATTAATTGCTGGTTATTACGTAAAGTTGTTATTTGATATGTTAATAATGATAAACCAACTACAACAATAACTGAGGCTGCAATTTTAAGGGCAAAAAATCTCTTTTGTTTTTTTGGTTTATTCACAGAATGTGAAATTTTGTTCCAAAGATAATCCTCGTCAGGTTTATCAACATCGAGATTCGATCTGTTTTTGCGTATGTACTCCTCAATATTCATAACTAATCTTTTTTAATAACTTTTCACGTAAAATTTGCTTTGCACGAATATATTGCGATTTAGATGTTGATACTGATATATTCAGTATTTCGGCAATTTCCTGGTGGCGGTAACCTTCCAGTAAATATAGATTCAACACAACTCTTGCTTTTTCAGGCAAGCTTTTTATTGATTCATGAATCATTTTCGGATCAATCTCAGGAAAACTCCCTTCTTCTTTTTCGTCGGCTACAAGTTGTAAATTGTCAATTTCTGTAAAATTTGTTTTTTTGTTTCTCAGAAATGTAATTGATTTATTAACTACAATTCGTTTTAGCCACGATCCAAAAGATGAATCTCCGCGGAATGAATCCAAATTTTTAAAAGCACTTGTAAATACGTCCTGTATTATATCTTCTGCATCGCACTGATTAGAAACCATTCTGATACAGGTATTATACATGGCTTGTACATATAGTTTATACAGTCTGTACATGGACTGCTGATCGCCATCACGTGCACTTACGATTAATTTTAAATGTATTTCAACATTCTTACTGCCCAAAACCTTTTCTTTTTTATATAGACTGAATGTATTGAAAAAAGACGGAAAGAGTTTACATTTTTTTTATTCTAACTTCAATATCTTTTTCTTCTTTTAATAACTCTGTAAGAATTGAAGTATCTGTTTTATCATAATGGTAAGGATAAAGTATTTTTGGCCGAAATGCTTTTACAGCATCTGCAACCATTTCAGGAGTCATTGTATATGGTAGATTCATTGGTAGAAATGCAATATCAATATTAGTTAAGGATTTTAATTCCGGGATATTTTCCGTATCACCGGCAACAAGAACCTTTTTATCACCGAACCTTATTATATAACCATTTCCTTCATCTTTTACATGAAAAGGATCTCCATTTTCACGTTTATTTATGATGTTATAAGCCGGAATAGCTTCAATTTCAAGCTGATTTATTCCCAATATGTCACCATTATTCAATACAATAACATTTGAAAGATATTCACTCATTTCACGACATTTTTGTGTTAGAATAATTTTAGTATTCTCTTTTTTAATGAGTTCTATGGCATTTAAATCCAAATGATCGCCGTGGTGATGAGTAATAAGAATTAAATCAGCATCAGGATAGTTCTCGTAATTGCCCATTCGGGCTACAGGATCTATATGAATTATTTTGCCATCAAATTCAAAAAAAAGTGAACCATGCTTTACAAAATGAATAGCAAGTTCACCATTATCAGTTTGAAATTTATCGGTTTGCAAATCCTGAGAAAACACAACATTTATTGATATTATTATTGTTATAACTGAAAGAAATATCTTTTTCATAATAAAGGTAATTTTGAAATTAGCTAATAAAGGTATTGAATAATACACTTAGAGTCAATTTAATTGTTTTATACAATATAGACTTTCTAAAATATCAAATGTACAGCCATTCTGAGCGGAGTCGAAGAATCTCACCCTTTAAAAAGAGATATTTCCATGCCTGTTGGCAGGTAGGCTTAATATGACAAATCACTGAAATACAAGTTGTCACACTGAGCCTGTCGAAGTGTTTTTTCAATTTTTATTACTTTTCGGATATCCTATACAAATTTCAATTTGCTATTCTAAACGAAAGTTTCACTAAGAAAACATTGTAAGGATGTATGTTGAATAAAGCATCAATATCGTTAACAAATGAAAAATCTCCTGTTGCAACATCTCCCGTTTTACTTTGAGTCCAAACAAGATATATTAATGAGCCTGGTCTGTATTCCCAACGCGCCACAAGATTTGATCTGAATTGCCTGAAATTGAAATCATAGTCGTTAACATAATCTTCGCTTGTAAAAGACATATCTGTACTGTAACGATCTTCAAAATTATCTGCATTCGGATTTGTAATGTATTTTGGATCAGAGTAATCCACAGCTGTAATAAATGGAGATCCATAATATTGAATGGTTAATTCTGGTGTAATGGTGTAATCTATTCGTATTGTTAAATCAGTTGTAATTTGATCTATTTTAGCAAAAACATAACGATCTTCATTGTTATATTCTTCAGTAGTTACATATTGCAATTCTCTTTTTGAAACAGAATAGTCAGGCATTAATGATATCCGTAATGCATCAAACGGACGATAAACAATATCGATCCCATACCATTTCGTATTTCCTGAATTTTCAAATCCCGAAGAGTTTCCTGTATTACCATTAATCTGTAATTTTTTTCTGCCATCTGTTCCAAGATGCATCCAATAAGTAAAATTCCCTGGAGTTTTAATTGAGGGGCCTCCTCTTAATAGGGTGTTTGAGGTGTTTTCTCCGCTAAGATTTGTTCCTCCTCCCAGCGACCAATGATTTGTAAATTCCATAAAAACATTAAGGTTTGTCCCATAAAAGCTATTATTAAGTCCAAAATCCCATCCGCTCCATTGATCAAAGTTTATGCTCATTGTTCTGAAAATACTAAATGGTTCAGTAAAACGATAGCCTGCCCAAAAAACCTGGAATATTGCATCAGAATGATGCAAAAAACCACCTTCGTTGGTTTCAAATTGTGGTGATCGATATGTAATCCATGTCATCCATCTTAATTTGCTGCTTCCTTGTTTTCCTGCCTGAATTGTTCCTGCATGCCCTGTCATTGATGTTCTTAACGAATCAAAAGTTGTATAGTTATTATCAGGTCGCTGAAAATATCTTCTGGAAGATTCCTGTTGCGAAATCATTGCAGTTGTGTCTCCCTGAATATGACTCATTGCATATTTTAATGTCAAATAATACTTTTTATCTTTAAAGTACTGAGTTAAGTCAACACCTCCGGTATATGCGTCAGAATTCAGGTAATTTAAATGATCATCCTTTATAAACCTGTTTGTAGAAGTCAACATTCCTCCAATAATTGTATTGTTATCATTTAAATCTTTTTGTACTCTTGCAACGAAATAATTTGTCATGGGTTCGACCGTTACATTTCGTGTTTCATCAGTATCGGCATTGTAAATTTCAGATCTTTCTTCAGCCGCTAAACTTTCAATTATTCCTACAGATAAACCATCTTTCGTTTTTCCGGTAAGTTTTAAAGCTCCTAAAATGGTAGTATTATTAGGTCTGTTTTCGTACTCATTATCATTCAGGTCAGGATAATACTGAGGAGAACGACCAATGCGACGCGAGTAAAACAAATTGTCTAAAGAAAATGAATTTCCACCGCCGGAAAGTTGATAAGATGTTATTTCCCGCCCTTCAATAAAAAAGGGTCTTTTTTCCTGAAAATAAGTTTCGAAAGCGGTTAAATTTACTTCTGAAGGGTCTGCTTCAACTTGTCCGAAATCCGGATTAATTGTAAAGTCTAGGGTAAAATCATTGGTAATTCCAATTTTACCATCTAACCCAATACCTAAATTTCTGCTTACACCTTTGTCCATGTATGGATTATCGGGATCAGTGTCGAAATTTTCCTGTTTAACAACAAGGTATGGCGAAACTTCAACCTGACGTTTTGGTTTGATATTTTTAATTCCGTGCAGCTCACCAAAATGGCGCACCCAGCCTGATTTGTCTTTAGAAAAATATGCCCAGTGTGATCTTTCTTCATTTCTGAAATATCGTCTGTTTACCTGAAAACCCCAAACCTGACTTTCTTTATGATTACTAAATCTGAGTTGCGTAAAAGGAATTTTCATTTCGGCAATCCAGCCTTCTTCGTCGATGCTGGTTTTAGTATACCAAATCGGATCCCAGGTGAGATCCCATCTGTCACCATCACTGCTTATAATTGCATCACCTTTTACTCCGGAAACAGAAGCGGTAAAAGCAAAAGCAGTACGTTTATCGAAATAGCTGTCAATATTTACCTGAACCCAGTCGCCATCGAACCCATCACGACGCGACATTCGTTTAACAATTTTTTCAGGCTCTGTATCATATGCACGAATCAGAATATACAGAAAATCATCATCGTATAAAATTTTAAAAGCTGTTTCCTGAGAAGGGGCAATTCCGTCGCTTGGCTCACGTTGAGTAAAATCGCCCGACCATTCAACTACATCCCAGATTTCGTTATCGATTAAACCGTCAATTCGTGGTGCTTCGCCATTAATTCTACTGGTATTGTAAATTCTTTTTCCGGCTGAATTTTCCTGTGCAATTAATGGATTACACAAAACCAGTGCTATAATTATCAGAAAAATCTTATTTATATTCAAAGCTTAAAATTTTAATTATTGTTCAATGATTTCGTCTAAGGACGAAAAATTTATTTGAATGTTGTGCAAAATGCTGTTTTATGGCCACAAATCATGTGCCTGTAAGGATATTTTCCTGAATTACTGAAAGTTGTATTTAAGGTATATGTTATATTATGTGCATTAAATGTACAAAAGCGGACATTTGTGTCCGCTTTTGTGCTTAAATTTTAGGATTCTTTGTTTATTGTTTTACTCCTTAACAACGTCTTTATACTTTAGCTTTTTATTAGCGCTCCAGTAATAACTACCCAATATTTTTTCAATTAGTTTTTTAGGCAGTATTTTTTCGATATTACGGTACAATATAATATCATACTTTCGGTGAAAATTTACCCAACATTCGTTGCAACCATCATGGTGCTTTTTATGCAGTTCTTTGGTGGTTTTTTTATTTATAATAGTATGCAAGGATTCATTAAAAAGATTTCCAAGAACAATTTTTTTATTCTGACAAATCGGAATATCTCCGTTCGGATAAATAACAATACTTTCTTTTATACTGTTACAGGTCAGTTTCAAATTCTTCTCTCTGAAATGAGTATACAGAGCCATGAAATCATAGTTTTCCTTAAACTCTTTTACAATTTCCGGAATTTCTTCAATGGTAAAATCAAGCGATGTTTTTGAAATGTCATTTGTTTGTGTATCAAAGTATTCCATGGTATTGTAAATGCCAATTCGGACATCAATATTGTTTTCCTTACAAATATTCGCTACGTGAATAAGATCATCAAAAGAATTGTAGGGAGTAAGAGTAAACATAATTGAAAGAGGTACATGATCCTTTAGCTCTTTAATTATATGCAAAACCTTATCGTAAGCATCTACACCGCGCATATTAAGATAGGTTTCTTTTGTTCCGTCGAGAGAAATGTATAGTCTGTAAGGCTTATATTTTTTAACGTAATCAATCAGCTTGTCCGTAATTACCGCATTGGACAAAAGGTCAAACTTAGGATGATATTTTGATAAATATTCCAGTATTTTTTCAGCTTCAGGATGCAAAACAAACTCACCACCTTCAAGCCCGATTACAGTATTTTTATCAACTGCCGGACTTTCAATTATTTCTTTGATTTTTTCAAAAGGCAAATGCTGTTTTGGAGTTTTTTCCCAGATATAACAATGTTTGCATTTTGAATTGCACCGGTCAGTTGCATATAACATAACCGCAGAGAGCTTCTTGTAAGAAGGGAACGTATTGTTTCTGACCATTTTATAACCTCTGGTCAGGTAATCACTTAATTTATACATGTATTTATTTTATTTCGCTTAGCAGATCAAATGTATTGATCAGTGAACTTAGTTCAGAATTGTTTTTTGATTTGTGATTTTCGCACAAATTTAAGAATGTTTTTAACTCATTGAAGTAACCTGCCGAATATAATTCATTTTGAGATGCAACGGGAAGAAAACGATTATGCTCATAAAGTGTTTTAATCGAAATTTCAGGAGTTTTAATTTTTTCAATGGGAATATTTAGTATTTGTTTTGGTTTGTTATAACAAACTAATTTATCCGTGTTCGTGGATTCGAATATTAGTTTATCTGTATTAACAACTACACTTTCATTTGCTTTTGCCCACCAGTAATCAGTTGTTAATTCTATATTTCCGATTATTCCGTTTGAATGCTTAATGTGTAAAAAGTAACTCACAGCACCTTTTCCGGATTCTGTTTTCTGAACTGAAACTAGAGTTCCTTTGCCAAATAAATAGGATGCAATATCAATCGGGTGAATAAACAGATCCAGAACAGGATTTCCCTCGGGATAAGCACCGGTTAAATATTTTAGAGTATAATTTTTAGTATTTTTAACTTTTGATTTTAATATTTGATAAACCGGAGCATATCTTTTTTGAAGTCCGGCAAGCACAATGCTTTTGCTGCTTTTTTCTAAATCAATTAATTCTTTTAATTCCCCTGAAGTCGTACAAGGTGGTTTTTCCACAAAAACATTTTTACCCTTCTCCAAAACCTGTTTTGTAAGAGAAAAGTGCGAATCGGGATTAACACAAATAAAAATCCCTTTTATTTCAGGATCATTTAAAACTAAATTCAGATCTGTTGTTCCCGTTATTCCTGAAAAATTTTCAGTAACAGATTTAGCTGTTTCATTACTTCCTGAAACAATGTATTTTATATTAACATTAAGATAATTAAGAACAGGATAAAGGTTGTTGATGGAATGATTCCCTATACCAATAAAAGCATACGAAGATTTGTATTTTTTATTCAGAAAACTTTGTTTCCGTATTTTTTTGTATTTGTTTATAATTGCTTTCATCCTGGATTATATTAACTATAATTAAATATAATGCTAAAATAGAAAAAGTTTTTCATTTTTATTTAAAACAAAGGCTAATAGGAAACACCTTATGGATTCCTTTTACAAATAATCTGTTGATGAAGAATGTGATTTTATAAATGGAGCAATGGCACGTTCATAAATGCCCTGAACATAAGCTATTGCCATTCCGTAATTAGTTACTGGTATTCCTGCTTCAATTGCTGGTTTTAACCGGTTAATAAGTTGTTTTTGGGTTATAACACATCCTCCGCATTGCACAACTAATGCATATTCTTTAATGTTGCGTTGTAATTTGTCAAGTCCCGTTACAACATCGTACTCCAGTTTTTTACCTGTAAAGTTCGTAAGCCAACGAGGAATTTTTATTCTTCCAATATCGTCGCACGAAACATGGTGTGTGCAAGATTCAAGCACTAAGATACGATCACCGTTTTTAAGATCAGCTATTTTTGGCGTTCCTTTCAGGTAATCTTCGAAATTGCCTTTTAAACGTGCAAGAATAATGCTAAAACTGGTAAGCGGAATACTTCGTGGCACCGAAGCATCGGCTTTTGTGAAAATCTGACTGTCGGTAATTGCCAGTGCCGGCATAATTTTGGTTTTGCGCAAGAAAGCATCCACTTCGCGTTCTTTTAATACAATTGCTACCGCATCGTTATCCAGAATATCACGGATAGCCTGAACCTGCGGCAGAATCATTCTTCCGGCCGGAGCTTCAATATCAATAGGTGTAATAAGTAAAACAATATCGCCATAAGATAATAAATCACCAATCAGAGTTGGATTTTTATACGATGATTCAGGAATTGTTTTTTTTATCAGCCGAATCAGTTCTTCAGGATATTCTGATTTTAGGGTATTAAATTCAGTTATAGCCGCATTGGTTTGTGATACGATTAAAGTTCTTGAATCATCAGAAAGTGATTGTATGTCAGATTTGTTATGAACGATAAAAAAAGGAGTATCAGAATCTTTAAATTTCTCAATCAACATTTTTTCAAAATCGCCAAATGTATTTTCTGTAATTACCAGAATAGCCAGATCGATTATTTTTATGGATGCCAAAGTTTTTTCAATACGTTTATTCCCCAATTCCCCTGTGTCATCAATTCCGGCTGTATCAATCAGAATAACAGGACCGAAGCCTGTAATTTCAAACGATTTTTTAACAGGATCGGTTGTAGTGCCGGCAAAATCAGAAACAATAGCAATGTCCTGACCGGCAAGTTTATTTATCAGAGAGCTTTTTCCGTTATTACGTCGTCCGTAAATTCCAATATGCGGTTTCGATTCTTTTCCCTTAGCCATTTTACTCTTTTATTGTTGGTTTATGTGTTTTTCTGTTAAATTCAAACTCAGGATATATAAATATTTCTGTTCCGTTAATACATTTTAATGTATCGACAGGAATACCCGGATGGGCATTAATTTTATCTGTATCAAATCTATTGGTAATAACAAAGTTAAATTCAGGATTACCATATTTTCCTTTCCCTTCTTTGTAAAACCAGTTCCCGTTCATTACATGATACCATACACTGAGATTATCCAATACAGTATATACACGAACATCCTGCTTCGAAAACATTGTTATGTATTTGGCATCCCAGTAATCTGCAACACCATATTTTAAAACATTTTCCAGCGAAAGCTGATCAATACATTGTGCTTTTTCAGGATAATAATTCATAAAACCTGAAAGTCCTTTGCGAATATTCTGTTTACTGATTTTAGTAATAATAAAAACAGATTCAGCAAGCATTAATACAACAAGAACAAGTGATAAATAGTTTATCGAAGAACGTTTCGTTTTTTGTAATTTATATAATAAATAAACATAACTAAATATGCCCAAATACAAACTATATATATTATATCTTAACAGTGCCCAACTTACGTAATTACCATTAATAATTGGCGTTACCAGTATAAGGAATAAAACAGGAACAAATATTAATAAATAAATGAATTCAGATTCGTTGAACTCTTTTTTCTTAATAACTAAAACGATGTTTTTTATTAGCAGATAAATGTGAACAGCGAAACTTAATAAAAATAATATATCAATTATTCCTCTGAAATCTAATTCATTAATGTAATAGGAATGCTGTTCAATGAAAATTTTTAGGGCAGGAGTAATATTGTTAAAATTGAAAACTTTCCAGAATAAATCAATAATATGAATATAACCTGACAATTTAAGCATTCGGAATAAAAACAAACCAATTAATATGGAGGCAGAATTTGAAATTAATACTTTAAAATATCTTTTTTTATCTGCGATTTGAATAAAGAAAACAAATATTAAAGCAAATACAGGGAACGAAAACATTACAATAAACAACCTATCATTAATAACAGATAAAATGCTTATTATGAATAGAATAACAAGATGGATATTCTTCCCTGATTTCAAGTATTTAAAAAGCAGGATAAACGAAATTAATAACATAATAAAAGCACCAAGATGATAACTTATGCTTAACAAATAAAAAGTATATACAAAATCGTTATTAACTAGTGTAACCAGTAAGAACAATGACATTAACAGAGCTCCAATACTTAAATGAGTATAATTAATTGATTTGAAAATAGTTTTATAGAAACCGGAGAGCAAAAACAAAATAATTATTAATTGAACCAGGCTAAAAGCAAAACATGCTGGAATAAAATGGTTAAAGAAACTTCTGATTATGAAAAACAAAATCATGTCGGGTAGAAAATTAGGAGCTCCATTTAGATGCCATCCGGCAAATCCGCTTTTATCAATAAAAAGATCTTTATATATAGATGGAAGGTAAAGAGTATCTGAATTAAAATATGTGTAGATTTGTTTCTCATTGATTGTAGCAAATATGATTACAGCTAAAATAATATTGATAAATATTGATATCAGGAAGAATATTTTTTGATATGAAGCTTTTTGTAGAATACTTTTTTGCATAACAGGATCAATATTTTATCAAAGAAAACAAAATTACTTTTTTAAATAACATCGTTTGATGAAAAAAATCATAAACATATTATTATACGGATCAATAATTGCGTTAATTATTTATGTTTATAATTTAGATTTTTTGATTTTTCGGGATCTGAAAATAAATTATCAATGGTTATCCATATCGGTTTTGTTATTATTTACAGGGTTTATTTTTTCGGCTTTAAGCTGGAAAATTGCTCTTAAACTGCATAATATTCCGGTAAAAACAGGTGAGGCTCTGTTTTCACAGGGAATAGTCACTTTTACAAAATATATACCGGGTAGAGTTTGGACAATTCTCGGAAGAGCGGCTCTTCTTAAAAATGAAAACCGTGAATTAAAGCGCCTGTCGTTTATTTCTCTGAAAGAACAATTGGTATATTTATGTCTGGGGTTTTTTATAAGTATTTATCCTGTATTAAAAACAGACAAATTAAATGAATATGCATGGATATTTTTTTTATTAACTGTTTTACTTTTCTCGCTACTTTTTTCTTCATCATTGCAAAGACTCTTTGAAAAATTATGGAACAGACTTTTTAAAAATCAGATTGATCTGCCAAAAATTAACATTAAGGAGTTTACTCAACTTTCGGGTATTATAATAATCTGGTGGTTTTTCTGGATTGCTGGATTTTATTTTCTGCTAATTTCCATTACCGGAATTGTTCCTTTATATTACTCGTTTGCATTCCCGTTAAGTATCGTTCTGGGATTAATATCAATTATTTTTCCAGGCGGAATTGGTGTAAGGGAAGGTGCAATAAGTTTGTTTTTAATATCAAATGGTATTAGTGCAGACGTGGCTGTAACAATTTCTATTCTTGCCAGAATCTGGTTTTTAGCAGGTGAATTTTTTGCTTTCTTTCTGGCTTTGTATTTCAGAAAAAAAACTTAATCCTTATATAAACGTTTGTTGTCCTGCATATCCATCCACATGGCAAACATAAGCGATTGAAACCCGCTAATAAATAAAAAAACAAAAGCCATTACTGTTACAGGATTAGATTTTAATCCTTCAAAAACATACCATAATATTTTTATTCCATAAGGTATTGCAAGTAAAAGCAGAATAAATGAAAAATGATAAAGTATAAATAATGGATGAAAACTTTTATACAGATAACGAGTCCATATTCTTTTAAAAAATGACCGGAATAATAACCAGGCTATTGGTCTTACTACTTTACGGATTTTCATAGTTGATTTTTCACCGATATCATAAACTGGTTTTACAGGAACTTCTTTTAATGTGCAACCGGCAATATTTAATTTAATAATACGATCGTTAGGCATTCCGTAACGTTTGTACAATTTATATAATTTTATGGATGATAATGCTTTGTATGACAAAGCTGTATAGCCTGTCTGTGTGTCAGAAACCTCCCAATAGCCTGATGCTATTTTTGTCAGAATTGATAAAACAGCGTTTCCCAGAAATCGTTTACGTGGAATTAGAAACGGAGCACTGCTATGTGCAAAACGGTTTCCTTTAACCCAGTCGGCTTCGTTATTTATTACAGGCATGCAAAGATTTTCAATTTCTGAAGGATCCATTTGTCCGTCGCCATCCATTGAAACTGTACAATCAATATGATTATCCTTGGCCCATTTATAGCCAACTGATACAGCACTTCCAACGCCACCGTTTTTTTTCAGGCTAATTACAACCAGCTTGCCGTCAGGCGAAGGATGATTAACAACCGATTCAGGAAAATAAGCAGTTTCTTTTTGATTAATCTCATTCAGAATTTCATGTGCTCTTTTATATTTTTCATGAACTGGTTTTTGCAGGTTTTTTTCAGGGAGTTTTATTGAACCTGCTTTTTGAAAATACGATTCAGCAATATCTCTGGTATTATCCGTTGAGCAATCGTTAACCACAATAATTCTGTCAACAAATTCAGGAATTGTTTCTATTACAAATCCTATTTGTTTTTCTTCGTTATATGCAGGAATTACAACTGCTATGGTTTTATTTTCAATCATTAGTATTTATTGTTTTCGTACAACCAGATTGCATCAAGTACAAGCATCGAATCTAAGCTAATATCACGTTTTTTTGCTTTCTTTTCAATTTTCTCCATTAGTTCGCTGTTATTTTTTAACGAAATAATCAGGTTCTGAATTATAAGCTCCTTTTTATATTCAGTAGAATCGGCAAGATATATTTTTTTTGCTTCGGTTTTAACCAATGAATCAATATGAGTTTCTGTTTCTTTTGCTTTTATTGTCAGAGCTGATAAATGAACTGAATCATTTCTAATATTATTTGAAATTAACATTAGTAATTTTTCTTCTGACGGAATAATGTTATTTTCTTTTTTCTGGTATTCGGGTTTAATTTCAACATAAATTCCTTCACGGGCTTTATCGTAATCGGGCAAGGTAATTACCTGCCAGTAACGTTCGGTTGGCCTTAGCTTCAGGAATGTTTCCCAATATGCTGTTTTGTTCATCCACCAGTAATGTATAGCCTGATTTGTATATTGCTGAATCTGAAAAATATTAAAAATAATGAGTATTGATATAAAACCAAAAGAAATAAGTTTCAGATATTTTTTTATGCTAAATCTACTGATTATTGCAGCAAGTGGAATAGCCATTATTGCATACGAGTCGATAAAAGCTCTTAATCCGAATGAGCCGCCAAACCACCAACACCACCACGATGCAAGAACGTAAATATTTATCAGAGTGAAAGAAAGTATAGGCAAAAACAAACCTTTCTGTTGTTTTGGAAGTGTAAATATTCCTGCAAAAGCAATAAGCATTAGCGGAGTATAAACAAACCAGCCTTTTTTATAACTAATCAGTATATTTTTAAGCTGTGGATTAGAAAAGAAAAATTTACCGCCGATTTCGCCATATGAAAAATAGAAAATCTTTCCTGAAATCCAATACCAATACACGAACTGAGGAATCCAGATCAATATAAAAGCGGCAAGCATCACTAGTATAATTTTGTATTCTTTAACAAACCAGATAATTCTGTTTTTTAAATCTTTTACAGAAGAAATATTCCAAAGAAAAAACAGAAGCAGAACAATAATATTTGTTGGTCTGATAAGTGTAATTAATCCACTGATAAGTCCTAACCAGAATATTTTTTTTATTCCTGGATTTTTATAAAAACGAATGGTCAAATACAGGAAAAGAGAAATCAGAGTAAAGTTGTATGCATGAGGCATTGCAGCTTCGTATGTATAATAATAAAATAAATTTGTGCCAATACCAATGGCTGTTACAACAAGTGCAACAACATCTTCTCTGAAAAATTCACGAAGAGTTTTTTGAAGAAAAATCAAGCCTAGTATGACATAAAATAATGAACTAAAAACAAGAGCAAAACGATAAGGCAAAGAATAACCGTCGGCTTCGTAATCTGATACCAAACTATAGATATGTGCTATTCCGAAAAATGGCGAATACAAAAAGGATAATCCCATTGTTGTAACAATAGCATGTTTGTGAGTAGGTGTTTCAACCGGCCAGATCAGATCTCCGAATTTATCAATATTGTCGCGGCGAAACTGTAATGACAAATCTTTATAAATAAAAGTAGCTGGCAAATAGGCATAATATGATTTTACATCCCATTCAA
Source organism: Bacteroidales bacterium (assembly GCA_019038645.1). GTDB lineage: Bacteria > Bacteroidota > Bacteroidia > Bacteroidales > UBA12077 > UBA12077. The sequence goes on from JAHOYT010000025.1 coordinate 49,472, forward strand.
TTACACTGTCGTCTTTTTGCCACCGGTGATGACTGAAATTTAAGAATATGGATCCAATACCAATTATAAGAATGCAGATATAGGAAATATTTTTTGTAATCAGATTCTTAATCATTCTTTTCTTTGATTATATAATTCGGCCGGTTTTTGTTTTCCATAAAAAGCTTACCCAGATAATTACCCAGAATTCCGATCATGATTAGCTGAATTCCACCAATAAACAATACGCTGATAATTGTAGATGTCCAGCCTGCAATTGCTTTATCAGTAAATACAGCAATATAAACAGCATACAGAATATAGAGAAATGCAATAAGCGCTATAACGAATCCCAGATAAACAGATATTTTTAATGGTTTTACGCTAAACGATGTTATACCATTGGATGCGAAATGCAACATTTTTGAAAAGCTGTATTTGGTTTTTCCTGACAATCTCTCTGCAGCAATGTATTCCAGCTGTATTTGCGAAAATCCCAGCCAGGGAATTAGTCCGCGGAAAAACAGGAATTTTTCATTGATTTTTTTTAATTCATCAACAGCTTGTTTGTCCAGCAATCTGAAATCGGCTGCTCCGCTGTCAACCTTAAATTCAGAAAACAGATTTAATATTTTATAAAACAGGTTTGATGTAAGCCTTTTTAGAAATCCTAAGGATTTATCCTTCATTCTTTTGGTTGAAACTATTTTATAACCTTTCTGCCATAAATTGATCATTTCAGGAATTAGTTCAGGTGGATGCTGCATATCGGCGTCCATACTTATAACACAATCTCCTTCGGCTGTATCATATCCGGCTTTTAATGCATTCTGATGTCCGAAATTCCGGGAAAATGAAATGAATTTTACGTTTTTATGTTGTGCTGCAAGCGTTTTTATATTTTTAAATGTTTTATCGTTGCTGCCATCATCAATAAAGATTATTTCAGTATTTAGTTCCTTTGTATATTCTGAAACTGAGTTAAATAAAGGAATAATATTGCTTTCCTCGTTATAACATGGTACAATAACTGACACTTTATATTCACTTTTCATAGGCAGTTTTATAAAGTCAGGAGTTTATATCGTCAAGTGTAAACCCCATTTTTAGTAGGTTTTGTGGGGCCAGAATGACTATGAGTTTTTCCTGATCAATTAATTTTAGTTTATTGTTGGCACTAAAAATATCGGTATTATTTTCCTGCATTTCCTTTGCCAGTTCTGCAGCCTGATGATATCCGATATAAGGACTTAATGCAGTTGTAACAGCGGGACTATTATAAAGTCTTTTTTCAGCTTTTTCGTTATCGATTTCCAGTCCGGAAAATAAATTTTCTTTCAATGTTTTATTGGCTGCAATAAGTAGTTTTATACTTTCAAGCAGAGCATGACCGATTACCGGTAAATATGCATTTAAATCAAGACAACCTTGCGCACTTAGAGAACTAATTAGCGAATCGTTTGTATAAACTTTATGTGCAGCACTAATTACGAATTCCGGAATAACAGGATTTACTTTTCCGGGCATTATCGAACTTCCCAATTGTTTTTTCGGGATGATTAATTCACGCGATCCTGCAATATCGGATGACAGTAAACGTATATCAGAAACCATTTTTTCCAGATTTACTGCATGTGATTTTAAGATTGCGTGAACTTCGACCAGAGAATCAACATTACTGGTTGCATCAGGCATGTTTTCGCTTCGTGTAACCGGAAGATTTGTTAATTTTTGTAACGCAGGAACAACTTCCATAATAAAGTAACGTGGAACTGTTATCCCTGTTCCAATGGCGCTGCCTCCAAGATTCACAACTTTAATTCTTTCGAAACACTTTGAAACTCTCCACCAGTCGCGAGATAAGGCTTCGTTGTATGAACTAAACAGCATTGCATAAGAAGAAGGAACCGCTTCCTGCATTTGAGTATATCCGATACGTAATTTATTCCTGCTTTTATTTTCATGTGCTTCGATATCAAACCGAAGATCATTTATTTTTTCTTCCAGATCCACTAATAATTTAATGGCCGCAACTTTCAAGGAAGTAGGAATTATATCGTTCGTCGATTGAAAAACATTTGCATGTTCCAGCGGATCAATAAATTCATATTCGCCGGGATTATGATCAAGTTTGATAAGTGTTTTATTGGCAATAATTTCATTCAGATTCATATTAATGCTGGTTCCGGCTCCTCCTTGTATTGCGGGTACAATAAAATGATCAAAATCTTTTCCTTCAGCAACTTCTTCTGCTGATTCAATTAGGGCTTCAATTATTGGTTCCTCAAATAATGAAAAAGGAAATTCTTTATCAGGATATTTATCTTTAGCTGCTGATTTAAAGTTTTTATAAGTAAGATAGCAAGCCAATTTGGTTATGCCGATTGCTTTGTACCATTCAATATGAAAAGGAGTATTATCCGGGAAGTTTTCTACTGCCCTTAATGAGTGAATACCATACAAAGCATCTTTGTCAATTTCCAATTTTCCTAAAAAATCTTTTTCGGTTCGACTCATTTTTTTCAGGTTTTAGCTTTTTAATTTATTTATTAGTGGATATATATATCACATTTTGACAGGCTCAATGTGACATTAAAACTGAACTTGTCATACTGAGCTTGTCGAAGTATAAACAAGTTTTAAAAAACTAACTATTTTGATATTGGTTGTGCGTATGCAATCACATCTTTACCGGTAATTTCTTTTTCACAAAGTATAATTAAGCGTTCAAGTACATTTCTAAATTCACGTATATTTCCTGTCCAGCTAATTTTTTTCAGTTCATCTATTGCATCATCTTTAATTTCCTTTTTCGGTACTCCGTAATCAGCACAAATTAGTTCATTAAAATGCTCTGTAAGTAACGGAATATCTTCTTTCCGCTCATCGAGCGATGGAACCGAAATTAGAATTACGCTTAACCTGTGATACAGATCTTCGCGAAAGTGATTGTTCTTAATTTCTTCTTTAAGGTTCTTGTTGGTTGCAGCAATAATACGAACATCAACAACAATTTCCTTATCGCTACCAACCCGTGAAACTTTCTTTTCTTCAAGAGCCTTTAACACTTTTGCCTGAGCATTCAGACTCATATCTCCGATTTCATCAAGGAATATTGTGCCAGTATGTGCTTGTTCAAATTTACCTTTACGTTGTTTATGTGCAGATGTGAATGCTCCTTTTTCATGACCAAAAAGCTCACTTTCAATTAATTCAGAAGGTATCGCAGCGCAGTTTACTTCAACAAACGGAAACTCGGCACGATTACTTTTTTCGTGTAACCATCGTGCAACAAGTTCTTTTCCTGAACCATTAGGTCCGGTAATTAAAACACGTGCATCAGTTGGAGCAACTTTTTCAATCATATCCTTTACATTTTTTACCGGATCTGATTCTCCAACAATATCATAAGTTTTTGTTACCTGTCGTTTTAATATTTTTGTTTCTGTAATAAGTGATGTTCTGTCCATTGCATTCCGGATTGTAACTAACAATCGGTTCAGATCAAGAGGCTTTTCAATAAAGTCATAAGCACCTTTTTTTATTGATTCCACTGCTGTGTCAATATTTCCATGACCAGAAATCATAATAACCGGCACATCGGTAGCAACTCCAAAAAGATCTTCTAATACCTCAATCCCATCTTTTTTCGGCATTTTTATATCCAGTAAAACAATATCGTATTTATTATTTTTAAATTGTTCAAGTCCTTCTTCTCCATCCTCAGCAAGATCAACTTTATGATCTTCGTATTCAAGAATTTCCTTTAGTGTATCACGAATGCTTTTTTCGTCATCGATAACTAATATTTTAGCCATTGTATTATATTTTAACTGTTTAGCATTTTATCAACCATTCCTTCTTTAATTGCAAAGGCCGATTGGGTTAATGATTTAATATTAAATTTTCTGATTATAAAATTAACAAAAATACTTGCCAGAACAATCATTTCAATGCGAACCGGTTCAAGCCCTTTCATTTTATTACGATCTTCAAGTGTTGATTCTAAAAGTTCTTTGTGTAAAAGAGCATAATCATTCAGATTTACAGGATATGAATTACTCTTTTTAACTTCTTGAGGAATTTTACCATTTTTGGCAATTATCATTGCTCTGAAAGAATTAAATGTGCCTGAGCAACCGATCAGTTTCGCAGGCTTGTATTTTTCAATAGCTTCATACAAAGGTCCAAGATGGGAGTCAATGTAATGTTCTGTTTTTTCAATTTCTTCATTTGTAATCGGATCAGAAGGGTTAATCCTGTCGAGTAAACGGGCCATACCCAGTTTAAAACTTTTTTTCCAGATCAAGCCTTTACTATTTGCTATAATAAATTCATTACTGCCACCACCAATATCAAGAATCAATACATTTTCATTATTAAATTTTACAACTTGTTTAACACCTCTGTAAATTAACTCAGCTTCTTCGTCGCCTGAAATAACCAGTACATTTAAACCGAATTTTTTCTTAAGGGTTTCGACGAATTCATTTCCATTTTTAGTACTTCTTATTCCGGAAGTTGCAGTAGCTATAATTTTGTCTACCTTATATTTAGAAATGCTCTTTAAATGATTTGAAATAGCGGTTATACCACGGTCGAAGGCTTCAGGAGTAATAACTTTATTATTAATTCCGTCTTTACCAAGTTTTACGCCTGCCTTATCTTTAAAAATAATCAGATAACTATTATTTTTAGATGTTTCGACAATAAGCAAGTTAAATGTATTAGTACCCATGTCGATAATGGCGATTCTCATGAAGAATTTTTTAGTAAAATAAAAACTATCTGCTAAGTAAACAGATAGTTTTCAAAAAATAAAGTATTTAGTACAAATGTTTTGTCTTATAAACAATATTAATCCACAATTCTTAATACTTTAGAACTTATATCGTATCCATTTCCACAGTTCCCGGTAATTTACTTTTTTACCATACATTAAAATCCCGGTGCGGTATATTTTTCCAGCCAGCCATGTCGACCCTATGAATGTTATTACAAGTAGTCCCATTGATAATGCAATCTGCCAATCCGGAACTCCAAAAGGAATTCTAACCATCATTACAATAGGAGAGGTTAGTGGAATCATTGAAAACCAGAACGCAATGGGACTATCAGGAGTTTGAACAGCATTCATCATTACAAAAATACCGAGTATTAACGGAATTGTAATTGGGAGCATGAACTGTTGCGTATCTGTTTCATTATCAACAGCAGAACCAATGGCTGCAAACAAAGACCCATAAAGTAAATAACCTCCCAAAAAATAAAATATAAATGACCCGAAAATTACACCAAAATTAATTGATTTAGCAGAATTAAGAATACTCGTAAACTTATCAATATCCTGTGGTTGAATAGTTTCTGCCGCAGCTATGTTTTGTTGTTCAAATAAATCCTGAACAACTACTTCCTGTGCATTTTTTGTTCCCAATTCAGGAAAAAACACTGTTTTTACGCCAGTAATTATAATAAATGTTAAAGCAATCCAAAGTAAAAACTGAGTTAAGCCAACCAATGCAATTCCAATAATTTTCCCCATCATTAACTGAAATGGTCTTACCGATGAAACGATTATTTCAACAATTCTGCTGGTTTTTTCTTCAATTACACCACGCATTACTTGTGCTCCAAACAAGAAAATAAAAAAGTAAATCAGAAAACCACTGGCATAACCAACTATCATTGCAATTTCGGTTGAGCTTTCTTTTTCTTCCCCGTCTTCGGTCCACTGAATTGTTCGAATTGACACATCTGATTTAATAGAACGCAAAACTTCCTCGTCGATTCCATGACTTCTGAGTTTCATGTTTTTTAGTTCCTTTTCCATTGAACTGGCAATGTGTGATTTTATTGAAAATCCCGGCTGTTTTTTTGAGTAAAGATGAACGGCACTTGGTTCATATGTAATACTTGGAAATATTTGTAAAACAGCATAATAATCTGACTCATGAAATGTCTTTCGTAGTTTTTTTACACTTATGTTCCCGGGATATTCAAATTTTATGTATTCTGTATCTGTTAATTTATTAATGAAAATACCTGAACTGTCAACAACTGCAATTTTTTTAACATCAGTATCTTTAATCGAAGCAAGCCATGTTGGAACAATCATCATGGCGGCAAAAAGTACCGGACCCAGAATTGTCATCACAATAAATGACTTTTTCTTTACTCTGGTTAAATATTCGCGGGATATTATTAATTTGATCTTATTCATGTCGATCTGCTTTTCAATTGTTAATTTTTATGCTCATTTACTACTTTGATAAAAATATCATTCATTCCTGGAATTACTTCATTGAAGGATATTATTTCAACTGCAGGAATGATAAGCGAAAGTAATTCGTTCTCGTTGGTTTCGTGTAAAAGTTTTACTTTAATAGCATTGTGACCGTTTACCTGCTTACGTTCCGTTACTTCGTAATGCTTATTTAAAGAAGATTCCAGTTTTTCAGTGTTTCCGTTAAACGAAATTTCATAAATATTCGATTTATACTTTTTTCGAATATCATCAATTTTTCCTTCAAGGATATTTCTGGATTGATTAATCAGGGTTATATGATCACACAGCTCTTCAACAGAACCCATATTGTGAGTAGAAAAAATTATTGTTGCACCCTTTTTCTTTAACTCAAGGATTTCCTGTTTCAGCATATTCGCATTAATCGGATCAAACCCACTAAAAGGCTCATCAAATATTAAAAGTTGTGGTTCATGTAAAATTGTAGTAATGAATTGAACTTTTTGTGCCATTCCTTTTGAAAGTTCCTCTACTTTTCTGTCCCACCATGCCTGAATCTCAAATTTTTCGAACCAGTATTTTAATTTTTTTAAAGCATTTCTTCTAGATATTCCTTTTAACTGTGCAAGATACAGAGCCTGTTCGCCAACCTTCATTTTTTTGTACAAGCCACGCTCTTCAGGCAAATATCCTATTATATTCACATCTTCAGGTTGCAAAGGTCTTCCGTTCAGATAAACTTCACCTTTATCAGGAGCAGTAATACGGTTAATAATTCTTATTAAAGTTGTTTTTCCCGCTCCGTTCGGACCCAATAAACCGTAAATGCTGTTTTCAGGTATGGAGATAGAGACATTATCCAGCGCAAGGTGGTTAATGAATTTTTTTTCAATATTCTGAGCTTCAAGAAGTTTCATTTATTCTTATTTTAAAATAATAGTTGCCAAAGATATAAAATAAGTAGAATTTTATTGTTATTTATTACAATGAACAAGGATTAAATTTATATTATTCTAATAAATATTATCTTTTTTTAATTAACAAAAGGAGTTAATTGCTATTAAATTTGTTTGGATAAAAAATATTTTTGTCAACATTATTGAACATTTAACGTAGTATATAAGTTCAGGTGTAAAAATTAATGTAATGTATAAGAAAAATTGCATATTTTTATATCATTATATTATACTAATATTATGAAAAAGAATATTTTACTACTGCTTATTTTCTTTTTATCTATTAGCTTATATGCTAATAATACTCCCGAAATAGACAGCCTTTATAAAAGACTGATAAATGTTGAGGATTCATTAAAGGCTGAGGTTCTAAACGAATTAAGTTGGGAGTTAAGGAATTCTGAGCCTGAAAAGTCAATAGATTATAGCCTTGAAGCTGTAAAGTTTGCCGAAAAGCACAAGGATTATGAAAACCTGATTAAGGCGCATAGTTACATTGGTGTTGCTTATAGGATTCTTGGAAACTACTCAGAATCAACGGATTATTATTACAAAGGACTGGCACTGGCAAAAAAATACGGAGTAACGGAACAGGAAGGATATGCGTATATTAATATTGGGAATTTGCACATATATCAGGGATATTATTATAATGCGATTGATAATTTGAATAAAGCCAGGGAAATTGCTGAAAAGCTGGATCATAAAAGAATGCTTGGTTATATTCATTTAAATATTGGGAGGGCTCAGATGTTGCGTGATGACAACCCTGAAGCGCTTGAAAATTTTAATAAAGCACTGGAATACCGTATGGAAATTAATCAGGTTTCCGGTCAGGCAGTTTGTTACAAGTATATTGGTGATATTCATTATGATTTGGGAGAAAATAAAATTGCACTCGAAAATTATAATAAATCGCTGAGTGTTGTTGATAAAGATTCTGATAAAGACTTATATGCAAACATTCATACTATGATTGCAAAAGTTTATCTTATGGAAGGGAATTACAGGCTTTCGAAGGAAAACGCAGAGAAAAGTATGAAAATTGCGGATGATGTGGGAGCAAAGCTAATAATTAGAGATAATTTTAAAGTATTGTCGGATATTGAGTTGGAAACAAACAGTTATAAAAAAGCTTCTGAATATTTAAACTGCCTTATCAATTATAATGATACACTTTTTAGTCAGCAACTTTCTGAAAAGATATTTAACCTGGAATATCAAATTGAAAAACAGAAAAAACAAACAGAAATTGATATTCTTAATAAAGATAAAAGAATAAGAGCCCTTGAGCTAAAAAGAGCCAGAACATATAACTGGGGATTACTGGTTATTCTGGGATTAATTACCATTATTTTTGTTTATGTTTTATTATCATTGAAGCTTAGAAGGAAGCAAAACGAATTACTAAAGAACCAAAAAGAGGAGCTTGACAATATAAATAAAACAAAGGATAAAATGTTTTTAATTATTGGTCATGATTTGCGCGGGCCAATTGGAAACCTGAAATCTTTAATTGAGATGTTACTGGAAGATGAAGAAATAATTCAGAATAAAAATCTTTTGGAAACATTTAATATTTTCATGAAATCGGTTCAATCGGTAAGCGATTTACTGGAGAATTTATTATTATGGGCAAAAAGCCAAAGAGGTGAAATAGTTTTTTCTCCTGAGAATATAAGAATTAATAGTGTTATAAACAGAAATCTTCAATTATTTAGAACTATTGCAGATCATAAAGGAATAAAGTTATCAATACAAATGGATGATAATTTTGATGTGTTTGGAGACAAGAACATGTTGTTAACAGTAGTCAGGAATATTATTTCAAATGCTATTAAATATACATCCCGCGGAGGAACTATTGATATTAAAGTTGAGCACGACTTAAAGTACAATAAAGTTATAATTAAAGATTCCGGGGTTGGATTTGATAGTAAAATTGCCGGCCAAATTTTAGATTCCAAAAGCTTTTACACTACATCCGGCACAAACAATGAATCCGGTTCTGGTTTGGGTCTGCTTTTAAGCAAAGAGTTTGTGGAGAAAAACGGAGGAAAAATATGGGCAGAAAGTGAGCCGGATAAAGGTGCAACATTTTATTTTACTGTTCCTGTTTCTAAAATGTAGTAAAGTTTACATAGGAAATTGAAGGTTTTTAACTTTATGGTTTGTTGTTTCGTAATGTATACTGAATCATTGATTTTCAGTTGTTCTGGTTTTTTATACTTCTTTTCTTTTCCAGTTTCCTTTTTTGAATAACCACATAGCTATTGATGCCATTACAGATTCAGCAATAATAATAGCAATGTAAACTCCGGATTCATTCATACCATTTGCTGTTGCAAAAAAGTAAGCCAGAGGAATTTCAATAATCCAGAAACAGATTACATTAATAAGTGTAGGTGTTTTTGTGTCTCCTGCACCGTTAAAAGCTTGAATCATAACCATACCCATAGCGTAAAAAATAAATCCGAAACTTATTATTCTCAAACCACGGGCTCCTGAATTCACAACGTCTTGATTTTCTATGAAAAGGCGAATAAAAAAATGCGGTTCTGCGATAAAGATAACCGACACAATCCCTAATAAAAACATATTAATGTAACCGGTTGTCCAAACAGCACGTTCTGCTCTGTCTGGTTTTTTAGCTCCAAGATTCTGACCAACCAAAGTAGCTGCAGCATTACTCATTCCCCATGAAGGAAGCAGAATAAAAATGATTATTCTGATTGCAATTGTATAACCCGCCAATGCAGTACTACCGAAAATAGCTATTATTCTAACCATCCCAATCCAGCTCGATGTAGCAATAATTGACTGTCCAATACCTCCAAGCGAAATTTTAATAAGATCAAACATCACTTTCATGTTTAGACTAATGGCTTTTTTATAAATTTTTATCCTTCCGTTTCCTTTAAATAATATGTAGAACTGATAAAAAATTGCTATACTTCTTCCTACTGTTGTAGCTATTGCGGCTCCTTTTATTCCCATTGCAGGAATTGGACCAAGCCCAAATATGAATAAAGGGTCGAGTATAATATTTATACCGTTTGCTAGTAATAATACCCTCATTGATATTGCTGCATCACCGGAGCTTCTGAAAACGGCATTAATAATAAAAAGTAACATGATTATTATATTACTACCTAATAAAATTGCCGGATACAAATATCCATGTTCGATTATTTCAGCATTAGCACCCATTAATCTCAATAAATCTTTAGCGAATATCATTCCGGGTATTCCAATCAATAAGGAAATAACTGCTCCTGCAATTATAGATTGTACAGCTGCAACAGAAGCTCTATATGGTTTTTTCTCACCAATTCTTCGTGAAACCAGTGCTGTAGTAGCCATACTTAATCCCATCCCAATAGAGTAAATTATGGTAAGTAATGATTCCGTAATTCCCACCGTAGCTATAGCATCGGGACCAAGTTTTGAAACAAAAAAGATGTCTGCTATGGCAAATACCGATTCCATAATCATTTCCATTACCATTGGAATAGAAAGCAATAAAATGGCTTTACTTAATTTAATTTTTGTAAAATCTTTTTCTGTTCCGGATATAGATTCTTTAATATCTTTCCACAAAGATTTTAGATTGATTTTATTAATAAGATGTATGAAGTTTGAGAGCATGTTTAAAATGTAAATTGATAAAACAACTATTCTGGTAAAGAAACTTTAAAGCAAGGCTTTTAAGAATTGAATATCGGAACGACGGTAGTAATTGTAGTTGTAATTTTCATCAGACTTTATTTTATCAATACAAAGATAGATAAAAAGGGATAAAACTCAACAGGTAAGCAAATAAATGATTTTGCAGGTGTCCTTTAATAAGATCCTGTATGAATGATTAAAAGGATTTATTCTTCGTAAGGTTCGTCTTTAATATTTTCTGCTTCATCAATATTATCATCAAGATATTTTTGTCCATCTTCATTCAAATCATCTTCAAAATCATCCCGCAGTTTTCCGTCATCTCCAAAATCATCATCATCTTTGATAATTTGTTTGGCCTCGCTCTCTGTCATCCGAATCAGATAATAAATTTCATCCGTTTCAAACGGTAGAGCAGAAATAAATCTTCCTTCTTTATTTGTAAAAGTGATCAGGTTATCTTCAAAACCATCAGGATATTCTATTTTCATACTAATTAAAGTATCTTCAGAAAGTTTTTCGTAATCAATTACAATTCGTTTTTTTGCCACTTTTAAAATCTGTTTACAATAATTTTATGTATCCAAATATATTTAGAAATAGAATTCAATCCTAATAACAAATATACTTATTGCATTATTTTTTTATTAAAGTATTTTAGGCAAAAAATAACCCAAAGAATTAACTTTAGGTTACTTTTTGTTTTGTATGATTTATTCGTAACGAAGAGAATCAACAGGATTTGTATTAGCGGCTTTAAGTGTTTGAGAAGTAATTGTAAGCATTCCAAAACTTATAATAATAAATATCCCGGTAAAAATTATTCCAAAGCCGAAAGGAGTGTGATTCGAAACATATTGTAACCACATATTATTTATAAAGTATGCTAAAGGTCCTGCTATAACTGCAGCAATTACAAACAATTTTATATACGTTTTTGATATTAAAATCACAATGTTTTTTGCTTCGGCACCATAAACTTTTCTGATACCAATTTCTTTAATTCTTGTTTGTGTACTGTATGTTGCCATTCCAAGTAAACCCAAACAGGCAATTACTATTGCCAATACAGAAGTAAAACCAACAGTATACGTTATATCCTCGAAATATGAATAATAATCTTTAATTTCTTCATCTAAGAAATCACCCCGAAATTCATTGTATTTATCAATCTTTTCCCACTCATTTTCTAATTTTGATATTAAAGCTGGACTATTGCCAGCTTCAATTCTAAGAGCAGCAATTCTGATTTGTTTTGGCGCATATCTTAATACCAATGGTCGTTCAGGAAGAAACATTGCTACGTATTGGTATTTTTTAACAACACCAATAATTTCAACAAGACTCGAATCGCCTACAATGATATTTTTCCAAATTGCATTCTGTGGATTTTCGAAATTAAATTTTTTTACAGCAGCTTCATCTATTATAATAAAGCTTTCTGTTTCGGAGCTCAGGTTGTCAGGGAAGTTATGGCCTGCAACAAGTTCTAACCCCATTACATCAATGTAATTTTCATCCACTTCAAATTGGTGAATATCCATTTTTTCGTCTTCCATTTGTAATCTTACTTCAACATTGTCTAAGTGGCCAACACCTGCTACGTGGCCAACACCTGCAATATTTGCTACTTCAGGAAATTGACTATAATAGTTTTTCACTTTATTAAAATCATTGCTTTGTATTCTGATATTATATACCAAATCACGATCAAAACCCATATTTGCATTTACCATGTGATTCATTTGACGATAAATTAATATTATGGAAATCACAAAAATCATTGAGAATACAAATTGAGTAACAAGAAGAATTTTGCGTAAAGTAATCTTGCTTAATAACTTAATATTAGTAAGACCTTTTAAAACCTTAATTGGACTAAAAGAGGATATGTATATTGCGGGTAATATTCCTGATAAAAACCCGGTTAGTAGTGCGAAAATGAAAAACCAAAAATATACTGTAATATCTTGTGCTGGATTTAAATCAAGTAAGGACATCATTTTCATACCGGAAAAACCAGGCAGGATGAATTGTAATAGAACAATAGCAAATAATAAAGCAAAAATAGCAATCATAATTGCCTCATACAGAAATTGAAAAATAATTGATCTCCGATTAGCACCAAGAGTTTTTCTTACACCAACTTCTTTTGCTCTGAGTAATGCCCTGGCCATTGATAAACTGGTGTAATTGAATGCTGCTGAGATTATTATTACCAAAGCCAATCCACCAAAGAAAAGAATGAAGACTTTTGGCATAAATAAGCCAATTTCGTTTCCAATAAATGCACCAGGTACAATTTTGTTGAAAGGCTTTAAATAAAAGGTGTGGTTTACGTCCTCAATATCTGCATATTTTTCAATACTTATTTCGTCAAGAGCTAGTTGAATTTTATTCAGGTCTACATTTTTATTCACTAATATGTAAATGTAGTTTGTCCACGAATTATCCCAATTATCGGTAATTTCTCTTATTTTTTTGCTTTTTTCCAGTACTTCAATTGTACTCGATGAAGCCAATGCGGTAAACTGAAATTGGGATTTATTGGCAGGTTTTTTGATAATACCTGTAACTTTGAATTCCCCCAAACTATCCACTGAAAGAAATTTACCTATTGGATTTTCTTCGCCAAAGAATTTTTTAGCAGTTTCTTCATCTAACAGAATTGAAAATGGTTCTTTTAATACATCCTGATACGAATTATTTTCTAACTCGAAATCAAATAAATTAAAGAAAGATTCATTAGCATAAAATCCATTTATTGGTAAACGTGTTTCATCATAGAGGCCATTGCCATTCAACCTATTACACAAAACCACTGCATCTTCCACAAGATCGTAATTTGTAATAAGTTCATTGTAAAGAGGATATACTGTTGTAGCACTTTTGTTTAGTGCATATGAACTTTCATTGTCGATACTTTCAATTCTATATATTCTGTCCTTCTTAGTTATAAAATCGTCGTATTTAAACTGATCTAAAATAATTACAATAATCAGCATACAAACAGACATGCTTAATGCTAATCCAAAGATGTTTATAAATGAAAATCCTTTATGCCTCAGAATATTTCTGAATGCAGTTAATAAGTAGTTTTTTATCATGACTTTCCTGTTTAATTTTAAAAATGTGACGCCTGATTATAAGTTTTGGTTACAACCAGTATCATTTTAAAAGACTAACAAAAAATTAATAAGTTGTAAAATGAAATGGAGTTATTGATTTATTTAAAAGAATGCAGAAGATAAATGTGAAAATTAACTTTCTGTAGAAGGAACCGTAAAATAAAATACGGAACCTTTTCCTGGCTCACTTTCAACCCAAATATCTCCCTGATTTTTAAGTGCAAATTCCTTACAGAAGAATAGACCAACTCCATTTCCTTTTTCACCCTTTGTGCCTAAACCTTTTTCTTTTTCAATACTAAAAATATTTTTTAGCTTTTCCTAATCCATTCCAATACCATTGTCCTGAATACATAGTTCTATATTGCCATTTTGATGTTCGGCGGTAATAGATATTTCTCCTTTTTCAGGTGTGAATTTAATAGCATTATTTATAAGGTTTCTCAAAATTGTTCTTAAAATATTTTTGTCAGCATAGATGTTTTGATCGGTTGTAATCAGGTTAACAAGTTTTATTTGCTTAAACTCAGCTACGGGTTTGTAAATTTCTGTAATATCACTGCAGATGTCTTTCAAATTATAATTGTCCGGGTTATAAGGAATGGAATCGTGCTGACTAAGGGTCCAGTTAATTAAATTATCGATTAATGTAAGAACTCGCGTAACTGAACCTTCAACATTTTCGCACATTTGTTTTATGCTATTACAATCCTGTTCTTCGATAAGCATTGGAATTGTTTGTAAAGTGCTACTTATTGAAATTAGCGGACTACGGAAATCATGTGCAATTAATCGCATCATTTTATCGCGTGTATCATTAGCTTTGCGAAGCATGCTGTTTCTTTTTATTCTTTGGTAAAGTGCATAAGAAATTAACAATACAATTATTGTAACAAAAACAAAACTGCCCATGAATATTCTTTTTGCAGTTTTTTGCTTGCTAAGCAAAGTCTTATGTTCCAGATCTGTCTTTTCTTTTTGGAGTTTGAATTCGTGTTCGACTTCCATAATGGCTAAACTTTGAAGACTTATGTTTTTTTGTAGGCTGTCTTCCATGGATTTATACAGGCCGAAGTATAAATACGCTTTCTTATAATTATTCATTTTTGAATAAGTTTCTCTTAGAACGTTTAAGGAATTTCTTATTAATTCTTTATCATTGCATTTGTTGCCAATATTTAATCCTTTTTGAGCATAAATTAAAGAACTATCTAATTGATTTATATGGATGCAATGGTTTGCAAATAATGAATATGCATACCCTAATCTTCTGGTTGCATTAAACTCTTGATATGTATTAATTGCTTTAATGAAATACTTATGTGCAGAATCATATTTAAATTGTTTTTCATATAATTCACCAATGCCTTTATAATAATTTCCTAAAATATTTAAATTGTTTGTTTTGGAATTTACATTTAAACTTTTCTCATAAAATTCTGCAGCCTTTTCAATACTATCTAATTTAAGATAATGATCTGCAATACAATTCAGGCAGATTCCCATTCTAAAAGAATCTTGTTGTTCCATACTAATTTTATAAGCCTTAAGACTATAATCAAGAGCTTTTTCAAAATTATTAAGTTTAGAATATACAATGCCAATATTATTATAAGATACACCTGTATAATCTTTGTTATTTGTAATGTTGCATATTTCAAGGCATCTAAAATGATTTTCAATTGCTGCAAGATAATTTCCCTTATATTCATTAATTATTGCATATAGATTTACTGATCTTAATTCTCCATACTTATCATTATCTTAATAAATGTATTATATGCTTTTCTTTGATAAAAAAGACTGCTATCAAATTTGCTAACGTTCCAGTAATAAGCAGAGATATTAAAATAACTATTCGCTTGTCCTTTAAGGTAATTAATTCTTTTTGAAATAGCGAGGGCGTTTTTTGAATAATTATAGATATCAGTAAGATATACCTGCTGCTGAAGGAATGCAAGCTCATTCAAAATATCCACCCGAATACTATCTTCGTGTAGGTGTTGTACAAGTTCATTTTTCAAACTATCTATTGTTGAGTTTTGGGCTTGTATTGTAGAAGCGAAGCTTAAAACAACAATATAAATCAATATAAACACCTTTTTCATGGCAAAAAGTTGAAAATGAGAAATTTGCGAAAATTTAGATTAAAATTACGCATTTTCAGTGAGAAAGTCAATAAAAATGATTTGTTTGTTATTGATAATCAGACAATAAGACACAGGACTCTTTTGTTGGCTAGTTTTTACCAATACTGCTCTAACTCCATTCCAGGACTATTACCGGGTCGGTTTTTGAATCCAAGTTTTTCATAAAATCCGGCTTTGTCTTTTGCAGAAAATAATTGAATATCTCTGATTTTATGTTTTTTGCATTTTGTAACAAGTTTATTCATTATCTCTTTTCCAATTCCTTCTCCTTGTCGTTCGGGTTGAATAATAACATCAAGGATTAATGCATGAACAACACCATCACAAATAACTCTGCCAAATCCAACAAGTTGTTCTTTCTCAAAAACAGAAATAGTATACCATGAATTTTTTAATGCAATGTATAACTCTTCTTTTGAGAGTTCATATTTTGTGTTCCAGTCGGTGGTTTCGAAAAGATCAAAAAACTGATCTGCTGTTGGTAGCTTTTCTGAGTATATCATATCAGATTAGATTTTGAAAAGAATTGAAAATTAACAATATACCAAGCGCAATTAGTATTAAATATATATACTTATGAAATCGCTGTACAGGTATCTTTTTATTTAATCGCGCCCCGATAATTACAGCTATTAGTACAATTGGTAAACAATATGCAAAGTAAGTTAAAACTTCACTGGTAAAGTTTCCGGCAATACCATGACTTATAATTAACAAAATCCCTGTTGTAAAAAAGTATCCTTGTAATGTTGCTCTGAAATTCTGAGGATTCCATTTCTTCAATGAGCTATAAATAACTATTGGCGGACCATTGGTGTTATATGCACCGCCCAGAATACCGGCAAAAAACCCGAATAGCCAGGCAAATTTTTCTGTTTTGAGCTGAATTAATTTTGGTTTAACTAAATTATAAATTGCGAAAATCAATATGATGATTCCTAAAATGAGTTTAATAATATTTTCATTTACATCTTCCAGATACCAAAGTCCAATTGGGATTCCAATTAACGAAGCCACAATTAATCTCCACGCACTTTTAAATTCAACTTTTTTCCAGTTCTTAATTAATATCGAAAAAGCAATAAAGAAAGCAATTAATGCAATCAATGGTGTTGCTATTTTTATATCAATAAACAGAACAAGCAGTGGCATAGCAATTAACGCATCGCCAAAACCAAAAGTCGAACGTGTAAGCGTTGAAATAAATATTATCAGTAAAATTGTTAGGAGCAAGGCAATATCCATGAAAGAGAGTGGTATTAATTGTACAATCGGTTCGATAACTCAGACTTAAAAGTATTACCTACAGGTATTTCATGTCTGTTAATATATATAATGTTACCCATTATTTTTTTTATCTTTTCTAACGACACAATGTATGATTTATGAACCCGAATAAAATACTTTTCAGAAAGTTTTCCGATAATATTGTGCATGGTTTCACGAATAACATATGTTTTTTCCGGAGTGTAAATTTTTAAATAGTTGCCGTAAGCTTCAATAAAAAGAATATCATTAAAATCAATGCTATATGTTATATGATCTTCTTTAATAAAGAGACTCTTAGTTTCATTCTTAACTGAATCAGTTATTATTTCTCTACTTTCTTTTTTATTTATTTGTTCAATGGCACGGTTAACAGCTTTTATAAAACGATCTAATTTAATAGGTTTTAAAAGATAATCAACAATTCCATATTCGAAACTTTCAAGTTCGAATTCTGAATATGCAGTTGTTAGAATTACTTTTGGAGGATTATTCAGAGTTCTTAACATTTCAAGGCCGGTAATCTCAGGCATATTTATATCAAGAAACATTATATGAACTTTATTCTCATGTAAATGGCTAATAGCTTCAATGGCATTATTGCATTTCCCGGTAATTTCAAGCATTGGAATGGACGCAATGTATTTCTCAATTACATCCTGAGCCAGATCTTCATCATCCACTATCAGACAATTATATTTTTGCATTAGTTGCTCAATTTGATTTGTAGATTTATCAGAAATTTACTGTTAATATTTTCAATTGTCAAATTGTGTTTGCCGGGATAAAGTAGTTCCAAACGTTTCTTAACGTTTTCTATTCCTGTTTTTTCTCCTATTATATTCGGATCATTACTTTTTTGAGCAATATTATTTGTAGATAAAAAAATAAGTTGATCTTTCTCAATCTTAATTTGAATATCAAATTCATTTTTATCTTTGTCTGAGCTTACTCCATGTTTAAATATATTTTCGACAAATGCAATTAAGATCATTGGAGATATGTAGAGATTCTTATGGTCTCCGAAAAACTGATAATCAAGATTGAAATTACTTCCTAAACGTAGTTTCTCAAGATCGATATAATTATTGATAAACTGAATTTCTTCTTCTAATGGAACCAGTTTCTTTTTCCCTGTTTCAAGGATATATCTCATTAAATCTGAAAGAAGCATCACAGCTTCGCTTGATTTATCTGAGTTTTTTAAGGTTAATGAATATATACTATTCAGGGAATTGAAAAGAAAATGCGGATTAATCTGTGATTTTAATAGTTCAAGTTCAGCTTGAGCCTGTTTTGCTTCTAACTCTTTTAGTCTAAACTGTTGTTTAGTTCCTATTCTTATATATTTTGCTCCAGTATAAACTAGCATAAAAAGAAAAATTGAAATATAGCTGGCGACATTTCCATTAGGATCAATATATTTTCCTAGTATGTCAGTAAAATAGCCAAACACTAAAATTATTAGAGCAGTACCTATTATATAAAGTTTGTATTTCTTTTTTAATAAGTATTTCTTAAAAATATATTCATGTAAATGAACAGGTACAATTAATGGTAGCAAGATCAAAGAACTTAATTTGAAAGCAAACTGCAAGCCTTCAATACTGTACATAGAAATAAAAAATACAATATATAGAAATGCCCAGAATATAAATGGGAAAATAATTTTCTCACTTTTAATAATTTTTTTAATGTTCATGCTACAAATTAAAGAGTTTTTAAGGTTTACATCAAATATATGTGATCAATATTGTTTATCACAATTACTAACCTGTTTATCACAAAAGCATTACTGATATCACTTATTTTTTTATTCTACATGGGTAATACTCAAATTTGTTGAAAATCCGAAAAGTAATAATAATTAAATAATAGAATTATGGAGCTGGAAATTAAGAATTTAACAAAAAAATACCCAAATGGGATAGTTGCTTTAAACAATGTGAATCTTTCAATTGGAACAGGATTGTTTGGTTTGCTTGGTCCGAATGGGGCAGGAAAATCAACTTTAATGAGAACTATTGCTACCTTGCAAGAACCCAACAATGGCGGGATTAAATTTGGCAACCTTGATGTTCTCAAGAATAAACAAGAACTTAAAAAAACGTTGGGATACTTGCCACAAGAGTTTAACTTTTATGCAAAAGATAAAGCGAAAGATTTATTAAATCATTTAACCTTATTAAAAGGTGTTAAAGATAAAAAGGAGCGCGATGAGCTTGTTGAGTATCTTTTAAAGAAAGTAAATCTTTGGGAAGCAAGAAATCAAAAAGTGGGAACTTTCTCTGGTGGAATGAAACAACGATTTGGAATAGCACAAGCATTATTATGCGAGCCTAAACTAATTATTGTTGATGAGCCAACTGCAGGACTTGACCCTTTCGAGCGTAAAAGATTCCACAATTTGCTAAGCGAAATAAGCGAAGATGTAGTTGTAATTCTTTCAACACATATTGTAGATGATGTAAGTAACTTGTGTTCGCACATGGCTATCATAAATATGGGCGAGATTCTGTTAAATCAGGAACCACAAAAAGCTATTGAGTTTTATAAAGGAAAGATATGGGAGAAAGAAATCTCTAAACAGGAGATTGATGAATATTCACAAAAGTATTTTGTGATTTCGTCCCGATTATTTGTTGGGAAAAACTATGTGAAGGTATTGAGTGATATGAAACCTGAAGAGGGTTTTTATTCTGTTGATCCTATTCTGGAAGATGTTTATTTCCATACACTTGTAAAACATAACGAAAGTTTAAATTAAAATCGATCTATCATGTTTAGAAATATAACATTCATAGAGTTAAAGAAGAATTTAACGAGCCCGGCTCTTTATATTTTCTCTTTTATTCTTTTCATTTCAACTTTGATCTTTACAAGAACTACAGATCCTGGTACATATTTCATGGGAATTGCTCATGGAAAAGAATTCTACAATGCGCCGATTGTAATTGCTCAGATTGCAACACGCCTAAGTGTTGTTTCATTGCTATTTACAATGATGCTAATTGGAAGAACAGTTGCGAAAGATTTTGAAGCAGGAATTTTCGAGATTTTATTTTCTTATCCACTCACAAAATTAAACTATTTGGGTGGTAGGTTTTTAGGTGGCTTCTTAGCAAACCTTGTTATCTTCTTAGGAATCTTTTTAGGTTTCGAAATTGGATTTCTGATGAACGATCCAGAGTTATCGGGATCATTTAGAGTAGGAGCATACTTATTGCCACTACTTCTTACAATTATTCCAAATACTTTACTGGCTGGTGCAATCTTTTTTAGGTTAGCAACCTTAAGCAGAAAACTGGTTTCAACCTATTTGGCAGGTGTAGCTACATTAGCGGTATATGGAATTGTATCGGCAGGATTTCGTTTTATCGAAAACGATACTGTAAAAATTCTTTTAGATCCTTTTGGAATTAACGGCTTAAGTGTGTTAACCAAATTCTGGACGGTTGCGGATATGAACCAAAACCTGATGCCAATTAATGGAGCATTTATTTTAAATCGAGTTATATGGATAGGTATAAGTTTGTTAATTCTGGCGGGAACCTTCAGGAAATTTAAATTTGTTGCTGTTCTTGAAAGTAAAAAAGAAAGGAAAAGCTTAGAAACTGAATTGGTTGATAATCATAAGGAAATCAAACTTCCTAAATTCTCAATTAATTCTAATTTTGGATTTCACTTAAAGCAGTGTTTTATTATATCATGGAAAGAATCAAAACGATTAATAAAACATCCGGCTTTTCTAATTCTAACTTTTTTAGCCATTTCTCAAATCATTACAAATTTTGTTGGAAATGTGGGCGATGGTGAAGGAAGTATTTATCCATTTACATCATGGTATTTGAATCAGAGTTTCCATTTATGGATGTACATGATGCCAATGGCTATTTTCTTTGGTGGAATGCTGGTTTGGAAAGAAAAAGATTCTAAATCAGACGAAATATATAACACTCTCCCGACTCCAAATTGGTTAAGTTATTTTTCAAATTTTTTCACTTTAGCTGGTGTTCAATTGTTTTATTTAATATTGGCAATAGTTTTCGGAATTTTAACTCAGGTTTTGTTTTATAATTTCACCGATATTGAGTTAGGATTATACTTTACCCGCATTTTTGGAATTGATTTTATCAATTACCTACACATGATTATCATCGTATTATTGATTCAGACTTTAAGTCCAAATAAATACATTGGATTCTTTTTATCTGCAATCTACTTTGCTGCTGATTTAATTATTTTCGGAGCTTTAAAGAGTGAAAGCATTTTATTAAGATATGGAAATATACCTAAATTTATCTATTCAAATTTAAATGGATTTGGTCATTTTTCAACAACAATAATTTGGTATACTATTTATTGGTGTTTTGCCGGAGCAATATTAATAATGCTTTCTATTTGGTTGTGGAGAAGATCTGTAGAAATGAACCTAAAATATCGATTCAGAAATTTGAAACAAACTGTTTCGCGAAAAGGATTGATTACAATAAGTGCTCTATTGATTCTATTTGTATCAACCGGAAGTTATATTGCTTATAACAGATATGTAATAAACCCGTATTTATCTGAAGATGATGAAAAACAAATGCAGGCAGATTATGAAACGAAATTTCAAAAATATGCAAATGCAAATCAACCGACTATTACACATATAGATTTAAAAGTTGATTTATATCCACATCAAAGAAAAGTACTGGTTAATGGAACTTATCAGCTAAAGAATATTTCAACAGAACCTATCGATTCAATCTTTATCAATTTTAACGATTGGAATATTAATGAGATTAATGATTTTGGGTTTGGCGATAAAGCTGATTTGCAAATGCATGCGAAAGAATTCGGGTTCAGGATATTTAAACTGAAAAAGCCTTTACAAGCAAATGAAACCATCGATTTAAATTTCGATTATGTTATCGATAACAAAGGCTTCACAGATAATAATTCCAAAAATGAAATAGCTGAAAATGGATCTTATATTATTCTATCAGGCTTTTCTTCAGCATATTTCCCATTAATTGGATATAGTAGGGGTAAAGAAATAAGTAAGGATAAAGATCGGGAAGATTTTAAATTACCTGCAAAACCAGATTTACCATCTGTCTATAATGCTGACAGAACACAGGTTGCTTTCAAATTAAGTCGACCAACATATAACGGAGTTATTAGCACATCTGCTGATCAGGTTATTGTTTCAAATGGAAATCTTGTTAAGAAATGGGAAAAAAATAATCGAAATTATTTCCATTATAAAACAGATATTAAAATCGAAAATGAGATTGCAATTGTTTCCGGAAGATATGAAGTGAAAGAAGAAAATTATAATGGAGTTGATATTGAAGTGTACTATCATAAAAAACATCATTATAATATTGATAGAATCATGGCTGGATTAAAAGATTCTTATGACTATAATTCTACTAATTTTTCTGAGTATCCTTTCAAGAATTTACGAGTTGTCGAAGTTCCTTCATATATGCAAGAAGGTGGTGCAAGACATTTCCCAACAGTATTCATTTGGAAAGAAGACGCAGGTTTTATTACAAATTATGAGAATGGGCAAGAAGTGGATATTGTTTATGGAATCGCAGCACACGAAAATGCGCATCATTGGTGGGCGGGGTTTGTAACTCCTGCGTATGCAGAAGGTGGTTACATGTTAACAGAAACCTTATGTCAGTATGTTATGGCAATGACTCACGAAGATAAATATGGAATGAAAAAGTCGCGTCAGTATTTAAAAGATGAAATGAGTAGTTATCTGAAAAGACGTAAAAGAGATATGGAAGGAGAAAAACCTTTGGTTGAATCAAATTTCCAGCAGCAATATTTAGGTTATAAGAAAAGTACTTCGGTCATGTATGCATTGCAAGATTATATAGGTGAAGATTCAGTAAGCAAAGCCTTAAGCCGAATTGTGGAAAAATACGGAGAACGATTAGATACTTTTGCATTGGCAACAGATTTAGTCGATGAGTTTGAAAAGGTAACTCCGGATAGTTTGCAATATTTAGTTCATGATTTATTCTATGAAATTGCTTTATACGAAAACGAAATTCTGGATGCTAAATACACAGAACTGGGAAATGGACAATTTCAGGTAAATCTTGATTTAAAAACCACCAAGTTTTATGTTGACAGTATCGGAAACCAAACCGAAGCTGCTTTGAATGATTATATTTATGTTGCATTAATGGATGAAGATGATAATGAATTCTATTATCAGAAGCATAAATTTAATTCAAGAGAAAAATCTATTCAGATTATAACAGACCAGAAACCTGTTAAAGCAGGATTAGATCCATTTCTTGTATTAATTGACCGTAATATGGATAATAACAAAATGGATGTAACGGAATTGTAGTTATTATAAAAATGTCATTCTGAGTGAAGCGAAGAATCTGAAATTAAGGTTGATGTGATTATTTTAAAAGAGACATTATGCTTTGCTAAATATGACGACTTGAGATAATTCACGTATTATAAAACCCAGATTTGATTTACAAATCCGGGTTTTAGTTTTTGAATAATCTTATATTGAGTTATTGCCAGTTATTATATTCTTTGAAATCAACAAATACTTCGCTTTTTTTATTTTCTTTAATAATAAATCTCCCTTTTATGGATTTTCCGGGTTCGCCGTTATATGAATATACTTTAACCTCATAGTTGTGAACACCAGCTAAAAGTTGTTTCTCAAATTTATTTGCAAAAGAATCAGGAGGGTTAATATTTTCTGAATTACCAAGCGATCCGACCTTTTTACCATCAATATATACATCAATATCAAAGGAACTATTCATTATTTGCTGATTTGTTTCAAAAGTAACTTCTCCAATTTTCTGATCAACCTGCTCTTCCATTTCACAACTCAAAAGCAATGTTATTAGCATTATTCCTATGAATTTTTCAGGTTTCATTTTTTCAATTTTTTTAATTTATATTTATAAGATGTTTTAACATGATAAAAAGTTGCTTTTTTATGAACTGATCTTTTTAACAAATAATTAACACCCTGATTAATAATGACAAAATTTAAAAACAAAATAGTACTTATTACCGGTGGAGCTGCCGGAATAGGGAAATTAATGGCAAATAAAATTTTAAATCTTGGAGCTTCAAAAATGATTCTTTGGGATATAAATAAGGAAAATCTTGATATTACATCGAAAGAATTAACCGGGCTGGGTTTTGATGTTTTCTCCTTCATTGTTGATGTTTCAAACCTTGAGCAAATTAAGCAAGCAGCACAAAAAGTAAAAGAAGAAGTTGGCGTTCCTGATATTTTAATTAATAATGCAGGAATTGTAGTTGGAAAATATTTTCACGAACACTCACATGAAGATATTGATCTTTCTATGAGCATTAATACATCAGCTTTAATGCATATCACTTTGGAATTTCTGAATGATATAATTAAAAAAGGAGAAGGTCATATTGTGAACATTGCATCTGCTGCAGGAATGGTCTCAAATCCTAAGATGTCTGTTTATTGTGCAAGCAAATGGGCTGCCATTGGCTGGTCCGATTCGTTACGACTTGAAATGGAACAAATCAGTAAAAAAATAAAAGTAACAACAGTTACTCCGTATTACATTAGCACAGGAATGTTCGACGGTGTAAAATCACCAATCATTCCGATTGTTAAGCCGGAAACTGCAGCGAATAAAATAATAAAAGCAATAAAAAAGAACAGAATCTTTATTAGAATGCCATGGCTTGTTTATACAATGCCTTTTGTGAAAGGTATTTTGCCTGTTCGATGGTTTGATTTTATTATTGGTAAAGGATTTGGAGTTTATAAATCAATGAGTGAATTTAAAGGTCATCAGAAATAGGATTAGGATCTAAAAAATTATTCCCCATGAAAATTATAAAAGGTACAAGCAATAAAGTACTTGAGATTGATTTATCTACAGGTAAAACCAATATTTTACAAATATCAACAGAGGAAAGGAAAAAATACATTGGCGGTAAAGGTTTAGGTCTTAAACTGTTATTTGATAGGCTAAAGGTTGGGATTGATCCTTTATCAGAAGATAATATTATTGCTTTTATGCCTGGAGTTTATATGGGAACCGGAGCTCCCAGTTCAGGCAGATGGTCAGCATTAACAAAATCACCACTCACCGGGATTATGGTTTCATCTTCGTGTGGTGGCCCGTTCGGAATGGCGCTCAAAACTTCAGGATGGGATGGATTACTTTTAAAAGGTAAGGCTCCTGAAAAATCATACTTGTTTATTAACTCTGAAGGAGTGGAGGTTAGAGATGCTAATGATCTTTGGGGCAAAACAACAGTTGAAACTCAGGAAACACTTAGTAAAAGTGGAGCCTTGTTAGCTATTGGGCCTGCAGGTGAAAACCTTGTACGATATGCTAATGTTATTTCAGGACATCGTTTTCTGGGTCGTGGAGGAGTTGGAGCTGTTTTGGGTTCAAAAAACATTAAGGCTATTGTGGCTCATGGAGGAGAATATAAAATAGAACCTGCTAATAAAGAGACATTTGTTAAAGCCCGTAAACTGGCCAATAAACAAATTAACTCAAACAAGACAACATCCGTGGATTATCGTGATTTTGGAACTCTCGCGAATGTAATTCCTTGTAATGATGCCAATATTTTACCTGTAAATAACTTTCGCGATGGTTCACACTCAAAACATACTGAATTGTCGGGACAAAATTACAGAGAAAAATATAACAGCAAACATCACACTTGTAAACCATGCACTATACTTTGTGGCCATAAAGGAGATTTTAGCGGAGATGCAATGGCTATACCTGAATACGAGTCAGCAGGGTTGTTAGGTTCGAATCTTGGAATTTTTGATTCTGAAGTTGTAGCCCGTTTAAGTAAGCTATGCGGCGATTTAGGAATGGATACGATTTCGGCCGGAAGTACAATTGGTTGGGCAATGGAAGCCACAGAGAAAAAACTTATACAATCGGATCTTGCTTTTGGAAAAGTTGACAATATTGAGCAAACTATTAAAAATATTTCTTTAGGAAAAGGCTTAGGAGAAGATCTGGCACTTGGAGTGAAGGCTGTAAGCCGGAAATACGGAGGAGAATCATTTGCAATTCATGCAAAGGGACTCGAAATGGCTGCATATGATCCTCGTGGTTCTTTTGGGCAGGCTCTTTCTTATTCAGTTGCGAATCGCGGTGGATGCCATCTCAGTGCGTATGTTATAGCCCAGGAAGTGCTTTTTAAATTGCTTAATCCTCACAAAACTCTTGGGAAAGCAGCATACGTAAAATTTCTGCAAAATATTAAAGAGATAATTGATTCACTTCATACTTGTACTTTTACACAGTATGCTTTTATGTTTGAACCGCCACTGGTTAAGTATACTCCAAAACCAATACTTGCATTGCTAATGCAGTATATGCATCCCATTGCTATACAGTTAATTGACTATAGTCTTTATACTAAAATATGGAGCGCAATTACCGGAATAAAGATCAGCAATAAGGAAATATTCCGTGCCGGCGAAAGGATATATATATTGGAGCGATATATGAACACCCGTGAAGGAATCACTGTTGAAGATGATACTTTACCTGAAAGGCTTCTGAAAGAGTTTAGAAAAAGTGATAAGAAGCGCAAAACTATTCCGTTAGATAAAATGCTTAAATCTTTTTACAAGATGAGAGGTTTTGACGATAATGGTATTCCTACTGAAAAGACGTTAAAAAGGTCTGGGATTGAAATAAATTAATTATAAATATAACAAAGTCAATTTTTGTTTATATAAGATTGTTTTTGATTCCGAAAACGATACTCTATGATCAGATACTTTTTTCATATTGCATATAATGGAACTAATTACCGAGGCTGGCAAAGGCAAAGTAAGGTGATTACTATTCAGGAAGTTTTCGAAGAAAGGCTAAAACAGGTTTTCAAGGATGATATTCCATGTTTAGGCTGTGGGAGAAC
>JAHOYT010000018.1 GCA_019038645.1 Bacteroidales bacterium
TCTGATGACTATTTTGTTGATATTCAATGATTTATTTTTTTGTCATGTACTAAAAAAGCACACATAAAAGATTTATAATTTCATGTAATAATTTGATTACTTTTTCAACTAATAAAAAAATATAAATTGAAAAGTATGTATAAATGGTTTTTATCCCATCAGTGGAAAGAAATGACCCGATCTAATTTCTGGCAGAAAAGCCTGGTAATTAATATTATCATTGGTTTTTTTATGCTTATAATGTTTTCGTACCTTGTTTTACTGGGTCTTTTTATCGACAAAATATTAATCGATATTAACCCGAAAGGCGATGTTTTTGCTATGTTTAACGGAGGATTACTCTATTATTTGGGAGTTGATCTTTTCGTACGGTTTTTTATGTATAGTTTGCCGGTTATTAATATTGAATCATACCTTCATTTACCAATCCAAAAATCAAAAATATTAAATTTCCTTCTTCTGAAATCATCATTAAACATTTTTAATATATTGCCATTACTGATGTTTATTCCATTTGCTTTCAAAGTTGTTGTAGTTGGTTATTCAGGGAATATTGCACTTTCCTGGATGATATTAATGGTAATCCTGATATTAAATAATAGCTTTTTATTGCATTACCTGAAACGTAGATTTATTGATAAACCAGCTATTATCGGAATTTTTGCGCTAATTCTTGTTTCAGCAATGCTTCTTGATAAGTTTAATATTATCGCTTTATCAGAGTTTTCATCACAGATGTTTGTTTTTTTAGCATATAATCCGCTTTATATAATCTTTCCACTTATTTTGTTAATTCTGATTTACGGAATAAATTTTTCGTACTTAAAATCACGAATGACACTGGAAGATGTTAATGTAAAAAAACAGAAGAAAATTGATTCATTATCCAGAATAAAGTATTTCGACTCATTTGGCGATTTAGGCGAAATGATATTACTGGAAATGAAACTCGTTTGGAGAAATAAACGATGCAGGTCTGTTATTAACATGAGCCCAATATTCCTGCTTTATGGGTTTTTCTTTTATCCGCAGGATATTTATCTGGAGGGCTTTGGCTTTTTAATTTTTGTTGGTGTGTTTATGACCGGCGGAATAATGTTTAATTATGGTCAGTATATGTTGAGCTGGGAAAGTAACTATTTCGATGGGATATTAGCTCATAACGTTGATTTTCAAAAACATTTCAGAGCGAAGTATATAATGATTATTTCAACGGTAATTATTTCATACATATTAACTATTCCATATGTATTTTTTGGCACTAAGGTGTTAATTATCAATACGGCAACATTCTTGTTTAATTTAGGTTTTCTTTCATTTTTATTAATGTATTTTTCGAGCAACAGCCGAAAACGAATGGATATGACAAAAAGCTCTGCGTTTAACTATCAGGGTTTGGGAGCTACAAACTGGATAATGATATTACCGTTCTTTTTATTACCAATAATAATTTGGTTACCGTTTAATTTATTTGGTTTGCCGTATATGGGAATTGGAGTGATAGGAGGAATTGGTGTTGTGAGTTTGGCATTTCATAAATCATTAATGAAAATAATTGTAAAACGTTTCGAAGAAAAGAAACATGCAATTGCAGAAGGTTTTAGAGAATTATAGTTAAAACCTTAAGTATTTCACACTTCAGGCACTTTTTGCAAATAATAGTAAAAAATAAAAAACATAAAATAATGATACAAGTTAATAATTTAGAAAAGGCATATAACGGAACAGTTGTTTTGAATGTTCCTGAGTTGAAAATTGAAAAAGGCGAAAGTTTTGGTTTAGTTGGAAATAATGGAGCTGGAAAAACAACCTTTTTCAGGTTAATACTCGATTTAATTAAAGCAAATAAGGGCGAAGTACTATCGCAGGGAATTGATGTTAAAAAAACAGCTGTATGGAAGTCGTACACAGGTTCATATTTAGACGAAGGTTTTTTAATTGACTTTCTGACTCCTGAAGAATATTTCGATTTTATTGCGAGTGTTAATAACCTGTCTCAAGGCGATGTAAAGAAATTTATGGATCAGTTCGAAGATTTCTTTAATGGCGAAATCATTGGAAAGAAAAAATATATAAGAGAATTATCACGTGGGAATAAACAAAAAGTAGGAATTGCAGCTTCGATAATGACTGATCCGGAAATTTTAGTACTCGATGAGCCATTTGGAAGCCTTGATCCGTCGACACAAATCAGGTTGAAGAATCTTTTAAAGCAATTAAAGCAGGAAAATGGCCTTACTATGTTAATTTCGAGCCATGATCTGAACCATGTAACTGAAGTTTGTGAACGAATTGTTGTTTTAGATAAAGGAAATATTATTCACGATATAAAAACACAAGAAGATACTTTAAAAGAACTTGAAAGTTATTTTGCAGTTTAAAATTATTGTCATTCCGGCCTTGAGCCGGAATCTATTCTTCTTTTAATTTCAAACTGAGTAATAAGAAGCGCGACATAAAAGAAAAAATGTTGTTCATACTTCGATGAACTTAGCATGACAACATTTTGTCTTTTCGGACAGTTATGCTTATGTAATGGTTTGCTTTATAATTATTTGGGCTGGAGTTTGTACAGGGAATCTATTATATATAAATTAATATTTTCTTAAAATTTAAAGCGTTTTATCAGATCGAAATAACAGCGTATTTTAAGTGTAAATTATTAATAACAAACTATTTGAAATCAGATTATTTATTTCTACATTTATGTCATAAAAATTATATTTGGCATTCCTTAATTATTGTTTTTTGAATAGATTTTTGGTATTTGTTATATAAATAATTTAATCTACAGGTTCATGAAAAATTTATTATTATTAATTGTCGTAATACTTTTTGGTATTAATCAGGTAGCTTATTCGCAGGATATAATTCTTATGAAAAGTGGTGAGGAAATTAAGGCTGTTGTTAATGAAGTTGCTGTAGATGTAATAAAATATAAAAAATTTGAAAATCCTGAAGGGCCTTTATACACTATAGAAAAAAATAAGCTTGTGATGATAACTTATTAAAATGGCTCAAAGGATATATTTTCTGAATTACCCAAAATAATTCCACAGGAACAAAAACAAGAAGAAACAAAGCAGAATAGTGTTTTAATTGCCAAAAGGGGAGCGGTAAAGCAAAATAATGTATACCTAACCAAAGCTGATGTTAGAACTTTAATGGTAAATAATACCGATGCTCTTGAATTGTATAATTCCGGAAAAAATTTAATTCTTGTTGGAGATGTTTCCGGCTATGTTGGATTGGGTGTTATTGTTGTTGCAGCAATTGTTGAAAAGCAAGGTAATTTCAAAGAAAATAGCGCTAATATGGTTGGACTTGTTAGTGGTGTTGCTTTACTTGCTACAAGCATGACCTTTACCTTTACAGGAAGAAGTAAAATTAAAAAAGCAGTAAACCGATATAATTCTGATTTAAACAAACCTGTGTCTTATAAAATAGATTTTGGAATAAACCAGAATGGAATTGCTTTAACGCTAAATTTTTAAGTTAGAGTAATATCTTTAACATTTTATTTTAATTAGATGATATAATTTATATTTTCAAAATCTATTTTGATATGATAACTGCAAAATTTAATCTTAAGGAAGAATATTTAGATTCAATCTTTGAAGGAGATATAAAAAAACAAGATCTTATTGATTATATTGATGCTACAAGATTAAACAAATCATACCCGCGCAAGCTCAAAATATTAACGGATTCAACAAAGGCAAGCCTGTTAGTTTCCAAAGAAGACCTAAAATTGGTGGTTGAGGCAAATTTGAAATCATTAGAGCACTACGATTTTATTACCGATGCAATTATAACTTTATATCCAAAAGAAACTGCATATTCAGTACTTTACAAAGAAATGAGTGCAACAAATAAGTATAAATTTGAAGTGTTTACAAGCAGGGAAGCTGCTTTGGCATGGCTTTTAAGAGAATAATATATCTTATTTAAGAATCATAAAGTCCAAAAAGGATTAAGATTGTTCATATTTCGACAGGCCTGACTGCCGGTTTAACTGCCGAAGGAAGTCAGGCAGGCTTAATATGACAGCTGTCGAATAATCAAGCTGTCACACTGAGCAATGTCATCCTGAGCTTGTCGAAGGATGTCGATGTGTAGACAAGAAAAAAGAAGCTTTTGAGACAGCCCCTTTTATTTTTATAAGGATACTATTTCCCCAATTTTCGGATTCTGAATTAATACATTATTCTTAGTGGATGCTTCGTTGGCACGCTCAATAGGTTCTGTCCATGTATGTATACTTAACTTGAATTTACTCCAATGAATTGGTAACAGATATTTCCCTTTTAAATCGATGTGTGCCTGCACAGTTTGTTCGGGCATAGCATGAATTTGAGGCCAGCCCTCATTATATTGACCACATTCTATAAATGTAAGATCAAAAGGTCCGTGCTCATCACCAATTTCTTTAAAATGTTTTCCATAACCTGAATCGCCACCAAAAAATACTTTATGATTTTTTGAAGTAATTACCCACGAGCACCATAAAGTTTTATCCCGGTCGTGAGTTCCTCTTCCGGAAAAGTGCCGGGCAGGAGTGGAAGTTAAAATTAAATCTGTATCAAACTTTAAGGAATCGCCCCAATCGGCAATTTCAATTTTTTCTTCCGGAATTCCCCATCGAATTAAATGAGCATCTACACCAAGTGGAACATAAAACTTTTTAGTTTTGGAGTCTATCTTTTGTATTGTTTTATAATCAAGATGATCATAATGATCATGGGAAATAAGTACAATATCAATGTCAGGTAAATCTGCAACCGAATATTCATTATTATAATCGAACGATTTATTTAGGAACGATACAGGCGATGCGGCTTTACTAAAAACAGGATCGGTTAAAATAATTTTTCCGTCTATTTTTATAAGAACTGTTGAATGGCCAAACCATGTATAATTAAGACTATTGTTATTTTGTAAAAACTGTTCTTTAACAAACGGAATAGTTTTTATCGGCTCTGAAGGTTTTCCATTTTCAACTCCGGCAATGAATTTTCTCATTGCTTTTCTTGTTGAACCATCTTTAGGTGTCATTACAGTATGTTCAAGGTTTTGGAATTTACCATCTTTAAAGTTTGGCGATTTGTTTAATCTTTCGGTATTTATTTCCTTTTGTTTACCTCCAAAAGTGGGGTGGAATTTTGTGAATATTTTTACGCCAATTATAAAAACTACAATACTTGATATAATAATAATTAATGTCATCTTCATTTTATTTAATTTATGTATTTTGATTTTATAAAGTTTACGAGATTCAGATTTGCTTCCTCATCTTTATTTTGTTTATGCATGCTTGATAATCCTGCAATAGTTAAAAACAGGTACTTCATTTCCATTTCTGGATTTTCATAGTTTAATTTTGTGAATGCTTTTTCTAGAATTTCTTCAAGTTGCTTAAAGATTTCAGTGTTATGATATTTAGCTGCAATTTCGGGGCTTTGAAACTTTAAGGAGCTTACTAATTGCCAATAATCTTTATTTTCTTTCATTATAATTACAGGAAAGTCAATAGCTTGTGAAATAATTTTCTTAGGATCATTTTCGTTAAGTAATTCCGTAGTATAGTCTTCAATTGATTGTGTACCAATTGCGACAATTGCATCAAGCAATCCTTCTTTATTCCCAAAATGCCTGAATATTAAGCCTTCAGAAACTCCTGCTGCTTTTGCAATTTTACTTGTGGATGTATTTACATAACCCTGGTTTGCAAATAATTCCAAAGAAACGTTTAATATGTTATCTCTTTTTATAGTCATAATCAATATAAAAGTGAGTAATCACTTACAAAAGTAATAATTATTTTTGAATTACAATATTTTTTGTGAAATATTTAATGAACTACAATCATATTATTGAAATTATTACGTTAAATATTTAATTTAGAACCTATTCAAAGTATGCTTTTAAAAATTAAGTTAATAAATATTATTTGCGTTTTCTTACTTTCTTCGATTTCAGCTTGTGGACAGATAACAGAAAATACAAGTTCGATTAATATCACCGGAATGACAGTTGAAAAACGATTTATTCCGCCTTTATCTTATAAAGGAATTGAACTTGATCCAAATACTTTTCAATTTTATCTCAGGAGCTTACCGTTGAAGTCTCATAGCACGAAGGTTAAATTCTATAACGGAATTATAAAACCAAATTATTGGGTTTATGAAGCGGTTGTGGATATTGATGTAGGTGAACGTAATCTGCAGCAATGTGCCGATGCTGTTATGAGATTAAAAGCAGAGTATCTTTATAAATCAGAGCAATTCGATAAGATACATTTTAATTTTACCAATGGTTTTCGTGTTGATTATTCTGAGTGGATGAAAGGGAAAAGAATAGTTGTTGAAGGAAATAAAACATATTGGAAAGATCAGGCTTCTCCATCCAATACCTACCATAGTTTTAGAAAATACATGAATATTATTTTTGCTTATGCCGGAACTCTTTCACTATCTAATGAAATGATTTCGGTAGATATAAAGAACATTCAAATTGGTGATGTTTTTATTCAGGGTGGTAGTCCCGGCCATGCAGTAATTGTTGTAGATATGGCAATAGACTCAAACCAGAATAAAGTGTTTTTATTAGCACAAAGTTATATGCCGGCACAGGATATTCAAATTCTGGTTAATCCTGATAACAGGAAATTAAGTCCATGGTATAACCTGGATTTTGAAGGAGATCTGGTTACACCTGAATGGACTTTCAAAAAAAGCGATTTAAAACGATTTAAAGATTAGTATTACTGAACCTGCGACAAGGCATAAATTGCAAATGAACCTAACCAGTGACCACCTTCATAACTATCACCAACAACATTCGGTAAAGAATATACAATATGCTCATTGGCAATTTTCTTCAAATGATTATACTCTTCAAAATTATTGGCAATTCCGTATAAGCACCATGCTCTGCTAAAATTTAAACCATCAAGATGAACTAATTTACCGTCTGTTCTATCCAGAATTATTGCAGTTTCCAGGTTGAAATCTGTATCTGATAATTGAGGAAGAAATTTGCACAACCAGGTTTTAAATTCATCCTTAGTTAAAACACGTCTCATAAGATCAGCTTCTTCCAGACAAGGTGAAAGGAAATCAAAACCACTCGGTTCCCAGCTTAACGGACATTGTTTGTCTTTAAAATAGAAATCGCGTGCTCTGCTTTCAATTAATGTTTTTAATTCAGTGCTATTTGTTGTGTTTGCAAAATCCCAGGCAAATGTAAGTCCAAAAGCAGTATTGGTATGTTCGCCAACTCTTATGGGATATTTTAAACGGGGAAGGAAATCAATATATTTCTCAACGATAAAATCTGTAAGAGGTTGTAAATTGTTTTCAAGTTCTTTTGCTATAGGATTATCCCAGGTATGCAATTCTTCGGCAAGTTTTAGAAGCCATGCCCATCCGTAAGTTCTTTCATACGATTTTTCTGTTGATCTTTTAAAATATTCAAGCTCCGACATGATGTTTTCTGCTGATATATTTTCTTTGAGTTTTTGCTCAATTAATTCATGCTCATCTAATTCAGAAAAGGTTTTAAGCAACCTTATTAGTGTCCAGTGTCCATGAACAGATGAATGCCAGTCAAAGCAACCATAAAATGCAGGATGTAACTCTTTGGGTGTTCCAAGATCATTTTCATCAGCTAAAGTTTGACCCAATTTATTTGGAAATTCCTGTTGCATGCAATGTAAAGGCATTTGTGCAAGTCTATTTGCTTGTTCTGCATCCAATTTCAAAAATGCCGTAGTTGACTTGCTTAAATCTTTTGGTTGATCATGTTTTTCTGATGTGCAAGCGAAAATTGCAGAAACTAAAAGTATTAATAGTATTTTTTTCATATTTCAGAGTTTAATTTCAAAAGTTACTAAGTTACTATTTCTTTCATTTGATGTCAAAACACTACAAAAAGTTTAACCATAAGATTAAATTGATTTGAACTTTATTGTAAATATTATTAACTTGCTATAGGTTTAATATGCAAAAAAGGTTTTGTGGAAATTGAGGTCATAACAAAAGAAAAATAATTTAAATTCATGGCTAAAGTAGAGTATACACATGAGATTATTAACGGAAAAGGAATAATGACAAGAAAATTCTATGGCAAAATTGATGCAGATTATATTATTGATTCTTTTGTATATTTAATTGATAATAATTTGATTAAAGATAATTGTATTGGTATTATTTCTGATTTTTGTAATGCAACAATTGAGATGGATATAAAAGATTTTAAAAAAGTAATAGCCTTTATTAAACAAAATAAAAAATCAATTAACTTGAAACTTGCTGCAATAGTTGATACTCCAAATAAATCTGTTTTCCCTTTTCTGGCCCAATCTTTTGATATGCCAGTTCGTCCATTTAGCACTGTTGAAGCAGCAAAAAAATGGATAATTTCAGTAGATGATTAAATAAACAAAAAAATATTTGTAATTCAGCTGCTCCACTTTTTGTGAATTGATCATAAAGTGCTATTTTCGAATCCGTATGTTATTTTCTGCTCTAAAATACGATGAACCAGTTTTTCGTCCGCCTGGCGAAGCACGATCTGCTATTCTGCAAGCTACTTTGGGTTGTTCGTGGAATAAGTGCGCATTTTGTGAAATGTACACATCTAAAAAATTCAAAATACGAAGCTTTGATGAATTGAAGCCTGAGATTGAAACTCTGTCAAAAGTTTATAAAGGAGTAAAAAAAGTATTTTTAGCTGATGGGAATGCATTCGTTTTATCGGCTGGTAAGTTAATTCCTATAGTTAGTGAGATCAATAATCAATTTGGGAAATTACAACGTATTTCCTCATATGCTTTGCCTAAGGATATTTTAAATAAATCAGAAAGTGAATTGAAAGAGTTAAAAAGCCTTGGCTTAAAACTTTTATATATTGGAATAGAAACCGGTGATAATGATTTACTTAAACTTATTAATAAAGGAGAAACTTTTAATTCAACCATTGATGGAATATTAAAAGCTCATGAAGCAGGAATTGATACATCAATAATGATTATTAATGGATTAGGCGGAAAAAAATATTCTAAACAGCATGCATTAAAATCTGCAGAAATTATTAATCAGGTAAGCCCAAAATTTCTGTCTACACTCACTTTAAGTTTACCATACGGTTTAGATCATTTCCAAAACAGGTTTAAAGGCGAATATCAACAGCAAACAATTGTTGAGCTTTTTGAAGAGTTAAAATTATTTATTGAACACATGAATGTGGAGAATACAATATACAGAAGCAATCATGTTTCAAATAACCTGCCGTTACAGGGTACATTATCAAAAGATAAGGATCAGCTTATCGAATCGCTTCTATTTGCAATAGAAAATACTCCTGCAAATAAATATCCATCGGCACCTGCATTTCTTTAATTATTTGTAATTTAGATTGGCTAATAATAAAACTCAAAATTATGAATGACATTTTTATCGCTTTAATAATTGGTATAATTGCCGGAGTAATTGATGTTATTCCAATGCTTATTCAAAAACTCAATAGATTTGCAAACTTGGCTGCTTTTACCCATTGGGTTATTTTAGGATTAATAATTCCATTTGTTAGCTGGAATATTGACCCTTGGTTAAAAGGCCTGATTATTGGAGAACTTACAGCAATTCCTGTGATATTAATGGTTATACAAAAGGATAGAAAATCTGTTATTCCAATACTCCTCATGTCAGCACTTTTGGGAATTGGAGTGGCAATTGCCGGAGCAAGGTTTATAGGATAATTAACATATTAAAAAAGTAGGTTCTGGTTATATTCAGAGCCTACTCATTTTAATTTAGAAATCTAGTACAAATCTTTTTCAGCTTTAAAATTTTCTAAATTTTCCTTAGCTATTTCCAGAGCTTTCTGGTATTCTTTTAGTTTAGGATTATATTGTTTAAGTTTTTCTTTCCCTTTTGTATTATTAGATTTCGCCTTTACCAACTTTTTATCTTCAGCGCTTAACCTTTTGTCAATTGATTTGATTTCAGTTTTATAGGAAGTATTAAGAGCTTTCAATTCAGTTTCAATTGATTTTGCATCTTCATCATCAGCTTTTTTAAGTTGCTTAACCAGAATTTTACGTTGCGCATTATTTTCTTTCAAAAAAAGTTTTTCTTCACCGACAATAACCTTTTGTTCATTATTTGATTCCATAGCCATTTCATAACCTTTATTTATTAGGCTATCCGCCTGAACAATTTTGATTTTTGTAAGTCTGATTTTTTCTTCAATTCGCGAAACTTTCTCTTCCAGTTTCATCAATTTAAGTTCATCTTTACTTAAGTTTTCGGTTGCAGGATCCTGTGCACACAACATATTGCTGGTTAAAAATATAATTAGAAATGCAATTGCCGATAGAAATTTGAATGGATTATTTTTCATAATGTTAAAGATTAAGGTTCACTTAATATTTACTTTATTAAAAATGAAAAGTTACGAAATTGAATGTTATTTGTCAACAGAATTATGTTTTCTGTCAAATAAATTTAAATTATTTTATATAGAATTCGATAATTAGAATTGTTTTAAATAAAAGATGTAATGCTCAGTTATATTAGGGGTTAGAGCAAAAGTATTTTAGGACATGTTCTAAGTGTTGCTATTAATAAATCAAAATTTTAAATTGAGCGATTATTTTGAAACCCATTAATTATAAACTAAGCGTTTTAAGCTATGCGTGTTAAACGAATACTACAGGAAAAAGAAGCAGCCTTAAAGTCTTCTGTGGATCTGGCTTTAATTGATCCGTTAATAGAAAAATTTAAAAGCAAAAAAGGTAACCTGATTCCTATTTTACAGGGTACTCAGGATGTTTATGGATACCTGCCGAAAGAATCTTTTGTTAAAATTGCTGAACTAACAGGCTTAAAACTTAGCGAGATGTACGGTGTTGCTACATTTTACACACAGTTCAGATTAAATCCCGTTGGGAAACATATTGTTAAAGTATGTCATGGTACTGCCTGCCATGTACAAAATGCCACTGCTATTTCTGAAGCTGTTGAAGATGCTTTAGGAATTAAAGATGGAGAAACTACTGAAGACAGACTTTTTACTTTAGAGTCTGTAGCTTGTCTTGGTTGTTGTTCTTTGGCTCCGGTTATGATGATCGGTGATGAGACTTATGCTAAACTTACAGGAAATCAGGCTGTAAAAATTGTGAAAGAAATCAAGATTAAGGAAAGTAATTAATTTATTCCTACAGGAAAAATAAAAAGAATTTAACATGGAAAAAACTAAAGTTTTAATAGGACTGGCAAGTTGCGGAATTGCTGCTGGTGCTAATAAAGTATATGATAAACTCAAAGCTTTACAAGCGGCCGACAATCTGGATATAGAACTTAAGAAAACAGGTTGCATTGGAATGTGCTATCGCGAACCATTGGTTGAAGTAATTGATGAAACCGGTTCGTATTTGTATGGCGAAATTAACGAAGAAAAAGCAGTTGAAATATTCGATAAACACCTGAAGCAAAGTGAACCCGTAAAAGATTATATAGTCAAAAGCGATCTTTTTGAATCAAAGGATGATAATTTTTGGGAAGGACAGGTAAAAATTGCTCTTCGTAATTGTGGTGTTATCGATCCTGAAAATATTAATGAGTATGAAGAACATAATGGATATAAGGCTATTAAGAATATATTAGAAGGAAAAATTTCTAAAGAGCAGGTTATTCAAACTGTTTTGGACTCAGGTATTCGTGGCCGTGGTGGTGGTGGATTTCCAACCGGATTGAAATGGAGATTTGCTCAAAAGAATGAAGCTGATACAAAATACATTATTTGTAATGCCGATGAAGGTGACCCGGGAGCTTTTATGGATCGTTCATTATTGGAAGGTGATCCTCACGCAGTTATAGAAGGATTGGTAATTGGTTCTTATGCAATTGGAGCCAGCGAAGGAGTTATATATTGTCGTGCTGAGTATCCTCTTGCAATTAAACGATTAAATATTGCTATTGGTCAGGCCAGAGAAAAAGGATACTTAGGAAAAGATATTATGGGAGTTAAAGGATTTAACTTCAATTTATATGTTAAAGAAGGTGCAGGAGCGTTTGTTTGTGGTGAAGAAACTGCACTTATGGCTTCAATTGAAGGCGAGCGCGGAATGCCGCGTAAACGTCCGCCATTTCCTGCAGAAGCAGGATTATGGGGCAAACCATCCAATATTAATAATGTTGAGACATTCGCAAATATTCCATATATCTTATTGAATGGTGCAGAATCGTTTGCAAAATACGGAACAGAAAAAAGTAAGGGAACTAAAGTTTTCGCTTTAACAGGTAAGATTAATCATGGTGGTTCTGTTGAGGTTCCCATGGGAGTTTCCATAAAAGATATCATCTTTAAATTAGGTGGTGGAATAACCGATGGTAAAAAATTTAAAGCCGTTCAGCTCGGTGGTCCGTCTGGTGGTTGTATCCCTGAATATCTTGCAGATACAATTGTTGATTACGATTCTGTAAATGCAACCGGAGCCATTATGGGATCAGGAGGTATGGTTGTAATGGACGAAACAACCTGTATGGTTGATATCGCACGGTTTTTTCTTGATTTTACATGTAAGGAATCATGTGGAAAATGTACTTTCTGTCGTGTGGGAACAAAGCGTATGTTAGAAATTCTGGAAAGAATTACTCAGGGTGAAGGTAAAGAAGGTGATATTGAAAAACTTGAAGAATTAGCTTATCAGATTAAAGATAATTCCCTTTGTGGATTGGGACAAACAGCACCAAATCCTGTTTTAACTACCATAAAGTATTTCCGTCATGAATATGAAGCTCATATAAAGGATAAAAAATGTCCTGCTTTAAATTGTAAAAAACTAATTACTTATACTGTAAATCCTGAAACATGTACAGGTTGTACAGTTTGTGCAAAAAACTGTCCTACAGATGCAATCGACGGAGCAAGAAAAGAGTTGCATTTTATCCGTCAGGATGCATGTATTCAGTGTGGCATGTGTTTTAGTAAGTGTAAGTTTGATGCTATTACTTTATCATAATTTCAAGCTTTAAATGATAATTTAAAAATCGTTAACCAAATTAGAAAAGAAAATGAGCGATCAACTAAATATAATTCTTAACGGAAGAAACGTTAAAGGGAATCCCGGTGAAACTATTCTTCAGCTAGCAAAACGATACGGAATTGAGATTCCAACCTTATGTAACGATCCGCGTCTAAAGCCTTTCTCATCATGTTTTGTATGTGTTGTTGAAGTTGAAGGGATGAAAGGAATGCAATCATCCTGTTCAACAAAGATTCAGGAAGGAATGAAAGTAGAAACAGAAAACGGTAAAGTTAAAAAAGCACGTAAAACAGCACTGGATTTATTGGTAAGTAATCACTATGCCGATTGCGAAGCGCCTTGTAAGCAAACTTGTCCTGCAGGTGTCGATGTACAAGGTTACATTTCATTAATAGAGAAAGGACTTTACAGTGATGCAATAGGTTTAATAAAAGAAACCAATCCGTTGCCTGCAATTTGCGGTAGGGTTTGTGTTCGACCTTGTGAAGTTGCTTGTCGTCGTAATCATTTAAACGAAGGTGCTGCTGTAGGTATTGATTATATGAAACGTTTTGCTGCCGATCAGGATTTACTTTCTGAAACAAGATATATCCCGGAAATAGCACCAACAACCGGAAAAAAAGTGGCAATAATTGGTGCTGGACCAGGTGGATTATCAACAGCATACTTTTTACAACAAAAAGGACATCAGTGTGATATATTCGAAGCTGCACCAAACCCTGGAGGTTGGTTACGTTATGGTATTCCTGAGTATCGTTTACCTAATGATATTTTAGATAAAGAGGTAGCGGCTGTAACTGAATTAGGAACAAAAATATTTTATAATAAAAAATTAGGAGATAATCTTACTTATAAAGAATTAAAGCAAGATTACGATTCAGTAATCTTGACTATCGGATCGCAGAGGGGAACATTAATTGGTTGTGAAGGCGATGATGCAGAAAATGTTTATTCCGGGATTGATTTCCTTAGAAATATGGAAATTACGGGTCAGAAATATGACTTTGCCGGAAAAACTGTTGCTGTTGTAGGTGGTGGTAATACAGCTATGGATTGCTGTCGTACATCATTGCGTTGTGGTGCCGAAAAAGTTTATGTAATTTATCGTCGTACTGAAAAAGAAATGCCAGCTAATCCAATCGAGATACACGAATCAAAGGTTGAAGGTGTTGAATACTTATTTCTTACAAATCCGACAAAAGTAAATAAAGACAAGGATGGGAAGTTAAAATCGATGACTTGCCTTAAAATGGAATTAGGCGAGCCTGATGCTTCAGGTCGTCGTCGTCCTGTACCAATTGAAGGCTCTGAATTTGAGATTGAACTGGATTATGCCTTAGCTGCAATTGGACAAAAAACAGAAGTAAATTTCTTAGATGATATTAATGAACATGCTACCGATGGTAAATTAGAAGTAAATCGTTGGGGCGACATTGATGCTGATAAACAAACATTACAAACAGGTGAAAAATCAATATTTGCAGCTGGTGATGGTGTGTCCGGCCCTGCTACAATTATTGAGGCAGTAGCTCAGGCTAAAATAGCAAGTCGAAGCTGTCATCAATATTTAACGGGATTAAAAATAGAACCGGAACCAAAAGAATTTATTAGCCGCAGAGATAATTTTAAAGAATTAACTTCAGATGATTTCTTAGGGAGATATCAAAACCAAATTCGCGAAGAGATGCCTGTTCTTCCTGCAGACGATCGTGTTAATTTTAAAGAAGTAGAATTAGGTTATGCTGATGAAATAGTTGCAAAACACGAAGCTGAACGTTGTTTTGAGTGTGGTTGTACAGAATTTCATACTTGTGACCTGAAAAAGTATTCAACACAATACGATGCTGATCAGAAGCATTTCGAAGGTGAATTTCATGCACATGAGCTTGATTTTTCACATCCGTTTATTGAGATAGATAATAACAAGTGTATTCTTTGTGCACGTTGTGTAAGAATTTGTAAGGAAGTGGTTGGAGCAAATGCACTGGGATTGGTAAACCGGGGTTTCGATACTTATGTTGCTCCAGGTATGGGGAATTCACTAACCGAAACGGACTGTGAGTCATGTGGATTATGTATTTCAACTTGTCCTACAGGTGCGATTACTGAAAATGTTGCTTTTAAACCCGGACCGGTTAAAATGGATATCGTAAACACTATATGTAATTATTGTTCAGTTGGTTGCGAAGTTGAATATCATCATAAATCTGAGTTTGTCTGGAAAGCAACAGGTAAAGAAGGACAAATTAATAAAGATGGAAATATTTGCCGTTATCCTAAATTTGGGTATGGTATTATGAATGATGCTAAGCGACTAACTCAGCCATTACTAAAAGTTGATGGTAATTTTGAAGTAATAAGCTGGCAAAAAGCTTTTGATATTATTGCGGACGAAATAAAGGGAACAGATCCTGACGAAAATGGATTCTTTGCAGGAGCACGTTTAAGCAATGAAGAAATGTATATGATTCAAAAACTTGCACGTGTTGGAGTAAAAACCAATAATGTAACAAGTTTCCATTACGATGGTCAGGGAAGATGGTACGGTCAGAATTCCGAAGTAAATGTTCCGTTCGAGCAAATCCAGGACGCAAGCAGAATCTTTTTATTAGGTTCGGAAGTGAATATGGATAATGCGGTTGTTAGCTTCATGATTAACAATGCCCGTGAAACTAAAAGTACTCCTGTTGAATTAGTTACAAACAAGGAGTTAAGTGCACTGGAGCATAAAGTAGATAAAACAGTAAAGGTTAAATCGTATTATCATTTCATAAAAGCAGTTAATTATTATTTAATAGAAAAAGGATTGCATAACGCTCTGTTTATTAAAGATAACTGTAATGGATTTGATGAATATAAGAAAGATTTAGTTAAAGAAAACTACGAAGAATTAATTAAGGAATCAGGAGTTTGTTGCAAAGAATCTATTGAAGAATTTGCTGAAAAATACAATAACGAGATAAATGCCATTCTTATTTTTTCTGAAAAAGAAGTTTCTTCAAATGTAAGCCGGGAATTATTTAACTTAGCAATGATAACAGGTAAGTTAGGAAAAACTGCAAATGGACTTATTTCGCTTAAAGAAAAGAATAACTCACAGGGAATTTTCGATATGGGAATTTCTACAAAAAATGGCGTTGGAAATGTTGATCTTGGAAATAAAAAATACATTGAAAAATTAGCAAAACGATGGAATATTTCTGAATTTCCGGATGTAAATGATAAATGCATGAGAGAACAATTAAACGATGGTTTAATTAAGAAATTCTATATTTTTGGTGAAGATCCTGTTGGATGTACAACTGATAATGCTAAAGTTCAAAAGTGGTTTGGGGATGCAGAATTTATCATGGTTCAGGATTACTTTATGACAGAAACAGCTAAACAAGCGAATCTTATTCTTCCGGCAGTTTTCCCTGTTGAAACATCAGGTAGTTTTACAAATACACAAAAAAGTATTCAGATATTTGAGAAACAATTTAATGGTAAAGTTGAAATAGAAAACTATATGCAACTTGTGCAGATATTTAATCAGCTTTCAGAAACTAAGATTGAATCAGTTGATGATGTCAGAACAGAAATATTTGAATTATTACAGGATATCGACAAGAAAGAAAACCACGAATTCATTTATACTGAAAAGGATAATTTGAATAAACTCTTTAAACATGGCTGCGACTTTGTTGTTAAATACTTTGATGAACATTTTAAGGAGTCATTTGAAATGAATCAGGTAAAAACTAAAGATGCTATTGAAAAGTAATAATGTTATAAGATAAAAATATATCAATATGAATGAATTTAAATCGATTGATGATGTTCTTGATTTTGCCATAAGTGCAGAACAGGAAGCTGTTGATTTTTATAATCAATTAGCTGAAAATTCAAAAACTGAAGATATGCGTTTTGTGTTTGCTTCATTTGCCCAGGAAGAAATTAATCACAAAGCACGATTAACTCAGATTAAACAAGAAGGTTCGTTTAAAGTTGAACCAAAGGAAATTCAGGATCTGAAAATAAGTGATTATATTGCTGATGTACAGATCACTCCGAATATGAGCTATCAGGAAGCACTGATAGTTGCAATGGGTAAAGAGAAAGCAGCTTTTAAGCTTTATTACGATTTAGCTAAACGTGCCGAAAATGAAGGAATGAGAGATGTGTTTATATCCTTGGCTCAGGAAGAATCCAAGCATAAGTTAAGATTCGAAATAGAGTATGACGAATACGTACTAAGAGAAAATTAGAACTTTAAGTAATGCTTTTTCAGCAATTTAATTTTGAAGTTTTTTTTATTGACTGACTTCATGTAATTTTGTGAATGATATTTTATTTATAACACAATTTTTATCTTTTATATAGGTTAATTAACTAGAAAATAAGTTTATAAGTGAGAAGAATAACCCTAATATTAATTTTACTTTCATTAATTCTTAATCATTCTTTTGCTCAAAG
Source organism: Bacteroidales bacterium (assembly GCA_019038645.1). Taxonomy (GTDB): domain Bacteria; phylum Bacteroidota; class Bacteroidia; order Bacteroidales; family UBA12077; genus UBA12077. The sequence continues at coordinate 17,507 of JAHOYT010000018.1, forward strand.
CGATACGGTTATAGTAGTAAAATCGAAGGATAAAGTAATTATCGGCGGACAGGTTTATTATGTTCATATTGTTAAAAAAGGAGAAACTCTCTTTTCACTAAGTAATGCCTATGATGTTACACAAAAGGAAATAGCAAAAGAAAATCCGGAGATTTTTCTGGGGTTTCAAATTGGACAGGCACTTAAAATACCTTTTACAGAAAAAGATAATGAATCCAATGATAGAGATTCTAAAAAGGATTTTATATATCACCGGGTGAAAAAAGGACAAACCTTGTATTCATTATCGAAGAAATATAATGTTTCCCAGGAAGATATTATTGCCTGCAATCCAACTGTGCGTTATGGTGTTAACGAAAATCAGATAGTTAAAATTCCTAAATCAAAGGATGTTGTAGAAGCCATTCAGTTTCCGGTTAGCGAAACATTTAATGACACTATTCGCGTTGCAAGTCAGTTCATATATTATACTGTTAAAACGAAAGACACAGTTTACTCTTTAACGCGATTTTATAATATTACTGAAGATATTCTTATTGAACATAATCCATTTGTTAGCGGGGGTTTAAAAGTAGGACAGATATTAAAAATCCCGGCTGTTATAGATATTGAAAGTGCTACCGTATTAATAAAACCTGATGAAGAATCAGGAGATACAATTTTGTATGAAAAAAGAGCGTCGGTTGCATATTCTGATTCAATGTATATTCCGGACTGTGAAAAAATAACATGGGAACAAAATGAACCATATCAGGTTGCACTTTTACTGCCATTTTATCTTGATAAAAACGATGAGGAATTTTATGTTGATTCATCAGAAGTGAACGATTCAGGAGAAAAAATATACGAGAAAGTATTTTATAACCCGTTTCACATCTATCCCAGGTCTTTGAATTTTGTTGAGTTTTACGAAGGCTTTTTAATGGCGGTTGATTCATTAAAGCAAAATGGTTTATCAATTAATTTACACGTTTACGATACAGAAAAAGATACAGCCAGAATAAGGGAAATTTTAAGTTTCCCGGAGTTTGGTAGCACTGATTTAATAATTGGGCCGATATATAGTAATGAGATAAAACTTGTTTCAGGATTCTCAAAAGAAAATCACATAAAGATGATTTCTCCTTTATCTGATAATTTAAGTTTGGTTAATGAAAATCCTTATTTATTTCAGGTTTACCCATCCCATAACTCACAAATAGATGAGTTTGCAAAATTCATTTCTGGTTTCGGCCATAAAAATATTGTTCTGGTGCATAACGGAGATAGTCTGGGATATAGTAATATTCAGATGGTTAAGGATAAAATATTTAATAATTTGTCCATTGATACACTTGTGAATAATATTCAGTTTAAAGAAGTTGTTTTCGTCGATAGTATTAACGTACTGGAGCACGCATTAAATGAAGAAATCGAAAATGTGTTTATTATTCCTTCAAACGAAGAAGCATTTGTTACAGATGTTGTAACAAATTTGAATACGCTTAAAGCATTCGGGCATCAGGTTAGTGTGGTTGGATTATCGCGTTGGCAACGTTTCAGAAATATTGATCCTGAATATTATTTTAACCTGGAATTATGTATTGCTTCACCATTTTTTATAGATTATCACGAAAGGGATGTTAAAAACTTTATTTTAAAGTATCGCGATATATATAGAACAGAACCAAACCAAATGGCAATACATGCTTATGATGTCGGTTTATATTTCCTTACAGCAATGATGTATTACGGGAAAAATTTTGAACAATGTATTTATAACCATAGCATGGATTTGTTACAGGCAGATTACAGATTTGTTAAGTGGTATAAAACATCAGGGTATGAAAATGTTGATGTTGATATTATAAAATATTTCGATGGTTATAATATTTTTAGAATAGACGATACTAAGAAAAGTATACTCCCTGTTTCACACAGTTTTGAATAAAAAACCATAAATATAAGTTTACAATAATTCCGCACTCTTTTACTCAAAAGGGTGTTTTTTTTTAGATAAAAGATTTTGATTTTAAAATATTTACCTATATCTTACTCTAAAATTCATCTTAATTTTATTATAATTTTATGGCAAGTTGCAGAGACATAAAGAAGGATATTAATTTTCTGGCTAATCAAATGATAAACGAATGTTTTTCTTTTATGGAGTATTCGCCTGTAAATAATCAGGAGAATGTTTTGGATATTTTACATGATGTTGAACAGCTTCGCCGCAATTTATTGTTTAAGGTGAATAATCCTCCTGAAAATGGCAGTATCAAAGAGCATTGTAGAAATATTATTAGTGAGATGTATGAAACAAATATGAAATTACTTGACGAGCTAAATAGTTTATCTGATAAGTAGATGCCGGAAAAATCCGGTTTTTTTTTGTTCATTTTTGGATTTTAATTTTATATCTTCTCAATCAATTTTTACAGACTGAATAACAAATTCAGTATCCCATTTCTTAAACGAACCAGTTTAATTTTAATCCTGGTACAAGAGATTCTAAATTTATTTTATTACTATATTTTGATAGATTGTATAGGAGGAATTTCAGGCACAAAAAGATTCAATAGCATTTATAATTTTGTTAAACGAATATGGTTTAGTTAATAGTTGATTAAAACCGGCGTCGCTATAGCTTTCAAAGAAATCATCTGGATTATGAGCCGTCAGAGCAATAATAGGTAATTTATTTTTAGGGGAGGACATCATGGTTCTGATATACTTTGTCGTTTCAATTCCATTCATAACAGGCATTTCGATATCCATGAGAATAATATCAATATCTTCATTTTGAATGATGTCAATTGCTTCTTTCCCATTTGCAGCTTCTTTGATTACGCCACATAAATCCTGAATAATTTCTTTAAGCAATAGTCTATTTATAAATATATCATCAACAATTAAAAAGTTATATTTTTTCATACTATAATTACCCAATCCTGCTAAGTGTTTTAATAATTTCCAGACTCCTTATTTTTACAAATCGCCCATCCAGATCAATAATTTTGTCATTTTTGAATTCTGTTAGTGTTCTTATAAAGCTTTCTTTGGTAGTGCCTGCTAGTTCTGCAAGTTCATTACGGGTTATTGGAAATTCGAAAGCGTAAGAATTATATATATTTTCAGCAAAGTATAAAATAATATCAGCAATTTTTCCGGGTAATTGTTTCTGATATTGAGATGTCATTCTATTAAAAATATTTAAGCTGTCTTTACATACTTCTTTTAGCAAATAAACTGAATATTTGCCGTTGTTTTCAATAATTGAATAAAATGTATTAAAATCTATAAAGTAAACTTTGGAATCTTCAATTGCAGTGGCTGAATACTGAAATGTATTATTTCCAAAAATTGAAACTAATCCGATTAAAAAACCCGGAGTAGCAATTTTTAATATGATTGATCTGTCATTTTTACCACTCCTGAAAAGCTTAACCAGACCAGATTCAAGAAACATAACATGCGATGTTAAGGTGTCTTGTCGGAAAATAACATCCTTTTTTTTAAAGAGAATTGTTTTGCCTTTTGATTTTAATTGATTGATTTCCTTACCAGTTAAGATATCGTCCTTTGGAAAAAGTTTATCATAAATATCGAAGTTATCTTTTAAAATCATCAAGTGTGCATTTCGGTAAATTTATTAAAATCTTTTTATAAATCCTTTATGAATTAAATTTATTGGTGATTTATATCATCTAATTGCAGTAATTAATGTCATTATCTATTATTTGTATTCAGGGACCCTTTATTTGTAATTTTACATTGTCAAACATAAATAGAATCTAAGTAGTTTAGAAGCAAAAAAATATCTAATGATTGTAAATCAAAAGTTATGAATAAAGAATTTAACATTCTGGTTGTAGATGATTCTGAAACAAACCTGGTATTGTTGGAGGCAATACTGGAAGACGATGGGTTTAAAATACAAACTGCATATAGCGCAATGGAGGCGGTGGAGCATGTAAAGAATTGTATTCCGGATATAATACTTTTAGATTTATTAATGCCTAATGAAAACGGATTTGATTTGCTTAAGAAATTGAAAGCTAACGAGAATTATAACCAAATACCTATTATTATTGTTACTGCATTTGCCAATCAGGAAAATAAGGTTATCGCAAAAGACCTGGGAGCTGAGGATCTTATAGAAAAGCCAATTGATATTCCCGAATTTTTAGACAAGGTACATAAGGTATTAAAGAATAATAAGAAAATTGTAAAATAATTTTGGAATGATAGATAAGGAAGTAAACGATAAAATTAAAATAAAAGCCTTGCTGGAGACTTATTCTGTAAAGGATATCTCTACTACATTTTCACAGATTGATAATAAATTGATGTCATTACATGAATGTTCAGCGGATGATTTTCTTCAATTAAACAGCGATTTCAAAAATTTATATAAGCAATCTAAAATAATATCAAATAATGTTAATACAATCTTTGATATATTTAATACGAATAAGAATAAGGATTTATATGATGCGATTCATTCTTTTTATGATAGCCTAAAAAGCCAGACAGATATATTTGATCAAAAAATATCATTAACAATGGAGTTTTTAGAGGAGTTGTCAAATCAACTTCGATTTATATTTTTTCCTTTAAAAAATTTTGGTCAAAATTTAATGAGCCTGAAATATTTATTAGCAAACTTAAATTTATCGTTATCAATTGCGGATGATTCTTCCGATATAATTGATCAATTTAAACTAGTTGAAGAAAAAATAAATAATATAAAACTGTTATCTGAAAGAATATTCAAAAGCTTAAACCATCTTCGCAAAATTTCAAAAATAACAAATTCAAATTTTTCTCAGGTAAAGAATCAAAATGTACTTAATATAGAAGCGTTATTGTTGCGTGTTAAATCAAGAATAAATAGTTTAGAAAAAAAATATAATAATAATAAAGAATGTATCCCAAAAATAAGAAGGAAAACAGATAAAACAGCTGACAGTATAAGTGATATTATTAAAAAGCTTCAGTATCAGGATATCATAAAGCAAAAAATGGAGCATATTCAACAAACCCATAGAGATTTGATCAGTGAGCTTCATAAATTTGAAACTACTTCAAAAGATGAAAAACACTTAAACGATAAAGCTAAGTTCTTTCTTCGGATAAGAGATATTGCCGGATTGCAGGCAGCACAGTTAATTCAGGCAAATAAAGAATACCAGTCAGCATTGGAAATCATTGTTAATAATTTTATGCAGGTTGGAGATAATATGAAAGTTATTTCGGAAATGTGTGGGAATATAAATACAGAAGAAAATGATGATGAAGTAAAATTGTTTAATGAAATTGTTGATCAGATAGCTATTACTGAAGCTAACTTTATAAGCAAGTTTGATCTAAATAAAAAATTAAATAAGGATATTACTTTAATTGACCACCAACTGGAGCAATCAGAAAAATATTTTACTGTTCTTAAGAACCTGACTTCTGAGCTAAATCAAAGTATGGAATTGTATTTTGTTAGTATTAATAAATATTCTTCGGTAGATGAGAACATAACAGAGTCTCTTAATCAGGTAAAAAACTTATTTGTTGAAATCACGGAAAATGCATCTGGTTTAGATGGTGTAAATGAAAAACTAATCCCAATTAAGAAAAGAGTACAAAGTTTTATAAATGAATATAATAAACTTACATTAAATACAGATTTTAGTGAAATAAGGGATATTGTGTCACGATTACATTCTTTTAGAAAAGATATAGACAATAAATTAAAAGAAAATAATGAAATAAGTAATCAGGCATTAGAGAGTATTAAAAAATCAATATCTGAGATAAAATACTATGATTACTTCGAAAAAATTATTGAAAAAATTATCTCGGAGTTAAATACAGTAAATTATAATCTTAAGGTTGAAAGTAGTGATGTGAATAGCACTGTAGAGGAAAACCTGATAAAGCTTAAAGAGTATTATACCATGGAAACTGAGCATAAAATTCATGATCAGATATCTAAAGGGGAGGAAATGGAAATAGATATTGATAGTGAAGATGATGGAGATATTGAATTTTTCTAAAAATAAGCTAAATCTAAATATATGAAAACAGAAGATAAAAACATTCAAATAAAGCCTTCAAATAAAAAAGGAGAAAGTTCGGTGAGTATAATAATTGAAAATGAGCTTACAATTTTTTCTGTTGAAAGCATGAAAGATAAAATAATTGAAGCCGTAACAAAATATGATCATATTGGATTTGTATTAAAGACTGTAAACAATATGGATCTGACTTTTATTCAGTTATTATATTCTGTTAAAAAAACAGCTGAAACACGTAATAAGAAAGTATCATTTGATGTTGAACTATCTGATGATATTAAAACATTATTTAATAATTCTGATTTGAGCAAAGTATTAATATAGAATTTTGAAAATTTAAATGTTATGAGCAAAAATATCTTAATTGTCGACGATTCGGAAAGTATACGGGAAGTTGTAAGTTTTACTCTTGAAAATGAAGGTTACAATGTACTTGTTGGTGTTGATGGGAAAGATGCGTTAAAGTTTCTTGACGGAAGCCATATTGATCTTATAATTACAGACCTTCACATGCCGGAAATGAATGGTATAGAATTTATTAAGCATGTAAGAGCGACGGATCAATACAAACGAATTCCAATCTTATTTCTAACAACCGAATCACAATCTTCTAAAAAAATGGAAGCGAAAGATGCCGGAGCTACAGGATGGATTATTAAACCATTTGTTCCTGCAAAACTAATTGGTGCACTTAAAAAGGTATTAAGATAATGGATAAATTCAGAAATAAATTTATAGAAGAAGCAACAGATAATATACATGATCTGGAGGATGCTCTATTATTAATTGAAAATGATCCGGAAGATAAAGAACTAATCGAAAGAATTTTTCGGGCAATGCATTCTCTTAAGGGGGGTGGTGCAATGTTTGGATTTGATTCTTTAAGTGAATTCACACATCATCTGGAAACATTATACGATTTGGTTAGAGAAGGGAAATATAAAATAACTAAAAAGTTATTAGATGTTACTCTCGCTTCTGTGGATCATATGAAAGCACTTTTGGCTAATGATGATTTAGATTCTGCTGATTTGAGAACAATACATACTGATTTATCACTACAGATCAGGAAATTAATTGATAAAGAAAATGAAGAAAAACAACAACTTATTGTTGATGAACCGCAAACAGATAAATCTAAAGTAAAATCATATTATATATATTTTGAACCTGATATTGATATTTTTAGCGATGGTACTAATCCTTTATTCCTTTTGGATGAATTACACACAATAGGAGAGTGTAAAGTTTTTGCTCATTTTAATAAAGTACCTGAAATTGAAAAAATTGATATTACGAAATGTTATACTTATTGGGAAATATTAATTGCTACTAATGAAGATGTAAATACAATTTCTGATGTTTTTATTTTTGTTGAAGATCAATGTAAATTAGAAATAAATGAAGTTGCGGATTTTGATATCACAGAAAATGATAATATAATTGATCAGGTTTCAAAACTGACTGAAGAAAGAACAGATGTTGGAGTTTCGGAGATTCAAAGTATTATTAAAAAAATCACATTATCTGAAAAACGAATTGAACAGATTGAGGAAACAATAAAAAAGAAAGGCCCTTTACCTTCAGTTAAAGAAAACGTAATATCAAGCATAAGAGTGTCATCGGGTAAGCTTGATCAATTAATGAATTTAGTAAGCGAGCTGGTTACTACACAGGCACGATTAAGTTTATTTGCCGAACAATCCGGTGATTCAGAACTAGCAGCAATAGCAGAAAATGTACAAAAATTGTCTCGTCAGTTGCGTGATAATGCATTTGATATTGTTTTAGTCCCTATTGAAACAATGTTAACCCGTTTTCAAAGATTAGTAAGGGATTTATCAAAAGAATTGAACAAAGATGTTGTATTTATTGCTGAAGGAGCAGATACTGAGCTTGATAAGACAATAATTGAATCATTAACAGATCCTTTGTTACATATTTTAAGAAATAGTATTGATCATGGTATTGAGTCTGCAGAAATAAGAAAGAAACTTGGGAAACCGGAACAAGGTAAAATAATTTTAAAAGCATTTTATTCAGGTGCAAATGTACACATTCAGATTCATGATGATGGTGCAGGTATTGACCCTGAAAAAATAAAGGATAAAGCAATTAACAAAGGAATAATAAATAAAGATACTTCACTCACTAAAAAAGAAATATTGGATTTAGTTTTTCTGCCAGGGTTTTCAACAGCAGAAAATGTTACAGGTGTTTCAGGGCGAGGAGTAGGAATGGATGTTGTAAAACGTAAATTGATTGAAGTAAGAGGAGAAACAGAGCTTGATTCAGAAATTAATGTTGGAACAACATTAACGATAAAATTGCCATTAACATTATCTATAATTGATGGGTTATTAGTTAAAATAGCTCATAATTACTATGTTATGCCGTTGTCAGTAGTTAATAAGATTAATGCTGTAGATCACAAAAATGTTGTAAATAAATACAATAACTTAATAGTATTGGACGGAGAGCAAATACCATTCTATTACTTAAGAGAAGAGTTTGATCTGCCTGAAGGAGAACAAGAGAGAGAACAGGTTATTGTTGTTCGATATGATGATAAAGAAATAGGACTTGTGGTTGATGAAGTTGTTGGTGAATATCAGGCAGTTTTAAAATCACTTGGTAAAATGTATAAAAAACAGGAAATTATCTCGGGTGCAACTATTTTGGGTGACGGAACAGTAGCTTTGGTAATGGATACAAATAAGATAATTTCCAGGTTTTCGCAAGCTAAGTTAAACGTGTAATAAAAAAACATAAAAAAAATATCCGGAGGAAGTAATTATGAATAATGAGACAATAACTAAAATTAATTCTTATCTGTCATTTAATCTGGGAGAAGAAGAATTTGCTGTTAATGTTAGCAAAGTACTTAATATACTCGAAATGCTAAAGATTACTGAAGTTCCCAAAGCTCCCGAATACATGAAAGGTGTTATAAATTTAAGAGGAACAGTATTACCAGTTGTTGATACAAGAGTAAAATTTGGGATGACACCAACTGAATACACATCTAATACTTGTATTGTGGTTATGGAGATCGAAATGGATAATGATACTGTCCAGGTTGGCACTTTAGTTGATTCTGTTCAGGCTGTTTTGGAACTTGAAGATAGCCAAATACTACCACCACCTAATATAGGCACTAATTTTAAATCTGAATTTATTTACGGTATGGTAAAAGTTGATGAAAAATTTATTATGCTACTTGATATGGAAAAGGTTTTTTCTGTAGACGAAATAAGTTCAGTTAAAGAAAAGATAAAGAAGGGTGAAGTTAAAATTGAAGAAAAGGAAAAAGTAATTGAAAAGAAAAAAGTAAAGAAAAGTAAAAAATAGGAAATCAAAAACCTTTTGATATCCGAAATTTCCGGAATTTGAACAAAAAACTGAAGATAATAAAAAAGGGAAGATTAATATCTAAATGTGGATGATAAACATTTGGATAATGAAATCGAAAGTTTTATTACATAATTAAATATCAAAAGATGATTCATAGATTTTTGGGTTAGGGTTCATATTTATACATCTTTTGAAAAGGAGAGGGGAAAACCTCCCCTCTCTCTTAAAATAAAAATAAGTTTCATGGTTGATTCTACTTTAAATAAAATTTTTAATGCAAAAATGACTAAAGATGATTTTAATCGTTTAAGTGATTACATTTTTAAGCAATCAGGAATAAAATTACCTCCTGTTAAAAAAATAATGCTGCAAAGTCGTCTGCAAAAAAGATTAAGAGAATTAAAAATAGCATCATATACAGAATATGCTGATTATGTTTTTAGTCCTGAAGGACAAAAAAATGAAATTATTCATATGCTTGATGTTGTTAGCACAAATAAGACTGATTTTTTCAGAGAACCGATCCACTTCGATTTTTTAATTGATACCGTACTTCTCAATTTCATGAATGATCAAAAAATAAATTACCATTTAAAAGTATGGAGCGCAGGTTGCTCAAGTGGCGAAGAACCATATACAATTGCAATAACCTTAAATGAGTTCATGAATAAAGCCCCTAAATTTAATTATACAATAACAGGTACAGATATCTCTTCTCAAATTCTTCAAAATGCTGCGTTTGCAGTTTATAAGGATGAAAGAATTGCAAACATTCCGCTTGAAATTAAAAAGAGATACTTCTTAAAAAGTAAAAACAAAGAAAAGAAAACTGTGCGTGTTGTGAAACGCTTAAGAGAAAAAGTGAACTATCAGCGCTTAAATTTTATGGATAATACATATAATGTAGCAGATATTTTTGATGTTATTTTTTGTAGAAATGTTTTAATTTATTTTAACAGAGAAACACAAGAGCAAGTAATTAGCAAACTATGTAGTAAATTAAAAAGTGGAGGATATTTATTTATAGGCCATTCGGAATCTATTCTGGGAATGAACCTTCCATTAGAACAAATAAAACCAACAATATTCAGGCGAATTTAAATTATATATTATGAGAGATTTAACAGACAAGGAACTAATAGATGAACTTAAAAAACGCTTTGAGCAGAATAAAAGTGTTTTAAAAGAAGTACAAGAGCTTAACAAAGAATTAATAGAGGTAAATAAAAAATTAGAAAACTCTGAAGCTCTTAAAAGTCATTTTATTTCAAATATTACTAATGAAATAATTAACCCTTTTGCCTCAATTTTGGCTCTTTCAAAGAATATTCTTTCTGTAAAAAAAGAGAATTGGAAAAAGGTTTTTTCAATGGTATCCTTAATATATTCTGAAGCTTTTAATCTCGATTTTCAACTTCGCAATATTTTTGTTGCAGCACGACTCGAATCCGGAGAAATATTCCCCGAAATTTTAAATGTTGATATTAAACATTTAACGGAAAGTGTAATTGAATCGTTCAAATTTGAAACAAAAAGAAAAAAGATTGTTGTGAAATTCCAATTTAATATTAAATCAGAAAACGATAAACCTTTCTTCTTTAAGACTGATCCTGAAAAATTTAGATTGATTCTTTCTAACTTATTAAGTAACGCAATCAAATTTAGTATTGAAAAGAAAGAAATAATAATTGATACTCGCATTGATAATGACAAATTAATTGTTTCAGTAAAAGATTATGGAACAGGTATATCTTTAGAAAATCAAAAAATTATTTTTGATAGATTTAAAAGACTGGATTCCGGAATTAATTCAATTCACAGAGGGCACGGATTGGGATTGTCAATTAATAAAGCTTTACTTGACCTGTTAAGTGGAAGTATTGATATTCAGAGTAAAATAGACGAGGGTGCTAGTTTTACTATTTCAATCCCCGAAAGCGAATCTCAGGTTAGTGGTTTTGCCTTTGATGGAAATGAATTATTCTTTGATAATGATAAGGATTTTGACACAGAACCTGATACCTTTTAGATTTTGTTTTAAAGATGGATAAACTAGAATCACATTTTTTATATCCTGCCGCACTTTTTGCAAGCAAAGAACCTTTTCAGATTAATACAATCCTGGGTTCTTGTGTAGCGGTTTGTTTTTGGGATGCTGTATTAAAAACAGGAGGTATGTGTCATTATATGCTTCCTTACTGGAATGGAGAAGGATTAGCTTCTCCTAAATATGGTAACATTGCTATTGAAAAACTATTAGAAAAAATGTATTCTTTCGGATCCAAAAAAAATAATATTGTCGCTAAAGTTTTTGGAGGAGGAGATGTTCTTGAAATTAAAAGCTCGCATTTTCATATTGGGGAAAGAAACATTAAATTGGCATGGGAGCAGCTTAAAGAATTAAGAATTCCTATAACCAGCTCAAGTGTAGGTGGTAAAGACGGAAGAAAAATCATATTTTATACCGAAACAGGTGAAGTAAAACAACGATATGTGAAAGGACAATCGAAAGCTTAAAATATTTTTATGCATCATATTTAATTTATAAAAAATGTGAAATGAAACATATTTTAATTATTGAATCAAATAAAAACGAATTATTAAAGCTTTCTGATTTTTTAAGCAAAAATAATTACAAAGTAACTGCTGTAATGAAAGGATCATCGGGTATTCAGAAGATCTTAGAAACAATACCCGATTTGATCATATGCGATAGCAATTCCGGTGATTTAAGTGGATATCAGGTATTTAACACTTTAAAACAAATTAATTCAACTGCTGCTATTCCTTTTATTTTTACAATCGATAATAATTCGTATAAGGAAGTTCGTGATGTAGTGGATCTTGAAGTAGATGATTATATAATAAAACCAATTAATTCCTTAGAGTTATTGGATTTAATTGAAACCAGGCTTCTAAAACTGGAAAAGATTACTTGTATTGCTGATGAGAAATTTAGTACATTAATGGATTATTCACTTTACGGAGTATATATATATCAAGAAGATAAGCTTGCATACGTGAATCATAAATTTTGCAAAATTGTGGGATATTCCAGACAAGAATTAATCGGAATGAATTTAGTGAATATTATTTATAAAGATGACATTAGCATGGTAATTGAAAGGATGAACAGGAGTTTTCGTGATATAGAGAATGAGTTACACGTTCAATTCAGAATATTAAGACGCGATCAGAAACTGTTAACAGTTAATTTGTCTGGATGTATTGTAAATATTGATAATAAGAAAAGTATTATAGGAAATATCAGCGATGTAGAAAAAAATGTATTAAAAAAGCATATTTTCCCATCCGATATTAATATTACCAAAGTATAGTTAGAAATTCTTAAGCAAATTCGCTAACCAAATTATGTTGTTACTGTTACTTAGAGTGTAAATATTTATTTCTTACTTATCCAACAATTACAAAGTTTTAGGTATTGAACATCAGGAGAATATAACTATGAGAATATCTTCTCCTGACAACAGATACTAAAATCTTCCTGCATATTGATTAAACAACTGTTACACTTTTGTATTGCCATTAAAAATTGTATACTGTATCGGATACAGTTATGTAGGTATTTATACCGAAAAACAACAGTAAGAGTTATAGGTATTAATACCTAATTTAGCAAATAATCGGCAATTATGATTATTTAGATTTGTATTTAATGAATTAACAATAAGCCAAATAGGCTTACATGCCTTAAGCGTCTGATATACAAGATAAAAAGACCCACAACTCCGCTGAAGCGTGTATTCACAAAATAATCAGGTCTTTACACAATAAACTCGTACAAGTAATTTTACGTAGCCTGTAATACACGTAATTCTCACCTGTTATACGGGATTTATTGCACGTAAATTTGTTTACATAAATGAAAATTATGAATACAAAAATTCCTGTAATACTGATTATTGATGATGCCGATTCTCATTTATACTTATTACAAAGCATATTGAGTGAGGAAGGTTATAATGTTATAATTGAGAATGATGCTCAAAACGCTTTAGTGATTATGGATGAAATTAATTTTGATCTCATTCTGCTTGATTTAATGATGCCAAAAATAGATGGATTTACGATTCTTGAGATTATAAAAACTAATTATAAAAATAAAAATATTCCTGTAATTATGGTTTCGGCAAAATCCGATATTAAAAGTATAGAGCGTTCAATTAGGGAAGGTGCACATGATTATATTGTTAAACCTGTTAATATACGTGATGTAAAAAATAAAATAAAATCAGCTTTAAATAATTACTAAAATTTGAAAAATATGGAAGAAAATGAATTGAGAATTAATTCGTATTTGTCATTTAAACTTGGAGATGAGGAATTTGCTCTTCATGTTGATAAAGTGCTAAATATACTTGAAATGACAAGTATTACCGAAGTGCCAAAAGCTCCTGATTATATGAAAGGAGTTATTAATCTTCGTGGAACTGTCCTCCCGGTAGTAGATACCAGACTTAAGTTTGGTCTTACCGAAACCGTTTATACCGACAAAACCTGTATTATAGTGTTGGAACTTAACCTCGAGAATCAAAAAGTTTTTGTTGGTTCATTAGTCGACGAGGTACTATCGGTACTTGAAATTGAATCAGGCGGGATTCAGGATCCTCCGAGTATTGGAAGCAAGTACCGTGCTGAGTTTATTAATGGAATGGTAAAGGTTGATGAAAAATTCATTATGATATTGGACATGGAAATGGTATTTACCTTAGACGAGCTGAATGTTCTAAAGGATAAAATGTCACAAAAAAAAGAAGTAGTATAAAATTTAAAAACGTAATTAACACAAAAACAATAAAATTATGAAATGGAAAAATTTTAAATTAGGAAAAAAGTTCTTTATTTCTTTTGGTTTAATAATAGTTCTTTTGGTTGTTGTTGCTGTATGGGCAATTAACGGAATCGGAGGAATAGTTGGTAATGCAGGAGAAGTTATCCAAGGAAATATTTTAAGAACTGATCTGGCACAAAAGTATGTTCAACATCTTCAATGGGCATCAGATGTAAATAAACTATTAACCGATGAAACTGTTACAAAACTTAATGTTCAGACCGATCCAGGTAAATGTGAATTTGGTATATGGTATTATGGCGAAGGAAGAAAACATGCAGAAACACTTGCCCCGGAATTAAAGTCTCTTTTCGATGAAATTGAGGAACCTCATACACAATTGCACGAATCGGCCATAAAGATTGACGAAGTTTTTTATCAGGCGGATGTAGCACTTGGGGCTAAACTTAGAAATGTTAAAAGTGAACACCTGTTATGGACGCACTCAATTAAGGATGCATTATTACAGGAAAAAAATGTTCTTAATGTTCAAACCGACCCTCAAAAATGTAATTATGGAATATGGGTAAATTCAGATGAAATTGTTCAAATGAGAAAAGATGACCCTGAACTTGATCGGCTGTTAACTAAAATTGATGAACCACATAATAAATTGCATACAAGTGCTATTCAGATTGAAAATTATCTTGCTCAGGGAAATCTAACGGCAGGGTATAATTATTTCAATAACAATACCAGTAATTACGCAATAGCAACATTAGATCTTATTGATGATGTTGTTGAGTGGAATGACAAGAATCTGGAAGGAATGAATGAAGCCAATGCAATTTATAATAATCAAACAATGGTTCACCTAAATCAGGTTGGCGATTTATTTGATGAGATAATTGAAAGATCTAAGGATTATATTCTAACTGATGCAGTAATGCTTCAACAAGCAGGAAATACTCGTATGGGAGTTATTATTTTTAGCATAATTGCCTCGCTTATTGCAATATTATTGGCTGTGGTTATAACCAGAGGAATTGTAAATCCGGTTAAAAAATCGGTTGTATTCGCAAAAGATGTGGCTGCCGGGAATTTGACTACTACTGTTGATATTGATCAGGAAGATGAAATTGGAGATTTAGCAAATGCTTTAAAAAGCATGGTTGATGAGTTGCGTAAAATTGTAGCAAATATTCAGGATGGAGCTGCAAATATTACAAGTGCCAGTTTACAAATGAGTTCTACTTCGCAGCAAATGTCGCAGGGGGCTTCAGAACAGGCATCGTCAGCCGAAGAAGTTTCTTCTTCGATGGAAGAAATGGCATCTAACATACAGCAAAATACCGATAATGCACAGCAAACAGAAAAGATTGCAATTAACGCTTCCGAAGGTATAAATAAAGGTAACGCATCAACGGAAATTTCTGTAAATGCAATGAATAAAATTGCTGAAAAAATCACTATTGTAAATGATATCGCATTTCAAACAAATATACTTGCTCTTAATGCAGCTGTTGAAGCAGCACGTGCAGGTGAACATGGAAAGGGTTTTGCCGTGGTTGCTGCCGAAGTAAGAAAACTGGCTGAAAGAAGTAAGATTGCTGCCGATGAAATAGATCAGCTTTCACGTGAAGGTGTTAAAATTTCGGAAGAAGCTGGAACTCAACTGGCCGAAATTGTACCTGAAATTGAGAAAACAGCAAAATTAGTTCAGGAAATAGCTGCTGCAAGTATGGAACAAAATAGTGGTGCCGATCAGGTAAATAGTGCTATACAACAACTAAATCAGGTAACTCAGCAAAATGCAGCCGCTTCTGAAGAAATGGCTACAGGCTCTGAAGAACTTTCCAGTCAGGCAGAGCAACTTCAGGATATAATTTCATATTTTAAAATTGACAGAGAGAACACAAAACAGAGGAAGAGTAAAACTGTTGTAGCAAAAAAACAGGTAAAATCAGCAAAAACAGATCAAATAAACAAACCCAAGGAAAAAAAATTAGAAAAGGGTGTTGATATTAAGCTGGAATCATTTAATGCAGCAGACAGTGATTATGAGAAATTCTAAAAAGTAGAATAATTAGGGGCAGGATAAGTTTCCTGCCTTCCTTTTATTAAATTTTCCTTACTTAAGAATATGAATAAATTATTATTAAATAAAGAAAAGCAAGAGAAATCAAATCTTAACGATTTGGGTACGGATAATGATTTCATCTTACAAAACTTAGATGAAGGTTATGCGCGTTATAAAATTCTATTTGATGAAAATAGCAAACCATACGACTTTGTTTATTTGTCGGTAAATAAGGCTTATGAAAAAATTACTAATTTAAAAAGTGAGGATATAATTGGGAAAGAGCTGAGTGAAGTATGTAATGATTATGAGAAAAAAATTCTTGAGGGTTTTAAGAATACAATCCTTAATGAACAATCTTATACTTTTGAATATCATTCTATTAAACACGACAAATATTATAAAACATTAGCCTTTCCTGTTAACAAAGTAAGTTTTGTAACAATATTATCCGAGATTACTGATACGGTAAAAATAAAAATACGAAATAATCATTTAATAAAAATGTTAAATGCTATTCGTAAAGTTAAAAGCTTAATAGTTAAAGAAAAAGAACAAGATGGTTTGTTGAATAGTACTTGCGAAATACTTGCCAACGTCTTAGGATACAGCAAAGTATGGATTTTATTATTTAATTATAACAATAAAGTAGAACAACTGTATTGTTCCGATAAATGTATGATTAAAGATAATCAGCATTCTATTGAGCTTCCTCCTTGCTTACAGAAAGTAATTGAAACCAGAGAACAGGAAATTTGTTTTGAATCTTCAACAAAATGTAACAATTGTATGTTTGAAGGTAATTTAAGAGACCAAACACACATTATTGTTCCTATATTATTTAATAATACGTTTTATGGAGTTATTACTATCGCTTTTCCAACAAAATACGAATTTAATATTGAGGAGAGCTCATTGTTTAAAGAAGTCGCAGAAGAACTTGCTTATGCACTGTTTAATATTGATGTTCAGAAAGATCTTGAGTTAGCAAGAGAACGAATACGACTTTTTTATAAAGAAATTGAATCGCAGAACTCTAAATTAAAAAGTGTTAATCAAGCTTTAGAGTATAAAAATAAAAAATTGGAAAAAGCTAATAAAAGAGCTCTCGAATCCGACAGGCTTAAATCTGTATTTTTAGCTAATATTTCTCACGAAATAAGAACTCCTTTAAATGGAATACTTGGATTTTCTCAATTACTTACTAAAACAACAAGTACACCCGATGTGATGAGAGAATATGCAGACCTGATATCAAATTGCGGAGATAATCTACTACAAATTATTAACAACATTATGGATATATCTAAAATAGAAACAAGTCAGTTAAAAATAAGTTATTCGGAATGTAATATAAGTGGTATTTTAAATGATGTGTATAATTCTAATAAAAACCATATAAAAGATCCCGGTAAACTTTTATTTGAAATAAATGAGAAAGATATAATCTCTGATAAAAAAAATCGGTGTGATGGGAAAAAGGTGAATCAAATTTTAAATATATTAATAGATAATGCGATAAAATTTACAGCTGAGGGATTTATTAAAATTGGATGTAAACAACAAGATGATAACAATCTTCTTTTCTATGTTGCTGATAGCGGAATAGGAATAAAGAAGGAAAATTACAATTTAATATTTGAGCGTTTCAGACAAGTTGATGAGTCAAATTCACGGGAATATGGAGGAGCAGGTTTAGGATTAGCAGTAGCTAAAGGCTTAGTAGAAATAATGAATGGTGAAATTTGGTTTGAATCTAAGTTAGTAACGGGAACAACCTTTTATTTTAAAATTCCGTATCAGTCAAATTATGCTACAGAACAAATAAACAAAAATATGGATATAGATAAGATTAATCTGATAGATTGGAGTAATAAAAAAATACTGATAGTTGAAGATGATATATATAGTTTAGAATATCTTTCAGAAGTTCTTTCAGAAACAAAAGTAAATATTGAAGTTGCTAAAACCGGAAAAGAAGCTTTACTAAAAGCAAAGGAAAACAACGATCTGGATTTAATTTTAATGGATATTCAATTACCAATAATGAGTGGAGATAAAGTAACTACTTTAATAAGAGAATTTAATAAGGATATTCCGATAATAGCACAAACAGCACATGCAATGGTTAACGATAAAGAAAATTATATTAAAGCGGGATGTACAGATTATATTTCTAAACCAATTGGGGTAAACGAATTATTTTCAATTCTATGTAAATATATTTAGAATGTATTTGATAAGAATATCCAAAGTGAAGTTATAAAACTATTCAGGCCTTTAGTGATTTCTGACAGGAAATATTGAATTATGGTACAAAGTGTAAAAACAATAATTGTATAATATGAAATCCAAAATAAACTTTAACACCGATAAATCCGGCAATTTAATTGATAGTAAGTATTCTGCTTTAATAGAACACCTGCCGTATGGTTATGCTCTTCATAAAATAATAACCGATGAAAATAATACTCCCGTCGACTATATTTTTATGGAGGCTAATTCACTATTTGAGTCTTATACCGGATTAAAAAAGAAAGATATAATTGGGAAAAAAGTAACAGATATTATTCCGGAAATCAGAAAAGACAAATTTGACTGGATCTCATTTTATGGAGACATTGCTTTGAATAACAAAAATGGAAGATTAGAACAGTTCTCCGAGGTAATTAATAAATGGTTTTATATTTCTGCTTTTTCGCCTGAGATCGGTTATTTTATTACTTTTTTCGAAGATATTACAATAATTAAAGATCAAACAATTAAATATAAACATGGTAAAGATGAATATTCTGCATTAAGTGAAGAGTATATTGCACAAAACGAAGAACTACGCTCCTTACTTGAACAGCTGGAAGATCAGAATGCAATAATATCGGATAGGGAAGAGCTAACCAGGCGAATTCTTGATTCCACTGCCGATGGAATTTTAGTAATTGATAATGATGGTAAAGTTACTCACACAAATAAGAAATTCGGTCAAATGTGGAATATTCCTGAGAATATTATTCAGACCGGTGAAGATGAAAAATTGTTAAAATACGTAATCGATAAGATTAAAAATCAACAGGAGTTTTTAAATAAAGTAGAACAATTATACAAATCAAAAGAAGTTGATTTTGATACGATATACTTAAAATCAGGTAAAGTATTTGAAAGGTATTCATCTCCGCTTATTAGAAATAAAAAAATAACAGGCCGGTTATGGAGTTTCAGGGACATTACAGAAAAGATAGAAGCTGAAGTACGAATGGGATATCTTAATGCTGTAATGAAAGGACTACGAAATGTTAACAAGTTGCAATCCGGAAAATCAACCCGCAATGAATTTCTGAAAGCTGCGTGCAAAGCTATTTTGGGGAATCTGGGCTATTATAGCATAATGATCGTTTTAAAAAAAGAGAAAGATCATTACTTAGCTGCTTCCGAAGGTCTTAATGGAGATTTTAAAGATGTAGAAGATTATCTTAACAAACATAAAACCTTGCCTTGTATAAAAAAATATGGTGTTAAAAAAGGTGTATGTGTTATATCTGATCCTGTAAAAGAGTGTAGTAAGTGTCCAATGGCTGCAATAAATTATGATAATAAATCCTCTTTAATTATAACACTTAAACATAACCGGAATCATTTTGGATACGTTATGGTTGCTGTTCCACATAAATTTTCAAAAGATATTGAAGCGCTTAATTTATTCCAGGAGTTTGCCGATGATGTAGCTTTAACATTATCGCAAAAACAACTGGAAGAAGAAAATGTTAAATCAATTGAAAAACTAAAAGAAAGTGAACAGAGATTAGCAAGTACATTTTCGGCTGCACCAACCGGAATAGGTGTTGTTATGAACAGGAATATTCAGGAAGTAAATCAAAAATTTTGTGATATTATAGGTTACAGCAGGAACGAACTTATTGGAAAAAATGCAGCAATGCTCTATCCGACTGAGGAATTATATGATCAGGTTGGTAAAGAAAAATATGAGCAAATAAAAGAAAAAGGTACTGGCACTGTAGAAACAAAGATGAAACGAAAAGATGGTAAAATTATTGATGTATTACTTAGTTCCGCGCCATTCGATCCGAACAACTGGGCTAAAGGTGTTTCTTTTACTGCTCTCGATATAACCGAATCAAAAAGGAATGCAAGAGTAAAAGATATTCTTTTAGCAATTAATCAGGAGTCAAATAAAACAGATGATGTTGAGCAATTGGCTCCCAAAATACAAATTGAATTAAGTAAAATATTCAATACAGAAAATTTTTATATAGGATTGTATGATAAAGAAACAAATACTTATTCATTCCCCTATCACGAAGATAAATATGATCAGGAGTTTGATTATAAAGATAAGTCTTATAAGTTAGAAAACTCATTAACAGATTATGTAAGGAAAGAAAAGAAAGCAATATTAATTAACTCTGAAACAGAAAAAGAGTTGTTTGAAAAAGGATTTATTGAAGAATATGGAGAATACTCGCCAGTATGGATAGGTGCCCCGTTAATTAATTCAAAAGGAGTTTCGTTTGGAGTTATTGCAGTTCAAAGCTACGATGATGAAAGTGCATATAATTATGATGACCTTGATATATTGGATTACGTAGCTAAAAATATTAGTAAGTTAATTGAAAAAATACAAGCTGAAAATGATTTAAAAGAAAGTGAAGAAAAATACAGGATGTTGATTGAAAATCAGGGCGAGGGTGTAGCTAAGATAGATTTAGATGAAAACATATTATTTATTAATCCGGCGGGGTGTAAAATTTTTGGTCGTACTATGAGTAAGGTAATTGGCAAAAAACTTTCTGAATTTGTTGATAAAGAAAAGTTTGAATTAATAAATGAAAAAACTCAAAACAGGTTAAGTGGTAAAAATAAATCATATGAGTTACTAATTAATCATTCCGGAGGTGAAAAAAAACATATACTTATTACTGTTACTCCAACTATCGAGTATGGGCGAATTACAGGTAATCTGAGCATTTTCAGAGATATTACCGAGCGTAAAATTTTTGAAAAAACATTAAAGCAAAAGAACGAGGAGTTACAGGCTGCCGAAGAAGAATTAAGAGCTGCAAATGATGAGTTACACTGGATTAACGACGCACTTGAAAAAAATAATGCAGAGCTAGTAATCGCAAAAGAAAAAGCTGAAAATGCCGACAAACTAAAATCAGAGTTTTTGGCAAATATGAGCCATGAAATAAGAACTCCTATGAATAGTATTCTGGGATTTTCGCAATTACTTAAAAAAAGTAATCTTTCAGCTGAAAAAAGAAATAATCTAATAGAAATAATAAACACAAATAGCAATTTACTATTAACTATTATTAACGATATAATTGATATTTCAAAAATAGAGGCACGTCAGATAAAATTGCTTGAAACCAATGTAAATATGAATGTTTTACTTGATGAGCTTTATGTAATGTTTTATAATGAAATTAAGATTAAAAAGAAAAAAATTAAATTAAAGTTAACAAAACCTGTTACAGAAGAGTTTTTTATTATTACTGATGAAGTCAGAATTAAACAAATTTTTTCAAATTTAATAAGTAATGCTGAAAAATTTACAGAAAAAGGCGAAATAGAATTCGGAGTTGAATTTTATAAAAAGGATCAGCTTCTGTTTTTTGTTAAAGATACGGGAGTGGGTATTGCGAAAGATAAATTAGACATTATATTTGACCGTTTTAGACAGGCTGATAGTAGTTCTACAAGACAATTCGGTGGTACAGGTTTAGGACTTACAATTTCTAAAGGTTTGATTGATTTATTGGGCGGCGATATTTGGGTAGAATCTGTTAAAGAAAACATGTCCGCTGGCAAGGCAGGAGGTACTCAATTTTACTTTACTATTCAATTGAAAAATGCTGTCAGGGAAGAAACTATTGATTTGCCCCGGAACGATATAGACTTATTGGACTGGTCAGCCAAAACTATATTAATTGTTGAAGATGACGAATATAGTTTCAAATTATTGGAATCAACTTTTTCAGAAACAAAAATAAATATAATATATGCTAATTGTGGAGAAGTTGCATTGAAAGCATTTAATAAAAATTCAGATATAGATTTAATATTAATGGACATTCAGTTGCCTGATAAAGATGGCTTGCAAGTTACAAGGGAAATCAGAAAGCTTAATAAAAAGATCCCGATTATTGCTCAAACAGCATACGCAATGTCCGAGGATAAGATTAATTGTATAAAAGCAGGTTGTAACGATTATATTTCAAAACCCATAATACTCGACAAATTATTAGAAAAGGTTAAGAGCTATTTGTAACGAAAGATTTTAAAACAATATGGTAGCCTGTTTATCAGAATAAATATTAAGTAATTAATGAAAAATAAAAACATTATAACTTCTAAAACTGCAATAAGCATAATAATTATTAGCATTATATTCTTAATATCTTCAATAATTTTTATTGCATGGAGCATTAACAAGTATAGAAGTACAGTTATTTCGAACAGTAAAAACAGCCTGTCGGTTAAAATAGATATTATTACTTACGGAATAGAAGAATTGTTAAATGAACATACAAATTCATTCACAGCACTGACCTGTGATCCTACAATTATTAGGGCCCTTTTAAATCATCATGATCATGAATTTTATAATGATTTTTGCCCTATAGAGAATATATATAAGGCTCATAAAAAAGATATAGAGGCAGTAATGTTATTTTCTACCGATGGTGAATTGATACACGGGCATAATGTAACAAACATTAATCCAAAGGATTCACTCTGTTTGTCAGAAATTGATAATGTATTAACAAAACAAAAGATTCATATAAGCAGTATTTATGACAATATTGAAGGCAAGGCGACAATTTCAATTTCGAATCCTGTATTTTATCAAAATCAGTTTATTGGTATTTTACAATTTACCGTTTTGATTGAAACTCTAATTAACAGGTTTATTAATCCAGCTGTACAAAAAAATACTTTAGCAATGGTATATGATTCACAAGGAAAAATGTTTTACAAACCTTGTGCATCTTTTGATGGAGAAACTGTTTATGATTTTCTAAATGAAGATAAAGATAAATATCCGGAATATGATTTTTCTGAACGGGAAGAAACTCTTATGAAAAGTGTGAAAGGTGAATCGGGATCTGCTATTTACAAATTAACTGACAATACCGGAGAATTTGCAAAAATGATAATGGTTTATAAATCTGTAAATATAATTGATGGGATGTTTTCTATAGCTTTGTATACAAGTTGTAATACAGTTATGGATCCGGTAAGAAGGTATTCTCATAAATTATTGTTTTTTATTTTGTTCATAATATTGATGTTTTCAATTATTACTTTTTACTTATTCAGGTTAAAAACACGGCATATAAAATTACAAGCGGAATCCGTTTATTTAAAAAATATAGCCGAAAAAGCGAATGAAATAAACGAACAAAAAAATAACTTTAAAGCATTATACGAAGAGCATAAATCTCTAAACGAAGAACTCCATATTGCTAAAGATGAAATTGAAGAAAGCGAAAAAAAATACAAATTACTTACTGAAAATTCTACCGATGTAATCTGGACAATGGATTTGGATTTTAATTACCTATACCTTAGCTCAAGTTCTAAAAGAATAACTAATTATAGTCTTGAAGAAAGAAAAAAGGTTGCAAATTCTGGTTTATTTAAGGATGAATCGCTCTTAAATGCACGAACTATAATAGATGATTTATTAAAAATATACAAAAATGAACCTCACAAAGCACCTCCATTTACTTTTGAATTAGAAGGCCGGCGTAAAGACAAAACACTATTTTTTGCAGAAGTAGTAGGAAGCTTTATTATTGATAACGGACAAATTACCGGATTGCAGGGAGCAACAAGAGATATAACTCAACGAAAAAAACTGAAAAATGAATTAATTGTAGCAAAAGAAAAAGCTGAGAGTGCAGATGCATTAAAATCAGCATTTTTAGCAAATATGAGCCACGAAATAAGAACTCCTATGAATAGCATTTTAGGATTTTCACAATTGCTTAAGAAAAAAGATCTTTCTCCTGAAAAAAGGAATAATTTTGTTGAAATTATAAATACAAATGGTAATCAGCTATTAACCATTATTAACGATATTATTGATATTTCAAAAATAGAAGCACATCAGATAAAATTAGTTGATACCAATGTTAATATTAATAAGCTATTTGATGAACTTTATACAATGTATTTCAATGAAATTAAAAGTAAAGAGAAAAAAATTAAATTAAAGATAACAAAACCTTTTAAGGAAGATTTATTTATTTTAACTGATGAAATAAGGATTAGGCAGGTGTTTTCGAACTTATTAAGTAATGCCATAAAGTTTACTCATATAGGCGAAATAGAATTCGGAGTTGAATTTTATAAAAAGGATCAGCTCCTGTTTTTTGTTAAAGATACCGGAGTCGGTATTGCAAAAAATAAACTAGAAATTATATTTGAGCGTTTTAGACAGGCTGATAGTGGTTCTACCAGACAATATGGTGGTACAGGTTTAGGACTTTCAATTTCCAAAGGCTTAATTAATTTATTAGGTGGCGATATTTGGGTCGAATCTGTTAAACAGGAATTGTCTGAGGGCGTAACTACCAAAAGTAGTACGAGCGGAAGTTCACAATTTTATTTTACAATTCCATTAAAAACAACAGGATAGCAGTTTGTTTTAAAGTCTTAAAAATGAGTTCATAATTAATTATTCTAATAAAGATAAATTTTAACACTGAATTTGAGGGATTATCTGCTGTTATTAACAGTAAGTTATTGAGATACTTATATATAGTTCGTGTAAAACAATTATTACGATTGACATTTAAAAATTTCTATAAATAATTTGTAAATTTAACAAAGATAAAAAAGTGGTTTTATAAATTATGAAAAAAAAAATAAGGGTTTTAATTGTAGATGATTCTGCTGTTGTTAGACAAAGCCTTGCAGAGATCGTAAACTCCAGCCCTGACCTTGAAGTTATTGATACAGCTTCTGATCCATATGTAGCAGCTACGAAAATAAGAAAGGAAGTTCCGGATGTAATTACTCTCGACATTGAAATGCCGCGCATGGACGGATTAACTTTTCTTAAAAAAATTATGTCGCAACACCCAATTCCTGTTGTAATAATTTCAAGTTTAACTGCAAAAGGAACCGAAACAGCTATAAGAGCACTTGAATATGGCGCTGTTGAGATTATTACAAAACCACAAATGTATTCTAAGGATTTTATTCATGAATCAAAAGTACGAATATGCGAAGCTATTAAGGGAGCAGCTAATGCGCGTGTAAAAAGAAAGATAAAAGCAACACCTGAAATCCAGGTACAACCTAAATATACTGCCGACGCTGTTTTACCTCCTGCTATCAAACATAGTATGATAAAGACAACTGACATAGTTGTTTCTGCCGGTGCTTCAACCGGAGGAACAGAGGCACTTACAGTTTTTCTAAAAGCTCTGCCACCTGATTCTCCTGGAATTGTTATTGTTCAGCATATGCCGGAATTATTCACAAAATCTTTTGCAGAAAGACTTAATGAATTATGTAAAATAACAGTTAAAGAAGCTGTGAATGGGGATACTGTTATAAGGGGGAGAGCGTTAATTGCTCCCGGAAATTATCATACATTATTAAAAAGAAGTGGAGCAAAATATTATGTTGAAGTAAAGGCAGGACCATTTGTTAATCGACACAGGCCATCTGTTGATGTGCTTTTTAGATCAACTGCCAGATATGCCGGAGCTAATTCAATCGGAATTATTATGACAGGCATGGGTGATGATGGAGCTAAGGGTTTGTTGGAAATGAAAGTGGCTGGAGCTAAAACCATTGCCCAGGATGAAAAATCCTGTATTGTTTTTGGAATGCCAAAAGAAGCAATAAAATTAAATGCTGCAGATAAAGTTTTACCACTGGACAAAATAGCATCTTATATGATAAGTGTAGCACATTAGAAAATAATGCTGGATATCCTTATTTTTTAAATCAATTTAATGTAAATTTAAAACGTTTAAACCACTATATTTAATATATAATGGAAGAAAATACTATAAATCAGGAAGAGGTTCAGTCGTCAATATCTTCAAAATCCGGACTAAGTTGGTTTTATAAAATTATTTGTTGTGTTCGGGAGTCAGGTTATATTTATTAGAAAAGTAGAAGATAAGAGAATTACTGAAGATGAATGAGAATATTGATAAATACATAGAGCTTATTGAAAAATTAACGGACAGGGATAATAAAATTTTTACCTGAAAAAATAAGAAATTTGCTGAAACGATTAATTATTTTTAATTTCCGAAAAAATATTAGATGCGATATATGAAAGATAGAAATTCTCAAACTATAGTTTTTAAATATACCGTTAGTGGATTCGTTGTTGGGTTGTTAACCGTGTTATTTATTTTAATTATAGACTTTTTTATTAAAAAGATTAGTTTTTCGGAGATTGTTGATTTACACAGAAATAATCCGGTTTATTTAATTTTAGATTTATCTCCTTTTGTTCTTGCATTTTATGCTTACATATCAAGTAAAAAATATGCCAATACATCTGAATCATTACATTCTTCATTAAAGTACGAATTTGATAAAAATCAAAAAATATTTCGGTTTGTCGAAAAAATAAGGTTGGGGAAAATTGGAGCTGATTATAAAGTTCAGGGATCTGATGATGTATTGGGACAATCAATTTTGGATCTAAGAGATAATCTGAAAAATAATATTGCAGAGGAAGAAAAGAGAAGAAATGAGGATAAACAAAGAAATTGGGTTGCTGAAGGCTTAGCCAAATTTGGAGAGATACTTAGAACGGATACTGATAATCTTGAAGAATTGACGTATCGTTTAATTAGTAATTTAGTTAAGTATATAAATGCAAATCAAGGAGCCTTGTTTGTTATTGAAGATGAAAATGAAGCTGACAAACATATAAAAATGACTGCTTGTTATGCTTATGAGCGTAGGAAATATGCTGATAAAAGAGTAGAATGGGGCGAAGGAACAATAGGAACCGCAATATTGGAGCAAGAAACAATTTTTGTAACCGATGTTCCGAAAAGTTACGTTCATATTACTTCAGGGCTTGGTGAAGCCACCCCGGGTTGCGTGCTTGTTGTTCCTTTAAAATTTAATGACGAAGTTCACGGGGTAATAGAAATAGGAGCATTTCAGGTAATAGAGAAATATATTGTTGAGTTTGTTGAAAAAGTTGCTGAAAGTGTTGCATCTACTATATCTAATGTGAAAATAAATACACGGACAGCTAAATTATTAAAGGAGTCCCGGTTACAAGCAGAAACTTTAGCTGCTCAGGAAGAGCAAATGCGTCAGAATATGGAAGAATTGCAAGCTACGCAGGAAGAGGCTGCCCGACAAAGTGAGAAATTTGTTTCCTTCACAAATTCGGTAAATCATACACTTATTAGAGCCGAGTACGAAAATGATGGAACATTGATTTATGCAAATACAAAGTTTCTGAAGAAGCTGGGTTATGATAAAAACTCAGATGTAGAAGGTAAAAATATATCCATGTTTATTAACGAGAAAGATAAGACCTGGTTTAACAAATTATGGGACACCCTTGCAGATGGAGGTAAGCATTTTGAAGGTGATATGAAACACGTTACTAAACAAGGGAGGGATTTATGGACAATGTCGACCTATACATGTATGCGTAGAGATGATGGAAGTGTTGAGAAAATTTTATTTCTGGCAATAGATACAACAGATCAGAAAAAGGAAAGCTTAGATTATTTGGGACAGATAAATGCCCTTAACCGATCAACAATAAAGGTAGATTTCTTGCCAACAGGAGACGTTTTAGAATGTAATCAAAAGTTTATAGACTTAATGGAGTATCCTGTATTTGAATTAAAAGAAAAAAGCATTTTTGACTTTGTAGATAAATCAGATCTGAATAAATTAAAGGAAATTTGGGATAAGGTAGCACAGGGTAAAGCCTGGGAAGGCACTTTGCGCCAAAGAACAAAAGAAGATAAGGATATATGGGTTAGAGTTTCTTTGTCTGCAGTAAGAGATATGTACGATGATATTGCCAAAATAATATGTATTGGTAAAGATGAGACAAAGGAAAAATTAATGGAAATTGAAACTAAAAAGCAGACCGAATTACTCAAAAAACAAGAAGAAGCCCTGCAGCAATCAAAAGTTGATCTAAAAGCACAATTAAAGCAAGCAAGAGAGGAAGTTAAGCAGCAGTTTAAAGAAATTGAAAAAGTGCAAAAAAGAACAGAGCTTACATTACAGGGTGCATCTGATGCTATAATTACATTTGATCAGGATGGAGTAATAAAATTCTTTAATAAAGCCGCCGAAGAATTATGGGAAATTGAAAGGAATATTGTCATTGGCAGAAGCATGACGAAATTATTTCCTGATGATAATTATGAAGATGATTTTATTAATTCTATATTAGACACTAAGTCGGAGAAAATTGTAGGTGAAAGAAAAGAGATAAATATAAAAAGTAAAAGTGGAGAAGATATTTCAGTTATAATTATACTTTCAGTGGCGAGATTAGAAGGAGAAATTACGTATACCGCATTTATTCAAAATATATCGGTCGACTTCTTTTAACTATTAGTATTTTAGTTGCTTAATTTTTTGTATAAATGTACCCGGATGATGTTTTTCTTCCATTAATTTTTAATATTTGTTTAAACCTTTCTGATAGAACAAAATCATATAAGTTATGTTACTTTATAAATTTTATATGAAAAATATATTAATTTCTATTTTATTGCTTTTCCTTTTTTCATGTACAAAGGATATTAAAAAACCAGAACATTATAAACTAATATTTGTCGAAACAAGTGATGTACACGGAGCAATTTTCGATTATGATTTTATTAATGATCGAAACACTGCAGGGTCCTTATCAAAAGTGCAAAGCTATGTTAGTGAGCTAAGAGAAATGAATAATGTTATTTTAATGGATAATGGCGACATTTTACAGGGGCAGCCAATTGTTTATTATTATAACTATGAGAATGTTTCTGGCATGCATATTTGCTCAAAAGTAATGAACTATATGCAGTACGATATAGCTACAATTGGTAATCATGATATAGAGGCCGGCCATGCTGTTTACGATAAATTGAAAAACGAATTCAATTTTCCATGGTTAGCTGCTAATGCGGTTAAAAAATCAGATGGCACACCTTATTTTGATCCTTATAAAATAATAATTAAGGATGGTGTTAGAATCGCGGTTTTAGGGCTTATTACTCCAGGAATTCCTGATTGGTTACCAGAAGAGTTATGGTCGGGAATTGAATTTGAAGATATGGTTATTTCTGCTAGTAAATGGGTTCCGATAATTATGGAGAAAGAAAATCCTGACCTTTTAATTGGACTGTTTCATTCAGGATACGATTATACTTATGGAAATGTTAATTATGACACTTATAAAAACAAAAATGCATCAAGAATAGTTGCTGAGCAAGTACCAGGTTTTGATGTTGTATTTGTAGGGCATGATCATTTTACATGGAACGAGAAAATTAAAAATATTAATGGCGACGAGGTTCTCGTACTTGGTCCTACAGGATCTGCAAGACAAATTGTAACTGCAAATGTTGATATGAAACTTAACGCTGAAGGAAAATATGAGAAGATTATTACAGGTAATGTTGTTGACATGAGTGCATTTAAAGCGGATTCATTATTCGACGTTGAATTTAAAAACGAATTTAAAGAGGTAAAAGAATATGTGTCAAAAGAAGTTGGTATTTTTGAAAACTCTGTTAATACTCACAAAGCCCTGTATGGACCATCGGAGTTTATGGATTTAATTCACCAAATTCAATTGGAAATAAGTAATGCAGATATTTCTTTCGCAGCTCCGCTTTCATTTAATTCTGTTATAGAAAAAGGCCCTGTTTATGTTCGTGATATGTTTAAGCTCTATAGGTTTGAGAATTTTTTATATACAATGAACCTAACGGGCGAAGAAATTGATAAGTATCTTGAATTTTCTTATGCAAGCTGGTTTAATACTATGACAACTGAGAATGATCATTTGCTAATATTTAAATCAGACAAGAACGGAAATCCTGAATATTCGGAAAAGTATAGTTCATATTCGTTAGTGAACAATTATTACAATTTTGATGTTGCTTCAGGAATAAAATATATTGTGGATATTACTAAACCTGTAAACGAAAAGATAACTATATTGTCATTATCAGATAACAATGTATTCTATACTGACAGTACCTATACAGTTGCTATTAATAGTTATAGAGGTAACGGGGGCGGTGGACATTTAACAACCGGAGTAGGTTTAAAAACTGAAGATCTCTTAGAAAGAAGAATTAACTCTACCGATAAAGATTTACGATATTATATGATGAAGTGGATTGAGGAAAAAGGAAGTATCAATCCTGAATTTAAGAATGAATGGTCAGTATATCCAACAGATTGGTGGTTAAAAGCAAAACTGAAAGACGAAAAATTATTAAATAATTAACTATACAAATGAGAAGATTAAGTTTAATTTCAATTGTTTTAGTTGTATTATTTTCATGTAATGAAGTTGAAAAATTAGAACAACAAACAAAAAAAGCCAAAAATATTATTTTATTAATCGGTGATGGAATGGGAGTGACTCAGATATATGCTGCAATGTCAGTTTCAGAAAAACCTTTAAGTTTTGAGAAATTTAAGCATATAGGATTTCATAAAACTCATTCCGCAACTGATTTCGTAACAGATTCAGGAGCAGGAGGAACGGCATTATCAACAGGAAATAAAACTCGTAATAAGTGTATTTCTGTTGATACATCAGGAAATCCTCTTAAAACTATTCTGGAATATGCAGAAGAAAATCAGCTGGCAACAGGCTTGATATCAACAAGTTCAATTTTGCACGCAACACCGGCTGCATTCATCGCACATGAACAAAGTCGTTATAATTATGAAAATATTGCCCTTGATTTTTTAGATGTCGATATTGATGTATTTATTGGTGGAGGAAAAAAACAATTTGTTGACAGAGAAGATAAATTGAATTTGATTGATTCGCTAAGAAAGAATCAATATAATGTAATCGATGGTATTAATAATTTTAACCCTGAAGCAGATGGTAAATTTGCTGTTTTTACTGCTGATGAGCATAACCCTGAATATGTTAACGGGAGAGGGGATATGTTGCCTGTATCGACCGAAAAAGCAATAAAAAGCTTAAGTAAACATGAAAAGGGATTTTTCCTTATGGTAGAAGGTTCCCAAATAGACTGGGGTGGTGAAGATAATGACATTGATTACGTCATTAATGAAACAATTGATTTTGATAACGCAATTGCAAAAGCCCTTGAATTTGCTATTGAAGATGGAGAAACATTGGTTATTGTCACTTCCGATCATGAAACCGGAGGATTATCAATTGTTGATGGAGATCTGGAAACAAAAACAATAATAACAGAATTTTCAATTGATTATCATACTGCAGTAATGGTTCCTGTTTTTGCATTTGGCCCAGGGGCAGAAGAGTTTGGAGGAATTTATGAAAACACAGCAATTTTTGAAAAAATGATGAAGGCTTTTGGCTTTTCAAAATAAGATTTTTAAAAAAAATAAATGCAAAGAAAGAGCCCCGGAATATTTCCGGGGCTCTTCTTTTTTTAGTAAATAATTAATTAATCCAGATCAACACTTCCGTATCTTGTTTCAATCTTAACAACTGATTTAGTGTTACTGTCTTTTCCAACGAGTCCTTCAACCTGAAGCGATGTGTTTTCTTTTATTCTGCTTATTCTGTTAGGTTCATGATAATCAATGTCAGCATATTTAGCATATCCTTTTAAATTGTAGGAAGCTCCGGGGCTAATTCCTATATCAATATTTCCATATTCATTTTCGATGTCAATTTCTTCAAAGCCTTCAGGAACATAGTCTACGTTAATGCTACCATATCTATTGTCAAAGTCTAATTTTTTGGTTATTTCATTAAAATCAAAACCAGTATAAGCCGATGTGGTTACAAAATTAGTAACACTTCCTATTCTGTACTCATCATATTTTGATTCGCAAACAATAGAACTTCCTTTATCAACATAAAGTTTGGAATATTTAGTTACTGCAATTAGAGCTTTGCATTCTTCTATCTCAAGTTTAGAATATTTTAAGGTCACATTCAACCAAACGCATTTATCAATAGTTCCTTTCGAATAAGCAAGATAAACTTCACTTAATGGTTTAACATTTTCTCTTAAAATTTTATTAACTTTTAAATTACCATATTTTACAGATATTTTCGAATGTCCGGTAATTTCATTTATAAATACGCTCCCGTACTTATTTGACAAATCAAGCTTAATGTTCTTAGGAATATTTACTTTATAATCTATACTAAAATCCTTATTGTCTTTTCCAAAAGAAAAAGTGTTCCATTTACTGAATTTTTCATCAATTTCAGTAATTGCTTCAATAGTATTGCCCGACTGTTTAAATTCTACATTAATATAGTCAATAAGCTCTTTGGCTTTTTCTTCGTTTATATGATCAACAGTTATAGTTACGTCGATACTAACTTTGTTTTTATCCCAGTTGTTAATATCAACATTTCCAAATTTGTTTTGGATAATTAAGAGAGTATTTGCATCTGCATCGTAATCTTTGTGCAGATTCTTAGAAAATTCTTCACCAGCAGCAAATGCCGATGTAATTACTAATATTTGGACGAATATTAGTAATAAAGTGGATTTAAATTTCGGTGCTTTCATAGTTTTCAGATTTTTGTTGATTTATATTTTGTACTTGTTGTAATTGCTGTAAAATTTGATTCATTACTTCTACTTTTAGTTGGTAATGTTGTATCATAGCATTTATTACTCTTTGGTCATTAGGATTTGTTATTAAGTCTTTTTTTAAATTTTCATAAATAGAATCCATTTCATTTAATTCATACACTAACATCTTTTTTTGTGTACTATCTATAGAATGACACTGATTTATTTCTCCATATTTCTGATTTACCAGGAGTGTGTAATACATTTCTACTTCACCATACTCGGGTGAAATTTCCCTTAATGCAATACCGTCTTTTAATGTCGCTTTATTAAAATTATCATAAACCCACAATCCGGATAAAACAACTAAGACTGCTACAACCGCTGCTTTCAGAATATAACCAGCAATAAAAGTTCTCTTCTTACTGTTGAACACGTTAAGCTTTTGCTCAAATCTTTTAAAATGATCATCATCCGGTTCATAAGTATCAAATACCGCACGGTTTTCCTGAATTATTTTATCTAAATCTTTCATATTTAGTTAGTTTTTTCTAATTTATCTTTTAAGCATTCTATTAACTTCCTTTTTGCTCTTGCACATTGTGATCTTGATGTTGAGCTACTTATATTCAGAATTTCACTTATTTCATCATGATCATATCCTTCAATAAGGTAAAGCGATATTACAATTCTGTATCCATCCGGAAGATTATTTATCTGTTCTTTTATTTCTTCTGCTTTCCAATTATTTTCTTCAGTGGTCTCCTCATTCTCATCTTCTTTAATCTCATAAACAGAATCTTCAATGGAATCCGTAATCAGTTTTCTTTTTCTTAGTTCATCAAGTGAATGGTTGATAACAATTTTTTTTAACCAGGCACCAAAACTAACTTCACCTTTATAGAAATTTAATTTTTCAAACGCTTTTAAGAACGACTCCTGCATTATATCTTCAGCCTCGAGGCTATCATTTACAATTCGCAGGCATGTATTGTACATTGCTTTGTAATAAAGCTTATACAGTTGAAACTGTGCTTTCTGCTCACCCGACATACACCGATCAATAATATCCTGATGTATATTCTTATAAATGCTTTCCTGTTTATTCATACTTTCCGATTAAATGACGGTAAAAAAAAGTTAGTGCTGCATAATAACTTACAATTTATTAATATTTTCAATAACTGTTTTTTGTACTTATTAAAATGACGAAAATCTTATTCCCGGATGCATAATTTATATTTTATTTTACATGTTTTGTAATATAATTTCTAATATCGTTAATTTAGGTTTAAAGATAACTTTTTATATAAATTTGCTGGCTTATTAATTTATTAAATAATTTCCAATGAGAAACCAATTTACATCAAATAAAGAAGAAGCAATTATGGTCTTTAAACAATGGAGCAGAAAAGCTTATGCAATATTTAATTCCTTAAGAAAAGTGGTTAAAATTACTACACTGAGTTTATCTTGTTCTATTGTATTACTTCCATTGCAGGTATTAAGTCAAACTGACACAACAATTACAAGAAACCTCGACCTTGAAGAGGTTATTGTAAGTGCACAAAGGGCTCCTGTAATTTACTCCCAACTTTCAAGGCTTGTAACTACAATTGATGAAGATGAAATAAAACTAATGCCTGTTTCTGAAATCAATGAGCTACTTGAAATTTTTTCCGCAATAGATATCAGACAACGTGGTGCAAACGGAATTCAATCTGATATTAGCATTCGGGGCGGTTCCTTTGATCAAAATTTAATTCTTCTCAATGGTATTAATATTACCGACCCTCAAACAGGACACCATAGTTTAAATCTCCCGATAAATTTAAATTCAGTTGAACGTATAGAAATACTTGAGGGACCCGGATCCAGAGTTTTTGGTCCAAATGCTTTCAGTGGTGCTATAAATATTATTACAAATCAATCCGATAAAAATTATACAAGAGCCGGGTTTATGGCTGGTGATTTTGGATTGTTTTCGGGAAATATGGTAAGTTCTCACAAAATTAAAAATACCAAACATTTTATATCAGTTTCGAAATCACAGAGTAATGGGTATGTTAAAAATACGGATTATGATCAGTATAACTTATTTTATAATTCAAATTATAAATCAGAGATTGGAAAGATTGATTTTCAAATTGGATACACCAATAAAGAATTTGGAGCGAATAGTTTTTATACTTCTGCTTACCCTGATCAATATGAACAAACAAAAACGACTTTTACGAGTCTTAAATTTGAAACTGGAGAAAAGATCAAACTAATACCTGTAGTATATTTTCGCAGACACAAAGATAGATTCGAATTATTCAGATATGAACCCGCAACCTGGTACACAGGACATAATTATCACCTAACCGATGTTTATGGAATAAAGCTGGATTCAAGAATTACATCAAAATTTGGAGTTACATCGTTTGGCGCAGAACAAAGATCAGAAAACATATGGAGCAATGTTTTAGGCGAACCGATAAATGATACAATAAGCGTTGAAGGCGAACCTGACGGTTTTTACTCAAGAAAATATTCAAGGACTATTTCAAACTATTTTTTAGAACATTCATTTTATTACGGAAATTTATCTTTTTCAACCGGAGTACTAACAAGTTGGGTATCCGATAATGATTTTGAATTTAATATATATCCGGGACTTGATATTAGCTATCGTTTTTTTGAATCTTTCAGCTCATATTTAACAATTAATAAATCTTTAAGACTACCAACATTTACAGATTTGTTCTATAACGGACCATCAAATATTGGTAATGCTGATTTAAACCCTGAAGAGGCATGGAGCTACGAAGCAGGGTTAAAATTCAATAGTAGTTTTATTAAATCGGATTTGAGTTTTTACTACAGAGATTCGAAAAATTTAATTGCCTGGGTTAAACCTTTAGGTGCTGATCCTGATGAAAAATGGGAAACACAAAATCTTACAGATGTTGAAACAAAAGGATTCAAAATATCAAACAGGTTGAATATTAATAAATATGGGATTGATTTTATAAATATAGATTACAACTACATGGAACAGAAATCTGATTCCAAAGATTATGATACAAAATACTCTCTGAATATTTTAAAACATAACCTCATTATTAATATGAATAACAAACTTCAAAAAAATATAAACTTATCATGGAACATAAGATTTCAGGACAGAGCTGGAAGTTATTCCAAATACAATTTTTCTTTAAATGATTATGTTGGTGAACAGACTTTTAACCCATTTTGGTTGTTTGATGCAAAATTAGCATGGAATTACCAGTCAATGACCATTTTTACTGAAGTAAACAATATTTTAAATGTTGATTATACGGATATTGGTAATATTGAAATGCCTGGAAGATGGTTTAAAATCGGTTTTAATTTACAATTAACTTACTAATTAATTTTGGAATTATTTTAAAAATATTCAATAAAAACGGGCTTAACTTATTGATTTTACAAATATTTTGCTATTTTTGTTGAGAATCCTAAATTATAATTAAATCAAATTACAACATGAAAAAATTACAATTATTATTGGTAGCCATTGCACTTGTTAGTTTTACTGCATTTTACTCTTGCGGCAATATGAAAGATAAAGCTGTTGAAGCAGTAGAAGAAGTAGCTGAAGAATTAGAAGAAGTAGCAGAAGAAGTTGAAGAAGCTGTTCTTGATACAACTGAAGTTGTTGCTGAAGAAGCAGAAGCAGAAGTTGAAGAAGTAGCAGAAGAAGCTCCTCAGGAATAAGCTAATTCGTACAAAGAAATTTTAGCAGGACTTTGTAGTCCTGCTTTTTTTGTGAATAATTTTTGTGTTGTATGATATACTTACAGATTATTTAAAAAAACAATCCAATAAAACCTGTAACAACATTACCGCTTGAATAATCTAATTCAGATCCAAATAAACTATGCGGGATAATGTAAATCAATAAAAGCACAATTGATGCAATTAAAGTGTATCTGTATTGAGGAGATTTTCGATTGCCTAAAACTGCTACTATCCAAAATATAACAGCAATCAAAGTTTTATTATCGGTTAAATCCCAGCCAAATGGAATACCTGTCCATGCTTGTCCAAAAGCAAAATATTGAACAATAGGCCCGAAAATCATTCCCCCAGCTAAAAGTAATATTAAAGTTAACTTACCGTAAAACACATGTTTTTCGACTTTACCCAAAGCAAATAATCCAGCAAGATTTGATAGCATCATGGCAGTAAACATGAATATGACATGGGGAATTAAAGCCCATGCAGGAACACTTCCTTTAAAACGTATAATGACATGTTCAGAATTTATTGTTTCAATGGATTCTGAGGTTTGAAAAGCAATATAATATTCCAGTTTACCAGCAGGGGCTTGTTTGGGCAAATAAGCTATTAATTTGTTCTCTTGTTGTTCAAAATTAATTACTGAAAAAGATTCATTAACAGGGAAACGTCTATAATGAATTTGTGCTGAACTAAAAGTGTTATTTTTAGGAATCACAATTTCGTGATCTTCATTGGAATCACCACTCCTTGGTAATTCAAATTTAATTAAATTTTCCGCAATATTTATTTCTATATTTTTAGGATATGTGGGTCCTGTCTTTCTTTGATAATAAGCAGATGCTAAAGTTATAACAACTGCTAATGTCCAGAATAATGTTTTTTTCATAATATTTATGTGTTTATAATTGAACAATTAAAACTTCTTTTTTCTCATCTCTGATTACCTCAACGGTTATTATCTGACCGGCTTTTAGTTTAGCCAGTCTTTCCATATATTCATATACATCACCTACCGGGTAACCATCTATAGCAGTAATAATATCTCCTGTTTTCATTCCTGCTTTGTCTGCTGGTTTTCCTTTTATAACTATGTCTGCTCTTAGTCCATTCTTTTCTACTCCTGAAAAATCAGGCATTATACCTAAACTAACTTTTAATCTTGCATTTCTGATATTGCCACCCGGTGATTTGGGTCCGGCCTCCTGATATGTTAATACTCTATCCTCTGATGCTATAGTAAAAGCAAAATCATATATGTAGTTGCTGGCTTCTACAAGTCCGGTAAAATTTATATTACCTAAACTATCGCCAGGCGTATGGTAATCGATATGAGCTCCGGTAGAAAAGAAAAATACCGGAATGTCTTTACTATAAAATGATGAATGATCTGAAGGACCATATCCTTCATGAGCATATCCTGTTTTAAAATTATAGTTTGTATTTAAGGAGTCTAAGATCGATTCTCCTTCAAGTGAAGTACCAATACCACTAATTTGGATGCTTCGGTCTTCCTTCATTCTTCCCAGCATATCAACGTTAATCATTGTTTTTATAACAGAATCAGGAATTGGTAAATTGTTTACAAAATATTTTGATCCAATTAAACCCATTTCTTCTGCTCCAAATGCAACGAACAGAAAATTATTTTTCAAGCTATCTTTTTTAGTTGCAAGTTTTTCTGCAATTTCGAGCATAGATGCAACTCCTGAAGCATTATCATCAGCGCCATAATGAACTTCATGAATTCCATGAGCTCTTGTTCCGGTTCCTGGTCCTCCAAAACCTAAATGGTCATAATGTCCGCCAACTACAATGTATTTGTAATCAGGATTAATAATAAGTTGAGCAACTATATTGAATGTTTTAGCATATCCTGTTTCTATATCAGTCTGGCATCTTAAAACAGTTTCTGTAAAAAACGAATTTAATTTATTATTTAGTTCGTTCTCTATTTCCTCTAAATTCTCACCCTTTTTGCTTAACAAAATATCACCAATATTTCTTTTTATCTGTATAACAGGTATTTCAATTTCACCTTCTGGTCTTGATAGTTTTATTAATTCATCCTCCTCATCAAATTGTTTTCCAGAAACAAAAATAACTCCTGCTGCGCCTTGGTCCTTAGCTGTTATAGCTTTCGATCTAAGACTGCTAAACATTGAAAAAGGTAATGATATTTCACTGTTCTCTGGTTCGCCCCTTAATATGAGCACCCATTTATCTTTAACATCAATTGATGCATAATCGTTCCATGAGTTATCTCCTTGTTCAATAATAAATCCGTAACCAACAAATGCAACTTCTGCCTCAATGTTGCTGTTTGCACTGAATACGGTTGGAATAAAGTCGGTGTTTAAATTAAATTCCTGATCATTTATTGATAATGAATTATTAGGTCCGGTTTTAATACTCGTTGTTATTTCAAAGGATTGTACACCTTTATTAAATAGAAGTTCCAGTCCACCATTTTTTAGTTCAGCTGCAATGTAGTCTGCTGCAAGCTTATCTTCCGGCGTTCCCGGATATCTACCTTTTAATGAATCGCTGGCCAGATATTCAATATGATCGTAAAGTTCATCCGGGGTTATTTCCGGTTGAATTTTGGATGACGAACAAGACTGTCCTAGACCTAAAATTATTGCTATAGCAATTAAAATCGATTGTTTTTTCATAGTTTTAATTATTACCAGTAAAATGTTTTATAAAAAGTTAAAATATTATCATTATTATCAATTACAAATAACTCAAGTTCATGTTCAATCTTTTGTTCAATTCTATCACTATCCAAAATATAAAATAATAAATCGTTTTTTTGATCATATTCAAATAGAGCCCAGTTGTTATCAATATATCCATTAAATGATTTTATCCCGGATAAATCATCTGTAATTAAAAATTTAATTTTCTTATCACTTAGATTATTAAAATCTGTTAATGGTTTAATCTCAGGTGAAATTGTATCTGCCAAAACAATAAAGTCACCGAATGTTTTTGCCTCGCAAACAATGTGCCCGTTAATTACTTCTCCTCCAATCGGATTAATTTCATCATCTTCGACAAGCTCTGCAATAAAAACTTTATCTGTTAATTCATCTCGTAAATCTATAGTTTTAATAGAAAGTGAATAGCTTTTATTTAGAGGAGTATATTTATTATGCACATGATGAATATTCGAATAAGCTTTACGCATTGGCTTCGATTTACTATATTTGAAATACAGCGTATCAAATAAAGATCTTTCCGGAATGATTATCCTAATTTCATCATCTTCGAAAATGTTTTCAGTATCCCAGTTCATAAATTCACCATCTAACGGAACATTAACAACTGGGATAGTTCCATCATTTAACTGCCCTGTTGCGTTAAAAATAAGTTCTGATTTATTTCCAGACACATCAGTTGCAACAAGTTTGATATCATAAGTAGTATCATTGCTAAATACATAAATTCCTCTGTCTTGGATTGATTTATAGATACTTAAATTGTTATTTGGAGCAATAAAAGTTTTCTGAATAGTCTTTTTTGATTTGGTTTTTTCCGCATAATCAATATGACTTTTTACATATCCTGTTTCATAAAATGAAAATTTATCAATGGAGTGATTATAAATTAATAAACTATCAACAAATACTGATAAAGTATATATTCCACACCTATTCTTTGAATTGTTCAGGTAATCATACATTTCTATTCCAAAACCAATTTTGCCTGACAAATAAATATGATTGGTATCAACAAGGGAGTAATAACCATTCTTCTTTTCCAGTTTTAAATGTGCTATTTTCTTAGAATTATTGATCTTACTATTTTCATTTAAAGGATAAATAACCAAACTATACAAAACAGGAGCAATATTATCTTTAATGTCAAAATTAAATAATAATGGATTTATTGGAATCTGATCAATAGTTTCACGTACTTCAAAATGCAAATGAGGTCCTTCTGAGCTGCCTGTATTTCCTGAGAATCCAATAATTTCTCCCTTTTTAACCGGCAAATCATTTTTATCAGGAAAATAATTTACTTCAAATTCATTGTTTTGATATTGGATGTCTTTTACCAATTTGTCAATTTTAGAATTGAATTTACTTAAATGACCGTATACAGTTGTATAACCATTGGGGTGATTAACATAAATTGTTTTACCATAACTGTTTACTGAAACTTTTATTCTTGAAATATATCCTTCTTCAACAGCATAAATTCTTTTACCTATAACTCCTTGAGTTTTAATATCTATTCCTGCATGAAAATGAGCTAAACGTATTTCTCCAAAATTACCTGATAAGTATATAGGGAAGTCAATAGGCGAGCTAAAATATATATTCTCATATTTTATTTGACTGTAAGTTAAAGAAGTAAATAAGAGAGAGTAAAATAATAAACTTAACTTTTTATATTGCATTATTTTATATAAATTTATACAAGTTAATTCAGGTTTAGTTTTTAAATAACAAAACTAAAATTAAATTTGTTTTATAATAAAAATATAAGAACTTTTATTTTTAAAATAGTTTAGGCTGTATTAATTTTGCATGTGCTTTTATATAAATAATCATGGAGGTTGAACAAAAAGATATCGTTGTTACTTTAAAAGATAAGATTAAAAAGTTATTATCTTTGTACAATGATTTAAAAGCAGAAAATGCAAAGCTGAAGAAGCAAACTGAAGAATATAAAATACAGAAAAAAGATAAAGAAGCTGAATTAGATTTTTTGAAAAATAAATATAATAAGCTTAAATTAGCAAAAAGTCTTTTAGCATCGGCAGATGATAGTCATGATGCTAAAATAAAGATTAACAGAATTGTGCGGGAGATCGACAAATGTATTGCTCTTTTAAACAGATAGAATCTGAATAGATAATGGAAGATAAATTATCAATAAGGGTTAATGTTGCAGATAGATATTATCCACTTAAAATAGACAGAAAAGATGAGGAGAAGATTCGTAAGGCAGCGAAAATGATAAATGAGAAGGTGTTACAATATAAACAAAGATACACCGATAAAGATATACAGGATTTTTTAGCAATGGCCGCCTTACAATATGTAATCAAAGTATTAGAATCTGATTCGAATCTTGAAGCATCACCTGTTTTAGAAGAATTAAAAGACCTGGATAACGAGTTGAATGAATTTTTAAAAGAGAATACCAACGTTCTTTAAAATATAAATTAAGATTTTGCCCGTATTATTTCTTTAATGTCTGTGAAACTCAACACTTTACTAATTGGAGTAAAGCTTATTTAGTCGAGGGCGGGCCCCATTCCGATTCGTCGGAATTCCTTCGGGAACAGGGGATGGCCGAAATTGAGTGGCAGCTCCACCCATGTTTATTTGGGGTTTTTAGAGAATTGAAGATAATAATGCGGGTTTTTTATATATAAATTAAACAAACAGATATGATTATATCAACAATATTCGGAGCAATATCAGTAGCTGTAGTTGGATCAATTGCTGCTTCTGTTGCTTTTGTGGTTGGAGGATTTATTTCTTATTTCATTTGGGATAAAGCTTTAAAAACAAAAAGCAAAAAAATAATTAGAGAGGCTGAGTCAGAGGCAGAAGTTATTAGAAAAGACAAAATACTTCAGGCTAAAGAAAAGTTTTTACAATTAAAAAGTGAACATGAAAGAGAAATAAATGAACGCTCTCATAAGTTAGTAGCTGCTGAAAATAAATTTCAGCAAAAAGAAATTTCTTTATCTCAAAAGTTTGAAGAGAATCAAAGGAAAAGTAAGGAAATAGACATTATCCGTGAAAATTTACAAGTTCAGATGGAGCTTGTTGATAAGCGTAGTGAAGAACTTGATAAAGTGCATAAGCAACAAGTAGAACAACTAGAGGCTATATCAGGATTGTCAGCTGAACAGGCTAAAGAACAATTGATTGAATCTCTGAAGGCGGAATCTAAGACTGAAGCAATGTCGGAGATTAATGAGATAATGGAAGAGGCAAGAATGACTGCCAATAAGGAGGCGAAACGCATTGTTGTTCAGACAGTTCAGCGTGTTGCGACAGAAGCAGCAGTTGAGAATTCTGTTACTGTTTTTAATATTGATAATGATGAGATTAAGGGTAGGATTATTGGGCGTGAAGGTAGAAATATCAGGGCGTTAGAAGCTGCAACCGGAGTAGAGATTATTGTTGATGATACTCCTGAAGCAATAATTCTTTCAGCATTTGATCCCGTTCGCCGCGAAATTGCACGTCTGGCATTACATCAACTCGTTACTGACGGAAGAATTCATCCGGCCAGAATTGAAGAGGTTGTTCAGAAAACTCAGAAACAAATTGAAGAAGAAATTATTGAAGTTGGTAAACGAACTGCAATTGACCTTGGTGTACATGGATTGCATCCTGAAATTATCAGATTAATTGGTAAAATGAAATATCGTTCATCTTATGGTCAGAATCTATTACAACACTCTCGTGAGGTAGCTAACCTGTCAGCTATAATGGCTGCTGAGTTAGGTCTTAATCCTAAACTAGCTAAACGGGCCGGATTATTACATGATATTGGGAAAGTACCTGATGATGAGCCGGAATTGCCACATGCAATTCTTGGTATGAAAATAGCGGAGCGATTAAAAGAAAAACCAGAAGTTTGCAATGCCATTGGAGCTCACCATGATGAGGTTGAAATGACATCTCTTATATCACCCATTATACAAGTTTGTGACGCTATATCAGGAGCACGCCCAGGCGCAAGAAGAGAAGTTGTTGAGTCTTACATTAAGCGATTAAAAGATCTTGAAG
Source organism: Bacteroidales bacterium (assembly GCA_019038645.1). Taxonomy (GTDB): domain Bacteria; phylum Bacteroidota; class Bacteroidia; order Bacteroidales; family UBA12077; genus UBA12077. The sequence continues at coordinate 61,066 of JAHOYT010000018.1, forward strand.
AACTGGCTTTGGCACATCCTGGCGTAATGAAAACATATGCTATTCAGGCTGGTAGAGAATTGCGTGTCATTGTGGGAAGCGAGAAAGTAAGTGATGAAGAAGCAGAAAAGCTTTCTTTTGAAATTTCTCAGAAAATACAAAATGAGATGACCTATCCGGGTCAAATTAAAATAACGGTTATAAGGGAGACAAGAGCTATTAATTACGCAAAATAAATTTACAGAACTCTATAAGTAAAGCTCTGATTTATTGGAGCTTTTTTTATAATTTATTTTTCTTTTTGTAAAAAATATAAAGATGAATATAAAAATGGTCGACCTTAAAGGTCAGTATGATAAAATAAAGGTTGAAATAAATGCAGGAATCCAGGATGTAATTAATTCAACAGCATTTATTAACGGACCAAAAGTTCACGAATTTTCAAAAAACCTTTCAGAGTATTTAGGAGGAATTAATGTTCTTCCCTGTGCTAATGGAACAGATGCCTTACAAATTGCTCTAATGGCTTTAAACCTGGAACCAGGCGATGAAGTAATTCTTCCTGTTCATACTTATGTTGCAACAGCTGAAGTTATCGCTCTTTTGAAATTAAAGCCGGTTTTTGTGGATGTACATCCTGAGTTTTTTACTATTGACGTAACTCAAATAGAAGAAAAGCTAAGTAATAAAACCAAAGCTATTGTTCCTGTTCATTTGTACGGTCAGTGTGCTGACATGGAACCAATAATGAAAATTGCTTCAAAATATAATTTATTTGTAATTGAGGATACAGCTCAGGCTATAGGAGCAGTTTATACATTTTTAAATGGAAAAACAGCTATGGCCGGAACTATTGGAGATATTGGCACAACTTCTTTTTTCCCATCCAAAAATTTGGGATGTTATGGAGATGGGGGAGCTATGTTTGTTAACGATAATGATCTGGCAAAAAAATGCAGCATGATTGCAAATCATGGACAAAGCATTAAATATCATCATGATATTATAGGTTGTAATTCAAGACTAGATACTTTGCAGGCTGCTATTTTAGATGTAAAACTTAAATATATAGAAGATTACACAGCGGCAAGACAAAATGCAGCTAAAATTTATGATGATTTATTAAAGAATATTTCTGGTATCAATACACCAAAAAACATGGATAATTCTTCACATGTTTATCATCAGTATACATTAGTTCTGGAAGAATCAGTAGACAGAAATGATCTGCAGAATTATTTAAAAGAAAAAGGAATTCCTTCTATGATTTATTATCCGGTAGCATTACACAAACAAAAAGCATATAAAAGCGAATCAACTGCTGGCAATAAATTTCCCGTTACTGAAAAACTGTCAGAAACAGTTTTATCACTTCCAATTCACACAGAATTAACCAGAGAAGAACAGGAATTTATCGTATCTTCGTTAATTGAATATTTGAAAAGATAATTATGGATTATTTTGCCCACAAAACTGCTGTAATTGATGAAGGATGTCATATTGGAGCTGGAACTAAGATATGGCATTTCTCGCATGTGATGCCAAACTGTAAGCTTGGTGAAAATTGTAATATCGGACAGAATGTAGTCATTTCGCCTGAGGTTATTCTTGGTGATAAAGTTAAAGTTCAGAATAATGTATCTATATATACCGGAGTAATTTGTGAAGATGAAGTTTTTTTAGGCCCATCTATGGTTTTTACTAATATCACTAACCCAAGATCATCAATAATCCGAAAAGATAAATATGAAAAAACATTAGTAAAAAAAGGAGCCTCAATTGGTGCAAATGCAACAATAGTGTGTGGAAATACAATTGGTGAATTTGCATTTATCGGAGCCGGTACTGTCGTTATCAAAGATGTAAAACCATACGCTTTAATTGTGGGAAACCCTGGTAAACAAATTGGCTGGATGAGTGAATACGGGCAACGTTTAAACTTTAATGAAGAGGGAACAGCAATTTGTTCAGAAAGTAAAGAAAAATACATTTTAGACAATAACAATGTAATAAAAGAGAAATAAATAGGCATGTCAAAAATTCTTGTCACAGGTTCAGCAGGTTTTATTGGTTCACACCTTTCAGAACTTTTATTGTCAAAAAACTTTGATGTAATTGGGCTTGATAACATAAATGATTATTACGATGTTAACCTTAAATATGGAAGATTAAAGAAAACGGGTATTGAAAAAGACTCTGTTAAATACAATAATCTAATTACATCAGAAACCAATACCAGGTACAGATTTATTAAGCTGAATCTTGAAGATCGTGAAAACATAAATAAGTTATTTGAAAAGGAGAAATTTGATTTTGTTGTAAATCTGGCCGCCCAGGCAGGAGTAAGATATAGCATTGAAAACCCTATGGCATATATTGATAGTAATATTGTCGGGTTTACAAATATTTTAGAAGCATGCAGGCATAATTCAATAAACCATTTAGTGTATGCCAGTAGTTCCAGTGTATATGGATTAAATAAAAAAATGCCTTTCACTACAAATGACAATGTTGACCATCCTATAAGCTTATATGCTGCCAGTAAGAAATCAAATGAATTAATGGCACACACTTATAGTTATTTGTATAAAATTCCAACAACCGGTTTGCGTTTTTTTACGGTATATGGTCCTTGGGGCAGACCTGATATGGCATTGTTTCTATTCACAAAGGCAATTTTAGAAGGGAAACCAATTAAGGTTTATAATAATGGAAAAATGCAGCGGGATTTTACATACATTGATGATATTGTCAATGGAATATTAAAGGTTATTGAAAATCCGCCAAAGGGTAAAGAGAGTACAATAAAACCGTCAGAATCAATCGCTCCTTATAAGATATACAATATTGGAAATAATACTCCAGTAAAATTAATGGATTTTATCAAAGCAATCGAAAACAATCTTGATACAATAGCAGATAAAGAAATGCTTCCAATGCAGGCAGGAGATGTTGAGAAAACATGGGCAGATGTATCAGGCTTAACAGAAGATTTGAATTATAAACCCGGAACAGATATTAATTTAGGAATACAAAAGTTTATTGAATGGTATAAATCTTTTTATAATATTAACAATTAGACATAAAAGATATTGTCATATAAGAGAAGAATTAATACTTTTGCGCAAATTCCAGACAGATGAATAAAAATAAGAATAAGAATAATTTTGCTATAATCGGAGTTGCCGGATATATTGCATCGAGACATTTACAGGCAATTAAAGATACGAACAGTGAACTTGTTGCAGCCTTAGATAAATTTGACTCCGTTGGTGCTATAGACAGTTTTTTTCCATATGCTGATTTTTTTACAGAATATGAGCGATTTGACCGTCACATTGATAAGCTTAAAAGAGAAGGCACCAAACTTGATTATGTTAGTATTTGTACTCCAAATTATTTACATGATTCGCACATTCGTTTTGCACTGAGACATGGTGCTGAAGCAATTTGTGAAAAACCCGTAGTGCTTAATCCCTGGAATATTGATGCTCTTCAGGAAATCGAAAAGGAAACAGGTAAAAAAGTAAATAATGTTCTTCAGCTAAGACTACATCCTTCAATAATAAAATTAAAAAATGAAATTGAGAGCGGACCAAAGGATAAAATTTATGATATTGATTTATCATATATAACATCCAGAGGTAACTGGTATTTTATTTCATGGAAAGGAGATGATCAAAAATCAGGTGGAGTTGCAACTAATATTGGTGTTCATTTTTTCGATATGTTAACATGGATATTTGGCGATGTTAAAGAAAATATTGTTCATCTATCAGATTCATCAAAAGTAGCCGGATTGTTAAAACTAAAAAGAGCAAATGTTCGTTGGTTTTTAAGTGTTGATTTTAATGATGTTCCAAAAGAAATTCAGGAAAAGGGTCAGAGAACATATCGCTCGATTAACGTTGAAGGCAAAGAAATTGAATTTAGTGGTGGATTTACCGATTTACATACATTGTCTTATCAGGAAATAATAATGGGCAATGGATTTGGTCTTGAAGAAACCAAAAAATCAATTGAAATTGTTTATAATATTAGAAATGCTTCTCCAATTGGACAAAAAGGAGATTATCATCCGTTTTGTAGAAATTTAAAAAAATAATATATGTATAATAAATTATTGAATAATGAAGCTAAGTTAGCTGTTATAGGACTTGGCTATGTTGGTTTGCCAATTGCCCTGGAGTTTGCAAAAAAAATACCTGTTATCGGATTTGATATTAAAGAGGACAGGGTTGATATGATGAAAAATAATATTGATCCTAGTCGTGAACTCGATTCAGACGCATTTGATGGTTGTAATATTAAATTTACATCTAAAGTAGAAGATTTAAAAGAAGCAAACTTTTTTGTTGTTGCTGTTCCTACTCCAATAGATGATCATAATTTACCGGATTTAACTCCGGTAATTAAAGCTTCTGAAACAGTAGGTAAAGTTTTAAAAGAAGGAGACTACGTGGTTTATGAATCAACTGTTTATCCTGGAGCAACCGAGGAAGATTGTGTTCCTGTTTTAGAAAAAGAATCAGAGTTACAATATATTAAACAGTTTAAGGTAGGATTTTCACCCGAGAGAATAAATCCCGGTGATAAAGTAAATACATTAACTACTATTGTTAAGGTTTCATCGGGTTGTGATGAAGAATCTGCAGAAAATATTGCCAAAGTTTACGAATTAATAATTAAGGCAGGAGTACATAGAGCAAGTTCAATAAAAGTGGCTGAGGCTTCTAAAATAATTGAAAATACACAGCGTGATATCAATATTGCTTTTATGAATGAGCTTTCCATTATTTTTAATCGTATGGATATCAATACTTTTGAAGTTTTGGAAGCAGCAGGAACAAAATGGAACTTTCTAAAGTTTTTTCCTGGTTTGGTAGGAGGACATTGTATTGGTGTAGATCCTTACTATTTGGTACATAAGGCAAAACAATTAGGTTACCATGCTCAGATGATTAACTCAGGACGTTTTATTAACGATTCTATGGGTGGCTACGTTGCAAAGCAAATTGTCAAAAAGTTAGTTAAGGCAGGTAAGCAAATTCAAGATTCAAAAGTGCTGATAATGGGAGTAACATTTAAAGAAGATGTTAGCGATATTAGAAATTCGAAGGTTGTAGATGTGTATAGGGAGTTGCTTTCATATGGTGTAAAAATTGATGTTGTTGATCCGTATGCGGACTCTGAAGAAGTGAACGAAGAATATCAGTTTGAATTAAAAGGAAAACCAGATAATAATTATGATGTTATTATTGCGGCAGTAAGTCATGATAAATATCTGGATTTAGATGAAAAATATTTTAATTCTATTACTTGTGAGAACGCTTTATTTGTTGATATTAAAGGTGTATATCGAAGCAAAATAAATAAATTGAATTACTGGAGCTTATAGTTTTAAAAGGTTATAACATGGAAAATATTATATTCAATTTACTATTGTAGAATAAAAGAGGTTATAAAAGATTATTTGAAATAATTTAGCGCGTTATGTTGGTTGACTTTATGATAATAGGTGCAATGAAATCCGGAACATCATCTTTACGACAAATATTGATGAAACATCCGGATATTGAGTTTAGCAGTAAAGGAGAATCATATTATTTTTCTCACACTAAAAATTGGAAACAGAATTTAGCAAGTTATCATGGATTATTTGCTAAAAAGAAAAATAAAATATACGGAGAAGGCTCAACAACATATACTCAGTACTCGCATTTTAACCTTGAAATATGGAAAGATATATATGAGTATAATAAGAACATGAAGTTTATTTATATCGTCAGAAATCCTGTTGATAGGGTTATATCTCATTATATTCATTTATTTCAAAGAGGAAAAATAAATTGTACAATTGAAGAAGCAATTGAAGGGTATCCAGAGATTATTAATACAAGTAGATATTACACTCAAATAAAACCGTTTATTGAATTGTTCAGTAAACAAAATATATTAATTATTGATTTTGATGAATTTGTTTCTGAAAAAGAAGAAGTAGTAAAAAAAATAGCAGGATTTCTTAATATTTCTTTTGAAAAATTTACTAAACTTGCTGAAGAGCATGCGAATAAGTCGGCTAGTGAATATAAAATAAATCATAAATATGATTCAATCATAAGAAAAATTTATTCCTTTTAAAAATATTTTGCAAAAAAGAATTAGAAGAAAAATCTTATTCTTTTTTGCAATAAATAAAAGATGATTTTTTAGAGAAAAGCCATCTTTATCATCAGAATATGTAAATATTGTCCAAGCTATGGTGAGAAATGATATTATAGAGTTGGGTAAGTTTTCAGGTAAGGATTTTGCAAAATGGCTTTAAATAGAATTGTTTCTAAAATTCGAAGTTCCGATTTTAATAAAAATATTTTAGCTTTAACATCAGGAACTGCTGTGCGCTAATTATACCAATTGCAGTTGCACTTGTTTTAACTCGTATGTATACGCCTAATGACTTTGGTGTTTTAGCTCTATATGTTTCAACTGTTACAATTCTAAGTGCAATTGCAATTGGAAAATACGAACAGGCAATATTAATTCCCAAGAATGAACAAGATTCATTTCATTTGACTATTGGGGCATCAGCTATTTCCATATTATTTAGTATTTTAATTTTAATACTGATTTTAATTTTCCATGACTTATTAGTTAAGCTTTTAAAGAATGAACATCTAACGAACTGGCTTTATTTGTTTTTTTGTTTCTGAGATTGAAATATTTTAGGAGATTATTAAAACATTATATTGATTAGTAAAATTGATTTTGTTAAATATAATTTTAAATTTGTGCTTCATATAAAGTAAATTGAAATTCTTGCACTTTTAACTATACCAGTAAATGAAATAGTGGCAAGAATATTTTATTAAATAGGTGAATAATATTAAACATTAAAACAAAATTATAATTCAAATTGATGCCAATATTTCATATTGAAAAACTTATAAATAAAAACTTCAAATCAGATTTTGCAAAAAATGTTCTAACATTACTTACCGGTTCAACTATTGCACAAATATTACCTTTTATTGCCGCTCCAGTTTTAACGAGATTATATGGTCCAGAAGATTTTGGCACAGTAGCATTATTTGTTTCCGTTGTACATATTTTTGGTGCTGTATCAAATGGGAGATATGAGTTTGCAATCTTAATCCCTAAAAGAGAAAGAGACTCATTACATATAGTAATACTTAGCTTTATAATTGCATTTTTTGCCAGTTTTTTTCTATTTTTTTTAATACTCATTTTCCATGATCAAATAATAAACATTCTAAATGCACCAAAGTTAGAAATGTGGCTATATTTTATTCCCTTAAGTGTCTTATTAACAGGCACGTACAATGCATTAAATTATTTTAATACTAGGAAAAAGGAATTTAGGTATATTGCTTTTTCCAAAATTTACAGATCTTTTAGCAAAAGTTTAATTCAAATTATAGTTGGCTTTGTTAAAATAATAAAAGGTGGACTGGTTTTAGGCCAGATAGGGTCACTCTTTTTTGGAAATTATCAATTGTTAAAAGTATTTTTGAAGGAAAAAAAGGAATTGAAGAAAATATCATTATTTAAAATAAAATTCCTGGCTAAAAAGTATAAGGACTTTCCATTATATACCTTACCAGGTTCTTTTTTAAACCAACTTTCATTGTATCTGGTTAATTTTCTGGTTTCCTGGTTATACTCCATTACTTCAGTAGGACATTACTCTGTAGCAAGTAAATATCTTGGTATGCCTTCCGTTTTAATAGGAAGATCAATTCAACAAGTATATGCACAGGAAATATCAAAAAAAAGGCAAAAACATGGAAATGCTATTAATACTTTTACCTCAACATTAAAACGATTGCTTTATCTTGGAATTCCAATTTTTATTATACTATTTTTTATCGTTGAAGATGCCTATGCGATCATTTTGGGCGAAAAATGGAGAATTGCCGGGCACTATGCACAAATTATGTTACCTTTGTTTTTTATTCGTTTTATTGCAACACCATTAAATATTACAACAGTTATCTTTGAAAAACAAAAGATTGGTTTAATTTGGCAAATAGGATTAATATTAATTAATTTGTTTGTCTTTACCTTTACATATTTTTATAATAAAGAGTTAGAATTTTTTCTAAAGCTTAGGACAACATTATTAGTAGTATATTATTTGGTTCTCATTTATATCGTTTTTGAAATTTCAAAAGGCCATAAGGGATTATTTAAAGCAAAAAAATAATATATGGAGGCATAAGTAGTAAAAAATCCATCGTGTTATTAACTTCATAAATACAACTTCTTAAAGCATGCCGAAAAATATGCCAAAACAAATTATATCAAAATGGAAAAATATAATTATTGTACTTTTATGTACACTAATTTTATTTATAATAATATATAT
>JAHOYT010000054.1 GCA_019038645.1 Bacteroidales bacterium
GTCGAAGACGCGCGCCAGATGAGTTAGCTATTGTTTAATTATTTAACTGAATACATAAAACAGAGAAATAGGCAATAAAGCAAAATATTATTTTGGTTACAAAATAGCGTGGTTTTAAGATATAATAGTATTAACCCTAAAATTTAAAAGAAATGGAAAAATACACCTATAAATGTGTCCCAGTACCTTCAATAGTGGAAATGGGGAAGAATAAACATCTGGAAGCAATTCAAAAATATGAAGATAAAATCAACAAAATGGCACTTGAAGGCTGGGAGCTAGCATTAATAGACTCACTTACTACAAAATACAATCCTGGCTGTTTAGCGGGAATTTTAGGAGGGAAAGGTGAAACTATTACTCATAAGTTTTTGGTATTTAAAATGAAACTGAAAAAAATAGAATAAAAAATGAAGTCTTATTTTGAAACACCATATGAAAAATGAAATTGAAGTTGCAGCAATTAATTTAGCGATAGCCTTTTCTATCGAAACAGATATTCCTGTTAGATATAGAAAAAGTAAAAGTTTAAAAAAAAAGAAATTGGATGAATCTTCTAGGATTGAATTAAATTTCAAAGAGGATGTAGAACGCTGGGAATTAGTAATAAAGAATATTTTAGAAAAAATTGAACAAGATCAAGTTTGGAGGTTTATTAATTTGATACCCAGAATTGAACCACTCACAGTTACCGCAACAAAATGTAAAGATTTTATCGATTTTACTGATTATTTTGTAAAAAGGAGAGACGTTGAAAATTGTGGACCTGAAGAAACTGGGAGACTTGCGATATTGCATACATCTTTTCAAAGAAAGATCAATGATATTATTGATTCTCAACAATTTATAAATTTTGAAAATGATATTAAACAGAATATAATGGAACCTAAAACAGAAAATATTAAGACTGTAGAGACCTTTGAAACAGAAGTTAAAAAATATGTCGAAGGATTACCATATTGGGCAAAATATCTTGCAGACAAAATTTTGTCAGGTAATGCTATTTCAGATAAGGATATTGATACTTCATACAACTTCCTGCTAGAAGAATTAGAATTAGTTTTAGAAACTGAAAAACCTGAAATTTCACTCATCTACAATCCTGAAGCCTCTGATGACTATAAAGAGAATTTGATATTCAATGTTCTACAAAACGTCGAAGGTGTTAATGCCCTTGCAGAAAAACAAACCATTGAATTTAGTCCTAATCTAACAATAATTTATGGAGCTAACGGAGCTGGGAAATCAGGATATGTTCGTTTATTTAAAAATACTTTCTATTCAAAAGATATGGAAACTATTTTAGAAAATATTAATCTTGCGGAAGGTCACAAACCTATTTATGCAGAATTTAATTTTAGTTCAAATGGGGAAATAATACCACTAAAATACCCTCAGGATTTAGATAATGGTATTTTTAATCAATTTGCTGTTTTTGATGGTGAAATTGGTCGTAGGCATTTGAGAAACCGTAATGATTTTAGTTTTCGGCCGGCTGGATTAACATTGTTTGCGGAGTTTAATTCAGCTCTTGAAAAGCTTCAGAGTAAATTATTATCTGAAATACAGTTAAAACCAATACATAATCCATTTTCAGATGACGATATTTTTCCAGGAGAATCTATAATAAAAACTTTTCTTTCTTCTTTGGATCATAATTCCAAACTTGATGAATTGAAAAAGCAAATTCCATTTACTGAAGAAGATAAAATACAAAAAACTAAGATAGATAAGGAATATGATGATTTAAAAATTGCGCTTTCTCAAAAGGACAAAGAATTAAAATCTTTAAGGGATATTAAGAAACAACTGGCTGGCAGGAAACAAAATCTTGATACTATCAATAAATATTTCAACCAGGTATATCTTGATTCTGTTCGTATCTCAATATCAGATTGCAAAACTAAACTGGAGACTGCTAAAAAGGAAGGAATTGAAAACTTTGCAACAGATAAAATTAAAAATGTAGGAATTCCCGAATGGAAACATTTTATTGATGCAGCCGAAAAATTTGCATTAAAACAAAAAAAAGAAGATGAAGTTTATCCTGTGATTGGAGACCATTGTCTATTATGTTATAGACCAATTGAGGATGAACAGCAAAAACTAATTTTAAGTTATTGGGACTTTATTAAAAGCATAGTAGAACAAGTAGCTAAAGAAGCTAAAGAAAGTTTGGAAAAAATCCGGGAAGGATTTGAAAAATTAAATCTTAATCAATTTTTTGAAACTGATACTTTAACAGTTTGGCTTAAAGAAAAACATAATGATATATTAGATACATTAAATCAAACACTTTCTAACCAAAAAGAACTTTTAATAAACATTATTTCTGATATTGAAACAAAGGAAACTAAAAAAAGAACAGCTATTCAACTAGATTTAACTAAAATAGACGCTATAGATAAAGAAGTTGATGCCCTAATCAAAACTTTGGAAGAAGATGAACAAAATACAGAATTAGCAAAACTGCTAAAGAAAAAAGACTATTTGTTACATAAAGAAAAGCTACAACTACGGTTTACTGAAATAGAAGAACTATATCAAAATATGGTTTGGATTAACAAAGCAAACAACTTTAGTAAGCAAAGCTGGAAACGGCATTCAACTGAAACTGAAAAAAGGTTATCAAAAAAATACTTCAATGAGAAATATATTCAAACTTTCAATGATGAATGTATTACTTTAGATGGTGATTTTGGGATTGATGTTGATGCTAAAAGTTCTGAAGGACAATCTAATCGACAATTATTTTTGAAAGGGCGGAATCCCTCATCCGTTTTGAGTGAAGGTGAACAAAAGGTAATTTCCCTTGCTGACTTTCTTACTGAAATAAAACTTTCTTCTATTAACAAAGGAATCATTATTGACGACCCTGTTACTTCCTTGGATCATGACAGGAAAGATGTAATTGCTGAACGACTGGTTAAAGAGGCCCAAAAAAGGCAAGTTATTATACTAACACATGATATTGTTTTTATGAGTATGATAGTTCGACACGCTTATGATAGCACTTTAGAGTTTTACGCTCATTGGATTAAAAAAATATTGGATGGAACACCTGGCATTATTGAACATCACCAGAATCCCAAATTGTCTAATTTAGCAAGTTTGAAAAAGGATGCAGATGAGGGACTCAATAACTATGATGAATTGGGAGAAAAAGATAAAGAGAGAACATTAGGAGTTTCGTTTGACTATTTGAGAAGTGCATGTGAAGCAATGGTTAGAGAAATATTATTTGCTGGTACGATTAAAAGATATGATGATCATATTAGGATGCAAAATATTGAGGAGATGCCATTTGATCAGGGACTTGCATTACAGATTGTTGAATTACATGGAAAAATATCTGAGCTTGGATTAATGCATGATAGAAGTGATAAAATGAGGGAAAAACTTCCAGGAATAGGTGATTGGAATAAGGTTAGAAAAGAATTTGAAGAATTAGAACTAAATTTAAAAGCCTTAAGAAAACAAGCGCGAAAAGAAAGAATAGAAAGAGGAAAGAACTTAGCCAAAGAAAGTCAAGGATGGTTATAATTGAGCGAGGATAAGCCCCGCTTGCGCGAACATATTGTCCGTGCAAAAAATAAAGCAAAATGAACTTTACAGCAATTGACATAGAAACAGCACAAGGACCAAGATGGAGTATTTGCCAAATTGGTTTGGTTAAAGTAGAAAATTTTAAAATTATAGATGAAGTATCTTTTTTAATTCAACCTCCGGATAATGAATATTCAAGTTGGAACACTAAAACTCATGGAATAACTGCAAATGATACTAAAGATTCTCCTATTTTTCCTGAATTATGGGATGAAATTAAACCTTTTATAGAGAATCAAAAGCTTGTTGCACATAATGCAAGTTTTGATATTGATTGCTTAACTAAAACACTTGAACTGTACGATATTAAAGTGCCAGAATTTGAACATTCTTGTACTATGAAATCAACTGGAGCGAAACTAGATGAAATATGTCAAGCATATAATATTGAATTAGTAAATCATCATGATGCATTATGTGATGCAAGAGCTTGTGCAAATGTTTTCTTGAAATTACTAAATAAAGAAAAGCCTGATTTTTCCAAAGTAATACGTGAAAAGAAAACAGACTCGTTCATGGAACCAGGTCACGAAAGAATAAAAGGAGAATTATTACAACCAGATTTGGAGAATGGGAATCCTGATAGTCCATTTTATAATAAAAAAATTGTATTTACTGGAGTATTAGAAAAAATATCTCGTCAAGAAGCTGCCGAGATTGTTAAAAATTTAGGTGCTGATATTGATACAGGTATCACTAAAAGAACTAATTATGTCATTACTGGAAAAGCACCAGGCCCTTCAAAAATGAAAAAAATAGAAAAATACAATAATGAGGGGTCAGATATAAAAATTGTTTTTGAAAATGAGTTCTTAGAAATGTTAAATAGTTAAGATCTGAACGAATGAAAGAAACATTTAAATTCCCAGCTAGGCGTAGCTTGTAGCTACGTCATAAAAATTAAATTATAATTAACCTAAAATTATTATTATGAAAAAAATATTAACACTTCTTATTTTCACTATTTTACTACAAACTAGTGTTTTTTCTCAAGTTAAATTTTGGGAACCTGAAAAATTCATTGCTGTAAGAACAAAAGGAATCATTTGTAAATTTGATGAACCAGTAAAAATTAGTTCGGATATCTCAAACAAATCAGATGAATCTGCAAAAATGCAAAAACCAGATTCAATTGCTGGTATAATACCAGCGTATACTATCGCAGGTGTATTATTACCTTATGTTATTAAATATGGAAGTTATGCAATCCAAAAAGCAACAAGTAAAGATGAGAAAGATTACACTGCAGTATTCACATCAATGAATTCAATAAATTTTGCTGATAGTTTAATTAACGAAAATGGTTTAAAGTTTTCAACTCAACTGAAGTATTATCAAAAGAGAGAGTCTGCGATTGATGTTGCATGTAATTATGAATTTAAACTTCAAAAAGAAAAAAAGTTTTATTCTGTTAGTTTAGAAAATAATAATATGCTTCACAATTCGCCTGTCAAAGTCAAGAAGAAATATGATTTAGTGCTCACTAATTTTGACATTTCTATAAAAGCACTAATAGATGAAATACAAGAAAATGGAAATATAGAATCAAAAATTGTTGACATCGGAACACAAAAAATTTATTTGATATCTCCTTGTTTTCTGGATTCATCTGTAAAAAATTCTATAGTTAATGAAGCGAAATATAAAATTCCAAATTTAACAAATGATAAAAAGAAAATTGAAATAAAAAATATAATTATTTCATTGAGCATTAATTATTCTAATCCTTATGGATTAACTTCCAGCACTGCAAATCATTTTTTCACAGAAAATTCTGAAACAAACGAAGAACTTTTAAATTCAATATTGATAGAAAAAGAAGATGAATAACGATATTCGAGTTTACACCGAAAAGGTAATGAAGCGTGTGGCTCCCTCGTTCGGCGTAGCGTCTACGCTACGCTTAACAAAGAAAGAAATAGTCGAAAAAAAGTTATACCCCCAATTAGCACAAGCGTCTTTCGTTTGTGCTAATTATCTACAATAAAAACCTGCTGTGCGGCTAATTTTTCAGGATAAAACCAGACATCACCGGATTGAAAAAAACCAGGACAGTGTAGCCCTTACTTTTTCTTTGTTACTTCCCGGAATACTTTTGTTCAAGTTTTCCTGTAAAATAACCGGAAATTAAAACATTACCTTCAACAAAAACACTTTCCAATGGTTCATCTGTCCCTTCGTGTTTATCTGTAATAACATTTAAAGTTAAGGTGTAGTAATCCCCGCTCTTTGCAACGGTAAAAGTTCCTCCCGTTGGGGAAAAGAAGTAGTTGGCTGTCCAGGTTTCCTCGTCCCAGCCAGTTACAAGAATCCCATTTCCGAAACATCCTACAGCGCCCGTTTCGTCCAGGTCGAAGGTATAAACTCCAGGACTAAGCTGGCCTGTAGTTGCAGAATAGAATTCTATTTGCATCATAAAATCTAAATAAGTAGTGTTTTCCATACCACTACTGGTATCGGCTGCCATTAAAATAATATCGTAGCCATAACCCTGACAAACAGAATATTCTCCATGGAACATTTCTCCGAATACAAGAGTGTATTCAACTCCTTCGATAGTTACCTTTCCTGTTTCTGTATTTTCCGGTATAGGATCATCATCGTCGTCTGAGCATGCCGTTAAAATAGAGAGGAAAGCAATTAATAAAATAAAAAAGAATGGCTTTTTCATTGTTGTTGCTTTTTGTTAAACCTATTTATACAAGTTACGATATGAGGAAGGCGAAATCAATTATATTTAAATAAATTTGATTAGCAAAGCAGAATATTAAAACTCAGACATTCCCCAATTAGAGCAAGCGTCTTTCGCTTGTGCTTTTTTAGTTATTTAAAAATAATAGATGAGAATTTTGCAAATTCACATTTATAAAAATGGACAGGATTACGTATATTCGTAAAATTGTAAAAGATTAAAGGCAAAAGATAAAGAGCAAAGTGCAAAAAATAAAAGTTTAAAATCTAATTTAAAATGGAAGAAAATAACACACAAATAAAAAATACGGAAGCTTTTCCGAGAACATTCTGGACAGCAAATGTAACCGAACTAATTGAAAGGGCTGCTTATTATGCAATGGCGAGTTTCGTGGTGCTTTATCTTGGGCGTCTGGGGCTCGGCGATTATTGGCCAAGTACCTTGAACGGAATCTTATGGTTTCTCGTGTTTTTCTTACCCATTTTATCGGGAACCATTGCCGATGAAATTGGTTTTAAAAAATCGTTACTTGGAGCCTTTGTTCTTTTGGCCATTGGATATTTTATCATGGGATATCCGGTATGGTTTGGAGGAGCAACATTACTGGCTAAAGGTTCAAGCGAAATAACCAGTGGATATGATATTATCATTCCTGTAATTGGTGCCATTATACTAATTGGTATTGGTGGATCAGTTATTAAACCATGTATCTCAGGAACAATTCAAAAAACTTCCGGATCAAGAGCAACACTGGGTTTTGGTATATTCTATATGATAATCAATGTTGGATCATTATTAGGAAGAGGCATAAGTTATATAGCCAGAAAAGAATTTGATCTGAGCTATATATTTGCAGTATCGGTAGCTGCCTCCATTTTTGCATTTTTTGTAGTTCTGTTTTTTTATAATGAGCCTGAACAGGAAATAAAAGATAAAACCAAAAAAACAGTTGCAAAAATTCTGTTAGACATGGTTCTTGTTTTACGTAATCTTAGATTTGCTGTTTTTTTATTGGTGATTAGTGGTTTTTGGTTCGTTTATGCACAAGTATATAATGTTCTCCCTAAATATCTGGAAATGGTAGTGGAAATTGATCCCGCTGTGGATATTTACACTATGACCAATCCATTTGTTATTGTTTTTTTCCAGTTATTAGTTATAAGACTATTCGGTAAGCTTAAACCAATTAAATCAATTATTATTGGCGGGATTATTATTGGACTTTCAATGTTAATCAACCTGGTACCAATACTTTTATATGGTAATATCAGAGAGGGTGTAAACCTTTTTTGGGTAACAATTCCTATAGGTTCACTATTCATTGTTCTTACTGTGGCTTTAATTGCTTTCGGTGAACTTTTTGCAGCTGCCCGACAATTTGAATTTATTGGAGCACTTGCTCCTAAAGGCAAGGAAGGTCTTTTCCTGGGTTATGCAAACCTTCCTATGGCAATAGGTGCACTAATTGGCGGACCTGCAGGCGCTGCTATTCTAAATGAGATAATGTGTAAGAATTCAATCATGCTCGAAAACGGGCTTTTGGAACTTGATCCTTTTTGGAATTCTTTAGGGTGGATAATTCTTATGGGAATCGGTATCGCCTCTGCATTTTTCATGTGGTTATATAACCGGTGGATTCAAAAAAATCCTTTAAAATAGACGCCGGATCAAATGATATATTGTTTAGTGTACTAAATTTGTAATAAATAAAGAATTATGAAAACAAAGCTGGGACCGCAACGAATATTATTTCCATTACCAACAGTTTTAGTTGTAACAGGCACAATGGAAAATGCAAATATTGCAACCATTGCATGGATAAGCCTGTTGTCGGGCAAACCACCAACGCTTGGAATTTCTGTTGGTACGAAAGGAATAACAGGAGAACAAATTCTAAGAAATAAAGAATTTTCTGTAAATATCGCCACGGCCGATATTATGAAAGAAACAGATTTTTGTGGTATAACTTCAGGCAGAGATACCGATAAATTTGAAAAAACGGGATTTGTAAAAATGCCGGCCTCGGAAATTAAGGCTCCTATAATAAAGCAATGTCCAATAAACCTTGAGTGCAAATTAATCGAATCGAAAATTATAGGCACAACTAATCATTTTGTTGGAGAAATACTTGAAACACACATCGATACCGATAAAATTAAAGATATTAACAATTGGAATTCTATTGATATAGAAGCTTTTAATCCACTTGTATATATTTCGGGAGCAAGAGAATACCGCGAAATAGGAAAGAAAATTGGCGATGCATATAAAATCGGGGAAGAACTTAAATAAAAAATTGCCAGGAACTATTTTACCTGGCTTTTCTTTTCAGATTATATAATTTTGATTTCTGACTCTACACTCACAACTAATTAAAATAATATCCCACACGGAAAGAAAAACGATCATAAATAAATTCACGTTCATATTTAGTTTCCAGCCACCAGTCATCAAATCGTTCACCCATAATTTTCATATGCCTGAAACCGCAGGTTATTACAAAAGCGTTTCTTGAATTTTTGAAATTAGCTTTCAAACCAATCACGGGATTATAAAAATATCCTCTTTTGTAATTATAATCATCCCATTCCATTTCATTATCATTTCGTTCTAACGGGAATAAAAATCCGCCTTGCATTCCTATAAAAACTTGTGTATTTCCTTTATTTAAATTCCATCTGAGATCTCCAAATAAAGGGATTAATTGTATATCCATAAACTCAATACCAAATCCTAAGCCAACAGAAGCTTTTTCATTCAGCTGAACACCATTTATCATATTAAAACTTAATGAATACTTCTTATATCCATCTCGTTTTCCGGCCAACATACCAATATCAGAAATATTGAAATAAGATGATGTCATACCAACTTTATTACTGTCTTTACTCTTCTCTTTAAAATTAATTTTAATCTTATCCTCAAAACTAACTTTATGCTTAGCTTTATAAATATCTAATATTTCATTCTTATTAATTATTTTTACCTCATCATTTATTTTAACTATTATATCATAATGGTAATAATTTAATATTTCTCCATGAATTAAAGAGCTGTCGTTTAAAATGATTAATTGACTTTGTCCGAATAGGTTTATTGCAATAAAAGTGAGGATGATAATTAAGATGAATTTCAATTGTTTCATTATTATGGATTATTTAATATTATTACTTTATGGTCCAGGGCATATAATTTTATAGATGAGGATAATTATATATAAGTTGCGTTAACAGTTTATTTCCTGATACGCAACCAGAACCGACATTCTTTCATCTAAAGAGCATACCATAAATTTATCAGCTATGAAAAATTTTACTGTAATATTATATTTGATTGCATTATCCTTAGTTCTTTTTAGTAGTTGTGAGGATGAAATTATCGACCGGCGTATATACACTGCTAATGTGCCCATATATATGTCAAATGCCGATTTTAAAGCAGGTCTTAAAATTAAAGAACCACAGGATTTAGTAAATCCCGGAAAGATTTATTTTAAGGATAGTTACATTTTTATTAATGAAATGTATAAAGGAATTCATGTTTTTGATAATTCAGATCCTTCTGATCCACAAAATATTTCGTTTATAGAATTACCATCAAATTTGGATATTGCAATAGCTGATAATTTTCTGTATGCTGACAGTTATACTGATCTTGTTGTTATAGATATATCAGATATTCATAATCCCATAGAAATTTACCGCATCGATAGTGCGTTTCCATACTCTATTCCACCTTATGATACAAACTATCCATTAACCGATATTGATGAAAGTAAAGGGGTGGTTATTGGGTTTGAAATTCAGGAAATAACTGAAGAAATTACAGTAACCGAAATGGAATTAAGAGACAGAGGTATTTTCTTTTTTGATGCTTTAGGATTCACTGAAATGAGCAAATCTAATATTACCAATGGATCAGGAACATCTATTGGAATTGCAGGTTCAATGTCAAAGTTTATGATTTATGATCATTATTTATATACTCTGTTTCTCTCACAAATGAAATTATTTGATATTTCAACTTTGAATCAACCTCTTGAATCAAATGATATAAGTATAGCGTGGGATATTGAAACATTGTTCCGCTATGAGGATAAAATGTTTATTGGAGCACAAACAGGAATGTATATTTACGATTTATCATCTCCTGGAAATCCAACTTATATATCAGAATTCACACATGCTCAAAGTTGTGATCCCGTTGTTGTAGAAGATGATATTGCCTATGTTACACTTCGATCAGGAACTCGTTGTGGTGGTATTTTAAATCAACTTGATGTATTGGACGTATCGGATGTTACCAATCCTATTCATTTAAAATCGTATTCTTTTTATAATCCTCATGGATTAGGTATTGATAACGGAACATTATTTATCTGCGATGGCGAATCAGGATTAAAAATATTTGATGCACAAGATCCATTGTCAATCTCCGATAATCAAATTGCTCATTTTGAGAGTATCAATTCTAAAGATGTTATTCCTTTAGGAGATATTCTGTTAATGATAGGCAATGAAGGTCTTTATCAATATGATTATACTGATCTCAGTAATCTTAAATTGCTTAGTATAATTCCTGTAACGGAACAATAACAAACCTAACTAATAAAATAGAAGAAGCTTCCCTGCCGGCGCGGACGTTCACGTCCGTGCAAAAAACCCTGAACGGCGTTGTGTATATTTTTTAACAATAAATTTTATCCGGAGAATTATTTTTTAGGTCCGTACCTGTCTGCATCTTCAAAGAAATCCATTAAAAATGTTTTCTGTTTAAAACAAGCCGAATGCGGTACACCTGCAGGAATAAAATACCTGTCACCGGCTTTATAGGTCGTGGTTTTGCCACCTATAGTAAAGTCCATCTCACCCGAAAAAACAACTCCCCATTGTGCTCCGTGCGAATGCTCTGCTACTTCACCAATGGCTTCGATCTCAAAAAATACCATCTGATGGTCATTTCCCTGAAATAGTTTTCCCTTAACTCCTGCAAAAGGTATATCTGCGTCGGGCAAATGCCTGATCATTTCCGGATAGAATACATTTTCCATAATCCTGATTTTTATTCGTTGTTTTTATAAATGAAATAAACTAAATCTCTTTTGTTGCTTTATTTTTTTTAAGACCTAAATATATAGCGATACCACCTGTAAAGAACATTAATAAACTATATATAGCCGGTGTAATAGCAAATTCGCTATTGCCAAGTAAAACCACTGCAATTGTTATAGCCAGAGTACCGTTTTGAATTCCCGACTCAATGGAAATAGATATGGCTCTTTTATTTGTAATTTTAAATAATTTCGCAGAATAATAGCCCACTGCCATAGTGACAACATTTAAAATCAGGGCAACTAATCCGGCTTGTCTGAAATATGGAATAACATTTTCTTTTTCTTTAATAACAATACCTATTAT
Source organism: Bacteroidales bacterium (assembly GCA_019038645.1). Classification (GTDB taxonomy): domain Bacteria; phylum Bacteroidota; class Bacteroidia; order Bacteroidales; family UBA12077; genus UBA12077. Next base: position 11,716 of record JAHOYT010000054.1, read on the forward strand.
AATTAATGCTATAACAATCCCTGACGCTTTTCGTACAGGTTTAGCCATTTTTAATGCGAAACCTTCTTTGTATCGTCTTATTATCATTCCAATACTAACGGGAATAACTATAATTACAAAAATCTGGATTATAGTTTCAACAATATTCAGCTTAATCATTTGTCCTTCTTCTAAAAAATGAACAAGAGCAAAATTCACAATAAATGGTATTGATAAAATTGTAATAAAACTGCTCATTGCAGTAAGGGAAACAGATAATGCAACATCTCCCTTTGCCAAATGGCTTATTAAATTTGATGTTGGCCCGCCCGGACAAGCAGCTAAAATCATAATTCCTATAGCAATTTCGGGCTTTAGCGGAAATAATAATGCAATAGAAAATCCTATTATGGGTAAAATGATTAACTGGTTTGTTAAACCAACCAATATTGCTTTTGGATAAGCAAATATCCTCTTAAAATCGTTAGCAACCAACGATAATCCCATTCCTAACATAATAATAATGAGAGAAGAAGCTAAAAAAATTGTAGAAATTCTGTCCATAATGTATAATTTAGTTTAAAAGGCAATATACAAGATTAATTTCTTTTATATAGCGAAAATAAAAAAATAACAATATGGATGCAGATGAGATCGTGAATATTAAAAGGACAAATAAGCGGTATGTATTATTTTCTTTTTCCTTTACCTTTTCCTTTGTAATTCCTTTTTGTGTATTTGCGAACCGGCTTCGGGTTCCAAACAGGACTTTCTCCAATTTCAGGAGGAACAGGTATTTTAATAATTTCGCGGTCAATTAAGCTTTCAATATGCTTAAATTTTAGCATATCGTCCTCGTTAATCAGGGTAAGAGCAACACCTGTTGTATTTGCACGCGCGGTTCTTCCAACACGATGCACATAATCTTCAGCATCATGCGGTACATCATAGTTAATAATCAGGTTAATATCTTTTATATCGATACCTCTGCTAATAACATCGGTAGCAACTAACACCCGTGTTCTTTTTGAGCGAAAGCGTGAAAGAACTTCTTCGCGTTCCTTTTGTTCCAGATCAGAAGATATTCCTTCAATAGAATAATCTTTATTTTTCAATCCGCGAACTATTTCAAATACTTTGCTTTTTGTTGATGTAAAAATAAGGATGCTGTCGTATTCAGATTTATTTTTTATGAGGTATTTAATTAAGGCTGTTTTTTGTTTCTCGAAAACCAAATAGGATGCCTGCAAAACTCCTTCGGCAGGTTTTGAGAGTTCTATGCTTATTTCTTTTGGATTCTTAAGTATCTGACTGGCCAGAGTGCGTATTTTCGGTGGCATTGTTGCACTAAACATCAATGTTTGTCTTTTTTTAGGAATATAGGATATGATCTTCTGTATATCTTCATAAAATCCCATATCGAGCATTTTATCAGCTTCATCAAGAATTAGATGCTTAATCTCATCGAATTTTACATATCCCATTTTTAAATGAGAAATTAATTTGCCAGGTGTTGCAACAATAATTTCGGCGTTACCCAAAAGGGCTTTTCGCTCAGATTCAAAATCGTTACCATCTCCGCCACCATAAACAGGACACGAGCTAACCGGTACAAAATAAGAAAAACCCTGAATCTGTTGTTCAATTTGCAATGCCAGTTCACGTGTAGGAACAATGATTAAAGTATTAATTGATGATCCTTTGGATTCTTCACTCAACTTATTTAAAATAGGTAAAATAAAAGCCGCTGTTTTGCCTGTTCCTGTTTGTGCACAGGCAATAAGGTCGTTTTGCTTCATTATTTCCGGGATGGCCATTTCCTGCACAGGAGTAGCCTCATCAAAATTCAGGTATGATATTGCCTCCAGAAGGCTATCATTCAAATTAAACTCAGTAAATTTCATTAATTATGCTCTGTATTGTATAAACATGCAAAGATACCGATTTTTTGGGATAAAAGCTGTTAAGGTGTTCATCATGTCATTTTTATAAAACTTTTTCCACAGAAATTTCAATATTAATGAAAAAGCTACATTGTTTGGTTATCAAGTGAGGTCTTGTTATGGGTATTTGTATGCCAGATGAACTGTCTGTAGTTATCAGACAGCTGCAAATAAGGTAACAAAAAGCCGGTTTTAGGTTAAAAATGTGGTCTTTATGCAAAAAAAATCAAAAAAAAACAGTAATAAATTTTCGGATAATAATATATATTACTAAATTTGCGCATTAAATAATTTATTAAAAATTGAATAATGAACAAAGGTACAGTAAAATTTTTCAATGAGTCTAAAGGTTTTGGATTCATAAGTGAAGACGACACAAACAAAGAACATTTCGTACACGTTTCCGGTTTAATTGATGAAATTAACGAAGGTGACACTGTTGAATTTGAATTAACAGAAGGTAAAAAAGGATTGAACGCAGTAAATGTTAGAGTAATTTAATATTTATTCTTCAACTTTACGATACTGAAAGAGCCTGTCAATATTGACAGGCTTTTTTTATTGCCTTCACTTCGACATCCTTCGACAAGCCTGACTGCCGTCAGGCAGGCTCAGGATGACATTGCTCAGTGTGACAGATTGATTATTTGACAGTTGTCATATTGAGCCTGTCGAAATATGAACAATCGTAAGACTTTTGGACAGGCTTTTTTATTATTTGATATGTCGTTTTGAAATAAGTTGAAGTATTACCCATTAAAAAACCGGCTTTAATTTAAAGCCGGTTCTGATTTATTAACCTATTCACAACTGAAAAGAATTACTTCTTTTCCTTCTTCTTTTCTTCAGTCTTAGTTTCTGCTTTTTTATCACATGCTTTTGGGCAGCACTTAGATTTTTCTTTATCGCATTTTTCTGTTTTTGCCTTAGTTTCGGTTGCTTTCGTTTTAGGATCCTGAGCATTAACTGATAACGTCATAAGAGTTATAAATGCTATTCCTGATAATACTACTACAAATTTTTTCATAACAATTTTAATTATTTGTTTAATAAGAATTAATCTTTAGCAAATGTAAGTAGTGAAAATTAATTTCCGGGTTATAATGAGGTTAATTCATGTTAATGCGATGTTAAAATCGTGCAAGTCACCCATTTTCTGGTTAAATTTGTTGCGTGAAGAAGAATAAATTACAAATCATATTAATCATTGTTACATTTTTAAGTTTGATTGCACTTGTAGCAATACAGGTTTCGTGGATTGTTAAAGCAGCTAACATACAGGAAAAGCAATTTAGCCACAGTGTAAAAATGGCCATGAGTATGATCGTGGAAAATCTGGCCGAAGATGAGTCTATCTGCAGCGAAGTAGCTAGTTGTATGAGTAAGGGTGATGCAGCTTCTTGTTATAAAAGTATGTACAATCAAATTGAATGGAGTAAAGTAGATTCTATTGTAAGTGCTGCACTGGATAATTACAACATCGACACCGGTTACGAATTCGACATTGTTGATACACGCAAAGATTCCGATTTTAATGTTTGTAATAAATCCTATTTTTCCGATAATCTGGAAAGTGTGTTCTTACAAAATGGTGTAGAGCTTAAAATAAAATTTCCTCAAAAAAGTGAATTTATTGCAGCACAAATAGGAGCTATGTTTATTAGTTCAATTCTCTTAATTTTACTTATAAGTATTTCATTTTTAATGATTATAAAATATTACAAGCGGGAAAAAAGACTGTATAGCAGTACCCGCGACTTTATAAATAATATAACGCACGAATTTAAAACACCAATAACAAATATTGCCCTGGCCAATAGTATGATTTCGAAAAGCGAAAATATATTGCATGACGAAAAATTAATGCAGTATTCTGGTATTATTAAATCGGAACATAAGAAATTAAAAAACCGTGTTGAGGGATTACTGGATGCAGCACGAATTGAAAACGGGAATAGCAATTATTGCGAAACGATTGATATTTGTGATATTATAAGAGGAACCGTTGATTCATATCAGGTTCAGCTTCAGGAACAAAATGGTAAAATAACTTATGAAAAAATATCGGATCGATGTACTGTGCATGCCGACAAAGAGCAGATTCAGTTTGCAATATCTAACCTCATTGATAATGCTATTAAGTATTGTGACCGGGAACCAAAAATTGTAATCCGTACATTAGATAAAGGAGATAATATTATCATAGAAATAGAAGATAATGGAATTGGAATAAAACATGAACATATAAAGCAGATTTTTGAAAAATATTATCGCGTTCCGACAGGCGACATTCATAATGTAAAAGGATTTGGCATTGGCTTATCGATGGTAAAAGCTATTATTGAATCTGTTAGTGGCGCTATAGAGATTCACAGTAAACCAGGAAAAGGAACCATATTTAGTATTAAGTTACCTTATTGCAGCGAAGATTAAAATATGAATAATCAAAAGGTTAAAATATTACTTGTTGAGGATGACACGAATCTTGGGTTCCTTTTATTGGAGTTCCTTGAATCCAAAGGTTTTGATGTAAAGTTATATCGCGATGGTATTTCAGGACTTACTGGTTTCAAAACTTCTGTTTTCGATTTTTGTATTTTAGATGTAATGCTTCCCAATATGGATGGATTTACATTAGCTGAAAAAATTCGCGAAAAAAATAAAAAGGTTCCTGTTGTTTTTCTTACTGCACGCTCAATGAAAGAAGACAAGCTTAAGGGTTTCCGTATTGGAATCGACGATTATATTACCAAACCATTCGATGAGGATGAATTATTATTTCGAATACAGTCTATTTTAAATCGTGTTAATCCTGAACGATCAGTAGAAAGCAAACTGATTTATAAGTTGGGGCAATTTTCTTTCGATGTTCAGAATCAGGTGTTAAAATTTGGAAGCGAATCAAAAAGATTAACTTCAAAAGAGAGTAAAATTTTGGCCATATTGGCAAAACATAAGAACAATATTGTATCGCGCGAGGATATAATGCAGGAAGTATGGGGCGAAACCGATTACTTTATTGGCCGCAGCTTCGATGTTTTTATTTCTAAATTAAGAAAGCACCTTGATCCAGAACCAAAATTGAAAATCGAAACAATTCCTACAGTGGGAGTAATTCTTAATATTTCTGAATAACAAGACAATCAAAGTACTTGTATTATTATTTCAATTTCGTTTAGTAAGGTTTTTTTCTGCATTCTGTCATTCCGCACTCCTGTCTGCCGGTTTAACTGCTGCAGGCATGTCGTGCATGTGATGCGGAATCTCTTTAAACAACATTTACTATTATTTCCTGAATTATTTATCAGAACCAAAATAATGTAAGAATCATTTTGTATTTTGATCGATATGTTTATTTTTGCATATCCTTAATTAAACAATTGAACAAAAATGAAACGCATTAAATTATTAACCATTTTTCTCACAGCTTTAATCCTTTTTAGCTGTAACAATAAAAATTCTGAAAACAATCAACTTATTATTTTCCATGCAGGAAGCCTTTCTGTTCCTTTCAAACAAATGAAAGCAGAATTTGAAAAAGAAAACCCCGGCGTTAAAATTTTACTGGAATCGGCAGGAAGTGTTGCAAGTGCCAGAAAAATTACGGATTTAAATAAAGATTGTGATATTATGGCATCCGCAGATTATACTATTATTGATGAAATGTTAATTCCGGATTACACCAGCTGGAACATAAAATTTGCCAGTAACGAAATGGCAATCGTATATCATGATGCATCAAAATACTCCGATGAAATAAATGCAGAAAACTGGCATGAAATATTATTACGCGATGATGTATTATTCGGACGCTCAGATCCAAACTCCGATCCATGCGGATACCGTGCTATATTAACTTCTCAGTTATCGGAACAGTTTTATAATCAGGATGGTTTAACGAACAAAATCATACAAAAAAATCAGGAATATATTCGTCCCAAAGAGGTTGATTTATTGGCGCTGTTAGAATCGAATACAATTGATTACTTATTCTTATATCGTTCGGTAGCACAACAACACGAATTAAAATATGTTATTCTTCCTGATTCAGTTAACCTGAAAAATCCTGAATTAAGAGAATTCTATAAAAATGCGAAAGTAGATATTACAGGTAAAACTCCGGGAACCACAATAACAAAAATCGGTCAGCCAATGGTTTATGGCATTACAATTTTAGATAATGCGCCAAATAAAGAACTGGCCTTAAAATTCACCGATTTTATTTTATCAAAACAAGGAGGCGCAAAAATTATGGAAGAAAACGGCCAACCATCTATGATTCCTTCGTATTCCGAAACTTATATTTCAATTCCTGAGACACTTAAACAATATGCCAAAAATTAGCTGTTAGCTTTAGTAATTGGCTTTTAGCAAAAAAAAAGAATCTCAAAAAATGAAATACATATATTTATTTTTACTAATCAGTATAATAACAACAAGCATAAAAGCGCAATTAAGAATTGATGCAGAATATCGCCCGCGATTTGAACTGAGAGATGGTTACAGTACTTTAAAAGCAGAAGATTCTGAGCCTGCATATTTTGTTACTCAACGTACCAGACTAAATTTAAATCACACATATAATAATGTTACATCAAAATTGTCGGTTCAGGATTATCGTGTTTGGGGAGACTCAAAATTAAAAGCTGATGATCCGGGAGTAAGTGTTTTTGAAGCTTATTTTAAATTGAATTTAAACGATTATTGGGCAATAACTGCTGGTCGTCAGGCAATTGATATTGATAACAAACGACTTTTTTCGGCAGCAAACTGGAATCAGGTTAGTACTTCGCACGATGGTGTAACTCTTGATTTCATGAATGAATTGTTCAATTTTAAAATGATTACAGCCTTTAATCAGGCAGAAGTTTCTAATTTTGGAACCGATTATTCTGCTCAGATCAGCAATTACAAATTTTTAAACGTAATCTGGTTAGAGAAAAAAATCAAAAAACTGACTCTTGCCAATTTAACCATAACCGATGCTTATCAAAAAGTTGGTACAAGCAATACCGATTATTACAGATTTACGACAGGTGCGATAATCAAATATAAGAAAACAGCAAATGATATTCAGATAAGAGGATTTTATCAGACGGGGAAGAATAAGACAGGACAGGATGTAAGTGCGTATTATACAAGTGCAAGTTATGCACGTAAATTTGGATCGGTTCTGAGTTTAACCGGAGGGTTCGAATATATGTCGGGTAACAATTTAACCGATATAACCAATGAGAAAGATAATGCATTTGATATTTTATATGGAGCAAAACATTGGTTTAATGGAATGATGGATTATTTTAGCACTCCAAATACAACTCATAATGCGGGTTTAGTTGATGGATATATAAAAGTTGATTTCACAAAAATTGAGAATTGGAAATTATCTACACATTATCATTATTTAGCTTTTGCTAATAATTATATTCACGAAGGCGAAAAGCAAGATAAATTTTTAGCAAACGAAATCGACTTGGTTGGAACCTGGAAGGTTAATGATATTATAAATTTACAGTTAGGATACGGAATGTTATTTGGAGGAAAAACGCTGGAATATGTTAAAGGAGTTGAAGGTGATGGATTACAACACTACTTTTTTGCAATGATAACAGTAAAACCAACATTCTTTAAAAATTAATGATAAATAACCGAAATACACCGATACTATTCGTACTATTTGGCGGACTAATTTTACTTTTTATTATTAGTCCGTTGCTTAGCATGTTTTTGGCAACAACTCCGCTGCAATTATTCGAAACATCTAAAGATCCTGAAGTAGTTAATAGTATCTGGCTAACGCTAAGAGTTTCTTTTTTAGCCACTTTGTTTTTTGCTATTGGTGCTATTCCGCTGGCCTATTTTTTGGCAAGAACAAAATTCAAATTTAAAAAACTTGTAAATGGTATTATTGATTTACCCATTGTAATACCACACTCAGCTGCCGGAATTGCTATTCTTGGATTTATTTCAAGAGATTCTGTTTTAGGAAAAGTAGCATCTTCGCTTGGGCTTAATTTTGTTGGTCATCCTGTTGGAATAGCGTTAGCAATGGCATTTGTGAGTATCCCGTTTTTAATAAATGCTGCCCGCGATGGATTTGAGAGTGTTCCAATAAAACTTGAAAAAACAGCATTAAACCTTGGGGCATCGCCCGTAAGAGTATTTTTTACTATATCCTTTCCCCTGGCATGGAAAAATATATTGTCGGGATTAATAATGATGTTTGCCCGTGGATTAAGCGAATTTGGAGCTGTTGTTATTGTTGCATATCACCCAATGATAACACCTGTACTTATTTTTGAGAGATTTGGTGCATTCGGGTTAAAATATGCAAGGCCTGTCTCAGTTGTATTTATTATTGTATGTCTGGTATTCTTTATTTTTTTAAGAACCTTATCGAAAGAAAAACACACAAATAATGCTTAAGCTAAAAGATATATCAATTAAGCTCGGGGATTTTCAACTGAGAAAAATAAATCTTGAGTTGAATAAAGGAGATTATTATGTTCTTTTAGGTAAATCGGGTGTAGGAAAAACTGTTTTGCTGGAAATTATTGCCGGACTTATTAAACCCGATTCAGGTAATGTTTTTATGAATAATACAGAAATAACTAATGAAAAAATACAAAACAGAAAAGTAGGAATTGTTTTTCAGGACTATTCAGTTTTCCCGCATTTAAATGTAAAACAAAATATCGCATACTCTTTAAAAGGCAAGAAGATTACAAATAGTAAAAAAGAAGTATTAATAAATCAATATGCCGGATTAACCAATATTACTCACTTGTTAGATCGAAATACTCAAAATTTATCGGGTGGGGAATTACAGCGTGTAGCATTGGCCCGTATGTTGGTTTCAAAACCTGAATGCCTGCTTTTAGATGAACCATTAGCTTCCCTTGATATACAATTGAAAGGCGGTTTAAGAAATTTATTACGACAAATAAATCAAAGTGGAGTAACTATTTTACATGTAACGCACGATTATGAAGAAGCAATTGCTTTATCGGATAAAGTTGCTGTTATACACGAAGGTGAAATAGTTCAGAGAGGATCAACAAAAGAAGTATTCCAAAAACCTGCCAATGAGTTTGTTGCCAATTTTACCGGAATAAAGAATTTTTTTCTTGCAGATTTTTCCCCAATTAATAATGCAAAAATTAATGGTACACTGGAAATAAACGTTTCAAATAAAGATCAGATAAAAAACGGGAAAATAATTATTCGTGGTGAGGAAATTATCTTATCCAATGAAAAAATGGAATCAAGTGCAACTAATAATTTCAAAGGAAAGATAAAACAAATTATCCCGTACTTAACCAATCATGAAATAATTGTTGATATTGGAATTGATTTAACAGTTGTAATATCTGAAGAATCATTACAAAAATTTAAATTCAGTGAAAATTCTGAAGTTTGGGTTTCCTTTAAATCTACTGCAATAAAGATTATTCCGTAGAACACATCCATATCATTATTCTTAATTGTAATTATAATCTTCGATAAATATGTTTAGGTGCGAATATAGTTAAGGTGACAAGTCGTGCAATCATAAATATCATAAATGCAGCCCATAATCCATGATTATTAAAATAGTGATGCAAAATAAAATATGAAGGAATAAAAATTAAATAAGTCGAAATTAGCATGGCATTTCGCATACTTGCCGATGCTGTTACCCCAATAAAAATTCCATCCCAGATAAAAGCTCCGAATGTTATAACAGGAATCAGGTAAATCCAGAATAAGTAAGTTTGAATATTTTGAATTACTTCTGAATTATTGGTTAAAATTTTTAGCAGTAAATTATCTCCAAAATAATAAACAATGGTGAAGATAGCTGCCATTAATAATCCCCAATAAAATAATAGTTTGCTTACTTTAATCAGGCTTGTTTTATCACGTGCTCCGAAATATTTGCCTGCCAAAGCTTCTCCTGCATAGGCAAATCCATCAACTACGTGTGCATAAATCATAAAAAACTGAAGTAACAAAGTGTTTACTGCCAGTAAAGTATCTCCGTATTTAGCTGATTTTGCAGTAAAGAATGATAGTGCAAAAACTAAACTAATGGTTCTTATAAATATGTCCTTATTTACATTTAAGAATTTTTTAAGTGCATTCAGTTGAAGAATCTCTTTGAAGATCAGATACTGTTTTAATCTTTTCGAATTCTTCCGTAAGAAAATGACTCCAAGAATTAATCCTAAGTATTGAGCCAGTACAGTTCCAAGTGCAACTCCATCGGATTTCATTCCAAATACCTTGATGAATAAAACATTGAAGCCTACATTCAACAGATTAACAGTAATAGCAATAATCATCGGGATTTTGGCATTTTGCATTCCAATGTACCAGCCTGATATAGAATAAAGAGCAATGGTTGCAGGAGCAGCCCAAATCCGGATATAAAAATATTGCCGGGCAAAAAATTCTACTTCGTTACTACCGCCAATGAAAAAAAAGCTTAATAAATCGATTGGTTTTTGAATGATAAGTAAAAATACTGCACCTATAAATCCTACAAAAAGAGCTCTGTACAAAATAAAAAAACTTTCACGAAAATCTTTTTTGCCATAGGATTGTGCTGCAAAACCACTGGTTCCTATTCGCAGGAAACTAAATCCCCAGTAAATAAAATTGAATATCATGCTTCCAAGGGCAATGGCTCCAATGTAAACTTTGGAATCAAGATGACCAACTAAAGCCAGATCTACAATTCCGAGTAGAGGTATTGTAATATTACTAATGATATTCGGAACGGCAATATTTAAAATTCGTCGGTTCAAATCCCTTGTTTTTGTGGTACGAAAGTAATTTTTAAAAAAATATTAAACAATTGGAAGTCTTCTTTGTTATAAAGTAAAATTAATTAGAATCGATCTAAATAAATAATATTTAACTAATAACAAAGAATAAAATTATGGCTTTTAAATTACCGGAATTAACATATAAGTACAATGCATTAGAGCCTTACATCGATGCACAAACAATGGAAATACATCACACTAAGCATCATGCAGGGTATACTAACAATTTGAATAATGCTATTAAAGGTACAGAATTAGATAACAAATCCATAGAGGATATAGTAAAGGATATTTCTAAATATCCTGTTGCAGTCAGGAATAATGGAGGCGGATTATATAATCACAAGTTATTCCGTGAAATAATGACGCCAAATGGTGGTGGTGAACCAACCGGAGATTTATCTCCGGTTTTTTTGTTATGGCAGGATTCATTTTCTGGTCATTTATCTTTAAATTTGTTTAAAATAAATTAACAACCTAAAATAGATCTCATGGCTTTCGAATTACCTAACCTACCCTATGCATATGATGCTTTAGAACCGTTTATTTCAAAACAAACACTGGAATTTCACCACGACAAGCACCATGCGGCTTATGTAAATAATCTAAATAATTTAATAAAAGGCACGGAGTTTGAAAATGCCAATATCGTTGATATTATTACCAAAGCTAAAGGTGGTATTTTTAACAATGCAGCTCAGGTTTGGAATCATACATTTTATTTTGATCAGTTTGGGAAAAACAAAATTGAAAAATTGAGTGGTCAGTTATTGGTAGCAATTAATGCCAGCTTTGGATCATTTGACGAGTTCAAGGAGAAATTTTCTGTAGCAGCAAAAACTCTGTTTGGATCAGGTTGGGCATGGTTGGTTAAAAAACCAAATGGAAGCCTGGAAATTATTCAGACTTCAAATGCAACAAACCCATTAACTGAAGGTTTGATCCCAATTTTAACCTGCGATGTTTGGGAGCACGCTTATTATCTTGATTATCAGAATAAACGTCCTGATTATGTAGGGAACTTCTGGAGCCTGATTGATTGGGAAATTGTTTCGGGTCGATACTAACAGAGAGTATTTAAAATGATTTTAAATTGACTAATCAGGTAATTGATTACCTAATTATTGTGTTGAATTTTATATATTCGGGGTCATTAAATATTAAAAGTAATTACATAAAACAATAAATTATGAGCTCTTTAAAAGGAACACGTACAGAACAGAACTTATTAAAATCATTTGCCGGCGAATCACAGGCAAAAAACAGGTATGAGTTTTTTGCTAAAGTGGCAAAAAAAGAAGGTTACGAACAAATTGCTGAATTCTTCAATGAAACTGCATTACAAGAACAACAACATGCTAAAACTTTTTTCAAATTCCTTGAAGGAGGAGTGGTTGAAATAACAGCTTCATATCCTGCAGGAGTTATCGGTACAACAGCAGAAAATTTAAAAGCTGCAGCTGAGGGAGAAAATGAAGAATGGACAGATCTTTATCCTGAATTTGCAAGAATAGCTGAAGAGGAAGGATTTAAAAAAATTGCTATTGCTTACAAATTAATTGCTAAAGTAGAAGCAGAGCATGAGAAAAGATATTTAAAACTTCTGGAGAATATCGAAAGCGGAAAAGTTTTTGCACGTGAAGAAAAAGTGCGTTGGGTTTGTCGTAAGTGCGGACATGTTCACGAAGGCACAAAAGCTTTAAAGAATTGTCCTGTTTGTGCTCATCCGGAAGCATATTTCGAAATTGAGAAAACAAATTATTAAAATATTCAAATGCAGATTTTAAAAGATGGTCAGATTTAGACCATCTTTTTTTGTATCTTTTCGAAAAAATAAATAGTATGATAAAAGAATTAGTATTAAAAAACAGAAGTTATCGCAGGTTTTATCAGGATCATTTAATTACTCCTGATAATTTAAGGGAATTAGTTGATCTGGCAAGACTTTCTGCTTCAGGAAAAAATCTGCAGCCATTAAAGTATTTTATTTCGGCAGATAATGTAACAAACGAAAAGATTTTTTCAACACTTGCATGGGCCGGATATTTAAAGGATTGGGACGGACCGGAGGAAGGAGAGAAACCCGCAGGCTATATTGTTATTTTGGGAGATACACGCTTAACAAAAAACTATTTCTGTGATCATGGAATAGCATCACAAAGTATGCTCCTGGGTGCAGTTGAAAAAGGCCTCGGAGGTTGTATTTTTGCTTCAATAAAAAGAGAGAAATTAAAGGAGCTATTAAAGGTTGAGGATTATTTTGAGATTTTATTGGTTTTGGCTTTAGGCAAACCTAAAGAAGAAGTTGTAACGGAAGATGTTGTTGATGATAACATAAAATATTACCGTGATGAAAATCAGGTTCATCATGTTCCAAAAAGAACTCTGCAGGAAATTATTATTTCATAATAAGAAAGCCGGAAATAGTCCGGCTTTCTTATTTGTACTTTCATTTATCATTGTATAATCAGTTTCCTCAAATAATATTTATCATCAATTCTGAATCTTATGTAATAAATACCATTAGCGTATGGATTAACATCTATATGCTTCGTTGTATTCTGAACATTTGATAATTTGTTGTTATACAGAATTTGTCCGTTAATATTTATTATTTCTATTACAACATCAGTTGATTTTTCATTTTCAAGAATTATACTCAGACTTTCGGAAACAGGATTTGGATAATAAGTAATTTTATATCCTTCTCCCTTAATTAAATTATCAATTCCGGTTATTTTTTCACAATATATCTCTCCCATGCCCTGACATCCTAACGCATCAGTTACCGTAACTGTATAAGTATCTGTTTCTGTTACTGTAATTGTTGGAGTTGTGTCTCCTGTGGACCATAAATAAGAACTATAAGTATCGAATATAATTATTTCATAACTGTCTGAAAAGCGTACCGTATCACTTCCCATATCAACAACAGGTTGGCTAATTTCAATAGGATTATCAGATAAAGTATCATTAACTGCATTTTCATCACCGCCTAATTTAACAAAAGGTTTAAATTCATAATCTCCTGCAGCATCAAATGTAATATCATCGGCAAAAGTATAATCGATTGTAGTACTTGCATTCAGAGTCGAGCTTAAGTTGGTATTTTCAAGTACAATAGGTCCGTTCCCAATACGATATCCAACATCTAAATAAGATCCGGACGTAATGTTAACTTCTCCTAAATTTTCAATAGTAATTTCAACCTGATATGTTTTTCCCGATTGCCAGCATTCCGATACAGGTGATTTTAAAACTGTTACTCCCAAATCAGGAGTTATATCAAATATAACCATAACTGAATCTGAAGCCACACAGCCTAAATCATTGGTTACAGTAACGGCATAATAATTATTCAGTGTTTGGGTATTGATATCTACAGTATAAGTCTGAAGGTCACTTTCATCAAACCATTCATAAATGACATAACCACTGCCAGCATCAAGTACATACTCTGTATTAGCTGTATTTACAGTTTCTCCCAGATCGAGATCTGGTTTTGGGTGGTCAATTATTATTGTAGTTGTATCAATTAGATCAACGTCAAGACTGGTCAGTTTGGCAAATACATTAAATTCGTGTGGCTTGTTTTCTGTTAAATCAGCATCATTTCCTGATAATGTGAATAAGCTTGTACTATCAGGATAAAGAATCTCAGTTAAATTAAACAATTCACTTACATAAGGATCAGAATTTAATAAATATCCTACTTCCAGTTGTTCTCCAATTTGCAATGTATCTGCTCCATTATTTATTACTCCAATAATAACAGTTTCAGTTGTGGTTAAATCACATTTTACAACAGGAGAATTAATTGAGTCGGCAGTAACATTATAAGTGTAAATATTAAGGTAATCGGTTGTGGTACATCCGTTTACGTCTGCAACTGTTAAAGTGTATTCCTTTGAAGCCAGATATGTTACATTTAATGTTTGGCCTACTGTCCCGTCACTCCAGTTATAAGCATTGAAACCGCCAGGTGCTACAATTGAAACAGTATCGGGTTGTGTGGTTAGTATATCGTCACCTATTTCAACATCAGGGAAGCCGAATGTTTTTATTGCATCAATTAATGTGTCATTTGTTGTATTCACATCCAGGTTATAAGCTGTGAATAACTTAAACTTGTGTGTCTTTATTAATGAAACATCAACCTGGTCTGCAAAAGTATAATTAACAGTTTGAGAAGGCCCCAGATCTGCTTCTAAAGTAAAGTTTTCAACCACGGGAACTTCGCCTTCTAAAATATAGCCGACAGGAATAACAGTGTCCGTATATAAAATGTCCAGACTATAATTTTTAATAGTAATAGTTACGTTCTCATTAGCTGAATTTTCACAAGCATTAGTGGGACTAACCATAGCATTTATTCCTACATTATAGGTAATAATATGAGTTGAATCAACACTGGTAATACAATCATGCATGTCAGTAACTGTTACCTTATATTTTTTAGAAAAATTATCACTTACTGAAAGGCTGTTACTTCCTGAAGAACCATCACTCCAGTTATATGTTTTAAAGCCGCTTTGTACAATTAATTCTACAGTATCTGCACTTGTTGTAAAAATAGTATCATAAGGAAGTGAAACAGTCGGATATCCATAAGTTTCCAGGGCTCCGTCGAAACTATCGTTTAATGAATTGGCATCTTGTTCTGAGTTAAGCTCTATTACAAATGAATAACTTCCGTCAATATTCGGATCTACAGTATTTGTTAAGGTCAGTGTTCTGTCAATACCCGATCCCAAATCACTCGCGAGAGTAACTGTGTCATTTACCCATCCAGCGCCATTAAAATCAAATCTGAACGGAATTTTAGTACCTGTTAAATATGTATTGCCACTGTAATTATGAATTGATACCTGTATTGGTTCAGTGGTCGTATGTCCGCAGTCACTTACAGGATTTATTACACTGTTAATTCCAAAATCATATGTTTGAACAAAAACGGAATCAGAATCGCTTCCGCATGCAAAATTATCTGTAACCGTTACATAAAACCAGTTACTTAAATTGTTTGGTGGTTTAATAGAATCATTTGTTTCTGCTGTGTTCCATATATAATTCAAATAGCCAGCTGTAGCAACTAAATCCAATGTATCTGCTTGTGATGTGTACGCAGTATCATAATTTAGATTGACATCAACATAACCGTTTGTATTAATTATACTGGTTACAGTATCATCGGCATGATTCAGGTCTTTTAATACATTAGTGAATACCTTGACCGTATAAGCTCCTGGTGTTTTTAGATCACACTTTTCGTTATATGTAAAATCGGCATTACCTCCTATACCGATTTCAGAAGAAACGAATAAAGTATCCTCAACAACCGGATTATTATTAATCTGATAACCCAGTAAAACCGTATCAGTATCACTTATAACACTTATGCCATTATTTATAAAACGCACTGATAATTCAGTAAGCAGGTTTCGTTCACAGGAATCAGCTGTTTCGGTATAAAGGACATCCATTGTAAGATCAATTAAAGAAGAAACAATTTCAATTGAATCCTGAGCTGAACAACCAGCAAGGTTTGTAACAGTTACATAATGCATTCCTGTCTGTGTTACATCCCATGTTTGTGTTGCTGCAGAGTTATCCGGAGGTGGTAATAACCACGCATAGGTATCATATCCTGCTTCTGCATCTAATGTTATATCTGTTATAGGATTTCCTCCAACAATATCTTCAAACGGGTTGTAATTTGGCATTCCGGTAACTGAAATAGTTGTTGAAAGAGTGTCGTTACTTACCGTTTCATTATAGAAATAAGTATTATTCTCCAGTTTTGTATAAACCGTAAAACCAAAATCACCTGCATACGACATATCAACAGTTGTTCCGAAAGTAAAAAGTACATTGTTGCCGTATAATAAATCGCTGGCCAGAGTTAAAGTATCATTAATAATATCGGAATTAAATTCTAACGTTAGTGGAATTTTTGTGCCTGATTTAATAGTATTTATTCCGTAATTTTCAACATAAACTTTAACTTCAGTATCTGCACCAATTTCACAGTCTGTAACCGGTTCTGATATTGAACTGATTCCAACATCAACAGGTGCGTTATAAATTCGGATATCATCAATCCCAAATCCTTCATAATTATTTGTTTCGTTACTTTCAAAAACAAATTTAAACTTAACACTACTTTGATTCATTACATCTAACGGAAGAAGTTGTCTGAAAGAAAGCCATTCTCCATTAGTAGTGTCGATTCCAGGTAACTCCAGATCACTAATATTTGCTTCGGTGTACCAGTTCCAGTAAAAATCTCCGTCATCAGGAACTATGTTCCATGAAGTTCCTTCGTTTAATGAATACAATAGTGATAATCCATCAGTTTTATCTTCCGAAATTCCTTTACATTTAAATTCGAATACAATAGAATCCGATCCACTAAAATTAAAACACGGGCTTAATAAATATGAGGAATCATTATTTGAGTATAATCCGTCAGGATTTGTAACCCATGCCTTTGTACCTGAAGCTGCAGCATCAATTATAATATAATTCGGCTCCCCATATTCCCATGAAGAATTTGTACCTCCTGATAAATAATATCCATAATTAGTTTCAAAATCTTCGTAATAAGGCAAACTATAAGTTGGTGTAATAAATATAGTAGTATCAATTCTGTTGTTTGTATTGTCCTCATCACCAGCCAAATGAGTTGTTGCATAAACATTGTTATACCAACCTGGTACTGTCAAATCAATTGGTTTGTCAATCTGATAAACTATAAAGTCATCAATTGCAATATTGGGATTTATAATAGTGTCATATGAAATAGTTTCACCATCATCAAACGAGTAACTTACTGGTAATGGATCGTTTAATAATTCTCCTGCATAGTTTTGTATTTTTACTTCAACATATTCTTCGCTGGTATGTCCGCAACCATCCAGAGGAGCAATCCATTCTGTAATTCCAACATCTTTAGATATATAGTTGCCAATTATTATTACGTCTTCAATATTCCACCCTGTATATGCATTAACGGCTCCTGTTTCCCCTAAAGTATATTTTAATTTTGCAATTTCTTGTCGTTCAAAAACAGAACTAATGTCTAAGGATTTATAATACCATGAATTTTCTGTATAAAAACCGCTACCACTCCAGATAGCTGTCCAGTCTGTCCCGTTTGAGGATCCAAGAATTTTTGCGTAGTCTTGAAAATCGACATTGAGCCACCTATAATATGTAAGGTAAATATCTTTATAATACTTAAAATTTAAAGTAGGGAGTTCTGCTACATAGGCAGTGTCGGCAATTCCATTTGCATATAAACCATCATCTGTTAAATCTGTGCCCAAAACATAACTACCGCTATATGCTTCTTCAGGATCTGCATTTCCGTTTGCTCCAAATAGTCCAAGTGGAATTGCTCGTTCAAATTCACCGGTAAGTCTCCATCCCTTATCTGTTTCAAAATTATCAATAAAAACAGATTCATAAATTGTTCTTGAAGCTTCCGGCGATTTATCTGCAAATGGATATAAATAGTTATTTATTTTAATTCCTGATTCTTCAATATAAACATCAGCAATATGTCCGTGCATTTCATGACTTAAGTCTTCTTTAATATCATATGTTATCCAAATTGAACTTAATTTTCTGGGAATATCATAATTTAGGTTATCAAAAACTCCTATTCCTGAATTGAAATTACCAGAAGCCAGCAAATTCGTTGTTGAAAAAATTGTATCATCTGTTGCATATATTTTTAAACCATTAATTTCAAGATCATCATCGGATGTATTTAATGTTTTTACAGCTAAGGAATCTAAAATTAATGTTCCATCATTTCCTTCAACAACCAGATCAATTCTCATTATCGGGTTGTTAGTGGTTCCTGTAGGTATAAATGATGAATTAGTTTGCTTTATAGTAATAGAACTTAAATATTTTGCTATGATTCCGGTTTCAACAATTTGTATCTCGTCGATACAAACACCGTGGCCATATCCGGTTATTCCCTCAAAACCAATATAGTAAGTTGATGAAATACTGCTGTCAGGTAATAATATATTGCGGGCAGTCCAATCTGTTACAGGTAAAAGATATTCCTCAAGCAAAACCCATGAGCTGTCTTCACCTCTTTTATAATATACTTTTAATCTATCCCACCAATCTTGTTCGTCCCACCAAATATCCTGGGCATGTCCAAATCTTAATTCAGGTTTAATTATATCCGCTATATCTATGGAGGGAGTTATAAGTCTGGTTGCTTCATTATTATAACTTTGATACTGGAATATAGCATTATAAGTACTTCCATTATAACCTGAAGCAGGATTTCCCTGATGACCTCCACTCATTGATTCCCAATCAATTTGACTTGAACCAACGACTTTTTCCTGTGTCCATCCGGATGGAAGAGCAGGTGGAACAATGCTTTCAAAGTCTTCACTAAAAACTACTGTTTGTGAATAAACTGCGATATTAAGAAGTACTGCAAGCAGAGTTGTTGATAGTAATTTCATGACGTTTTTTATTAATTAACAAATCGCTAAAACCTTAGGTTGCGTTTTTCGTATACTTTTCCATAAACGCTAGTTTTTCTTACGTAAATTTAAGAAAATTGTTTATAAAAAATGATATATTTACTTTTCAAACTCAAAAAAGATGAAAAAATTATTAATATTCATATCGTTATTATTTTTCACAATTAATTTGTTTGCACAAACAGATAGAGAATTTTGGTTTGCTGCTCCTGAAGTAACCTGGCGACATGATAATGGACGATTTTATCCGGAATGGGGAACTACATATGCCGGTGGAGAACCAATTTTACTTAGGGTGGTAACTAATACTTTACCAGCAAATGTTACTATAGAACAACCTGCAAACTCAGTAAATTTTCCTACAATTAACTTAAGTATTGCTGCAAATTCAACTCAAACGGTTAATTTAACTGATCTGGGAATGCAAGCGGAGGTGGAAAATACATATGATAATGCTAATGGAATAATGGATAAGGGCATACACATATTTTCTGACAATTTAATTACTGTATATTATGAGGTGAGGACCAGAAATAATTGTGATATTTTTGCTTTAAAGGGACAAAATGGATTAGGATCTGACTTTTATGTACCTTTTCAGGATATTGGTAGAAATCAGAGAGATAGTTGGGCTACAGACAAAGCTTATTCTGCAATAAATATTGTAGCAATAGAAGATAATACAATAATAACAGTTTTACCATCACAAGCAGTACTTAGAGATATGGGTGCAAACATGGTACATCCTGCCGGAGTTCCTTTTGATGTTGTTTTAAATAAAGGACAAACATATTCATTGCCACCTGCATGGGATGCAGCGTGGAACTGGTTTGGTCGGGAGAAAAATCAACATATTGGTGGAACATATTTACATGTACATGATGACAAAAAGATTGCTGTTACAATTAGTGATGACTCGGTTAGAGAAGATTTAGCAAGTGTTGATTGGGGCTGTTATGATCTTATTGGAGACCAGATGGTTCACCTCGGTGTTTTAGGAAAGGAATATATTGCAATGAGAGGTCAGTTAAATACTGATTTGGAAAATATATTTATGGTTGCAACAGAGAATAATACACGAATTTGGGTTGAAGGTAATGATACATTAAACCCCCCTGATGCAATAATAGATGCAGGAGAACAGTTCATGTATACATTTGTTGTAGCTTCTCCAGACTTTTTACATATGATTTCAAATAAGAAACTATCTGTTTTACATGTTTCCGGATTTGGTTGTGAGATGGGTGGTGCAGTACTTCCACCAACTGACAAATGTACTGGTTCCACACAAGTTGGTTTTACGAGATCTACCGATGAAGGATTTTATTTAAATATAATGGTTTGGAACGGAGCTGAAGATGGATTTTATATAGATGGGGTTTTACAGGATGGGTCAGCAGGTACTCTTTTTGACGATACTGATTTTCTACCTGTAACCGGAACTGCAGATTGGTTAGTATATAGATCTCTTAATCTTAATACAGCAACTATTCCTTTAAATGCTCAAACACTTATTACAAATAACAAGGATGTTTTTCATTTAGGTATAATAAATGGAGGTACAAATTCTGGTTGCCGTTTTGGTTATTTTTCAGATTTTAATGAATTAGCAGTTTCAGCTGAAGCTACAGGTAGTCAATCAAGTTCTATTAGAGCTTGTAGTTATGAACAAATACAATTATATGCAGCCGGAGGAACTAATTTTAACTGGTGGCCGGCAGAGTATTTAAATGATCCGTCTATTGCGGAACCAATTGCTGATCCACCAGCAGGTTCAACTACATTATTTGAAGTTGAAGTTAGTGGTGCCTGCGGATTAACAGACACTGCGAATGTTACAGTAAAAAAATTCCCTAATCTTGATGCCCAGTTTTCTGTTGATAAAGGAAACGGATGTTCTCCTTTAGAAATTGAAATGAACGAAACCTCAACGCAAATTTATGAAAGATATTGGGATTTCAATTATTCAGGAATAGGAGGTATACTTGATAGAGATACTGTTTTATTTACTGATAACACAAATTATGACACAGATACTACATTTACACATTTTTTTATTAATACTACTAACGAGGCAGATCCTGATTCAATAGAAAACTATGAAATTCGACTACTAGTAAAGAATACCAACGATTGTGTAGATACGGCTTATGGTTCCATAATTGTTTACCCGGAAGTAACTGCTGATTTTACATTAACAGATTTGAATGATACTATTGGTTGTAGCCCGTTGTTAGTAGGATACGTTGATAATTCAAATAATGAAGATTTTTATTATTGGAAATTTGGTGATGGAGTGTCTAGTACGGTTCAAAACCCTATTCACGAATTTATCAATATTCTGAATTCTGATACTGTGTATAACACAGAATTAATTGTAAGATCAATACACTTCTGTAGAGATACTTTAAATATGGATATTACTTTACATCCTTACCTTGAGGCAGGATTTACAATTGATGTATACGAGGGATGTTCGCCCCTTGATGTTACCGTTACAACAAATAATGTATTTGAAGATTCAGTTGTACTTGTGTATGGTGATGGAGATACTCTTAAGGCTCCTACTTTAGGCTCGGTTGTTCATACATATAGTAATACAGGTACGAGTGTTGATACCAATGCTATTGAGTTGCATGTGTTTAATGACGAAGGCTGTGAGAAAATCTGGTATGATACGGTTATTGTATTTCCAGAATTTACTGCAGATTATAATATAGATGTTCCTTCCTATTCCGGATGTAATTCTCAATTGTTTAATTTTACAAATGCAACTACTACTAGTTTGCATGCTGCTTCAGAATTTCTTTGGTCCTTTGGTGATGGTTCGAACTCTAATGTAGAAAACCCACCTCCACATTTATATGATAATACTTCATCAGCCGATAAAGTATACAATTTTACTTTACATGCAGAATCTCAATATGGTTGTTTTGATGATACTACAGATCAAATTATAATCTATAGGGCTTATGCTGATTTTACAGTTGATGCTGATGAAGGATGTTCTCCTCTTGATGTTACAATTTCAAATATTTCTGAAGGTAATCAAATAACAACATGGGCTTGGGATTTTGATGATGCAACTAATAGTGCTTTGCAAGATCCTCCTGTAAAAACATATACGAATACTTCAGGAGCAACTCAGGTTCGCAATATGCAACTCACTGTTACCGGAACAGCTGGTTGTAGCACATCTAAAATTACACCTATAACTGTTTATTCATCTGTAGATTTAACATTTATTCCATTAAATCAAACCGGTTGTGATTCCTTTGAGATTGACTTCAATTCAACCATTAATCCGATTATAGCAGGAACAACTTATCAATGGGATTTTGGTGATGGAACTTCATCAGGTATAGATGACCCAACACATATTTACAGGAATTTAACAAACGCAAATGCAGTAGTATATCCTGTTAATATTGCAGTTCAAACACCTGACGGTTGTACTGATGCTGAAACAACGAATATAACTGTTAGACCTTACGTTAATGCAAAATTCACAGTTGACAAGGTGGCAGACTGTTCACCTTTAACCCTGGACGCAGTTGCAACAGAATATATAGGTATTCCTGTTGGTAATTATGCGTGGACATATGGTGATGGGTATAATCCGACAGTATCTGATCCTCCTGCACATACGTATCCTGCTAATCCTCCAGGGGCAAATGATATTTATACACTTAGATTAGATGTATCTGATCCAAGTGGAATTTGCACTGATTTTATTACACAAACAATAACAGTTTACGATGAAGCACTGGCCGATTTTGATCCAAAAAATTCAACAGATTGTAATCCGTATGTTTTAACTTTCGATAATGTATCACTAAATGCAGCAATAAATAAGTGGGATTTTGATGATGGAGGTACAACTTCATCTGACTTTGAACCTACATATACTTTTACAAATGATGCTGTTGTTACAAAAACGTATGATGTTGAATTAGAGGTTACTTCGGATGAAGGATGTACTGATGTTACAACCTCACCTGTGAATGTTTATCCTCTCGTAATAGCTGATTTTGACATTGATATTTCCGAAGGTTGTTCTCCGGTTATTGTAACTATTTCTAATAATTCGTCCGGTGGTAATTATAGATGGTTTTGGACTGATGATGATCTAACTGCTGCTGCGGACTTCACAACAAATACTTCACCAGATTCATTTACTCATACTTATACCAATTCATCCGGGATTACAGATATTAATAACCTAACCGTAATTGCAGATAATGGAAATGGTTGTTTTGATACATTGCAAAGAGCAGTTACAGTACATACAACAATTGACGCTCAGTTTACTGTCAATCCTGTTAGCGAGGAAGGATGTAATCCTTTAACAGTTGATTTTACAAATACAACATTTAACGGGGATACTTATAATTGGTCATTTGGTGATGGATCATCAACAACAATAACTTCTCCAACAAATGAATTTATTAATACAACTACCAGCGATAAAACATTCAATGTGAGAATGGATGCTGAATCTGTAAATGGTTGTACAGATTTTGCAGAAACTGTAATTACAGTTTATTCGAAGGTAATTTCTGGTTTTTCTATTGAAACGAGTGAAGGATGCCCTCCTTTTTATACATCAATTGATAATACTTCAGTAGGGAATGCAGCAAATACATACCAATGGTTAATTGACAATGTTCCGGTTGGTGGTTCACCTGTAGATTTATCAGATTTTGACCATACTTATGAAAATACTGTAACTTTCACACGCGATTATGAAGTTAAGTTAATTGCAACAAATCCACATGGATGTACATCTGAACATACAGATATCGTTACTGTATATGAATATATTGAAGCATCATATAGTATGGATATTGATAATGGTTGTAGTCCTCTTGACATTGAATTTACAGATTTATCTTCGGTGCCGGCCTCAACTAAGTATATATGGGGTTTTGGTGATGGAGCTTCTTCGGGTTTATCCGACCCCACACATACATTTTATAATTCAAGCCGAACAGCAGATTTAACATATACAGTTGATCTGACAGTACAATCACCAAATTATTGTGCTGATGATACAAGCATGGAAGTAGATGTTTATCACCAGCCATTATCGAAGTTCTTTATTGATAATACTTCTTCTTGTCCACCTTTATTATCTACCCTGATAAAACAATCAGAAGGAGAAGATATGTTTGAATGGCGTTTTGATGACGGTAACCCAAATAATACAACAGATGCAAATTTAACGTATTCATGGCCAAACACAGACGTTGATGTTATTCAAACCTACAATTTAGAACTTTGGGTGGGAACTTTTAATAATTGTAAAGATAGTGTCTCATTAGATTTGAATGTATTCCCTTTAGTAGATGCTGATTTTACTATTGATAATAATGAAGGTTGTAGTCCGTTAGAAGATGTGAATTTTACGAATGAATCCACATCACCCGCAACACAGTTTTTCTGGAGTTTTGGAGATGGTTCAACTACCAACATGGAAAATCCGGCACATGATTTTGCGAATATAGGAATTACTGATAGAACATATGATGTGTTTTTTAGAGCATCATCGGAATATAATTGCTGGGATACAATAACAAAGCAAGTTACGGTTTATGTGCAACCGAATGCAGAGTTTTATGTCGATCCGGTATTATTAACATTCCCTGACAATATAGTAGGTGTTGATAATAAGACGAATAGTGGTCCGTTTGATTATCTGTGGAAGTTTGGAGATATTGATAATACTGAATCCGATGCGGAAGAACCAGGTTCTTTTGAATATGAACATTGGGGAGAGAAAATAATTGAATTAACTGCAATTAGTCAAACTAATATTGATTGTAATGATTATTATGCTGACACGATAACTATTATACCTCCTGAAGTAAATGCAGACTTTACAAGCAATATTAATGAAGGCTGTTTAGCAGATGGTTTAGAAGTGCAGTTTACAGCTGCTGGTTCTGCTTACTCTGAAGATTATAGCTATTCATGGGAGTTTGGAGATGGAAAAACCGGTACGGGACAATATATTAATCATATTTATGAAGAAGCAGGTATTTATTATGTAAAAATGACTGCTTCAAGTACTGAGGGAATGGGAGAAGATTATGAATATAAAACCATTCAGGTATACTCAAACCCAACAGCTAACTTTGAGGTGTCTCCGGCTCTTGTCATGTTAAATATTGATCTTGAAGCAAGAGTAGAATTTTTTAATTTATCTGAGTGTAGCGACACTTCGGGCTGTTCATATGTTTGGGACTTTGGGGATGGAAGTACTGGCATATCAAGAGATGTAACACATCAATATACTGAGTTAGGTATATATGATATTGGTTTAACCGTAACATCTTTTAATAATTGCGTAGATTCATTATTCAAACCAGGAGCGGTTGAGGTAATCGGAGCAGGTCAAATTTCATTTCCAAATGCCTTTACTCCAAATGGTGATGGATTGAATGATGTTTTCAGGCCGGTATCCGAAGGAGTTATAAAATATGAATTGCTGGTATATACCAGATGGGGTGAATTAATTTTTACCACAAAAGATTTAAGTGCAGGTTGGGATGGCAAGATACAAGGTGAATATGCAAAACCTGAAGTATATGTGTGGAAAGCAGAGGGTAAATTTACAAATGGCAGAGCGTTTGAACTGGCAGGTGATATAACATTAATAAAATAAGAATCACTTAACATGTCAGGTATCTCAAAATGATAATAAATAAAATAAAGATTTGTTAAACAATGTTAATAAGTAATTTATTGTAAGATTTGAAAATATTTATAAATTTACAATTAAGAACGTAATAGTGCGTTGTATGTGTAATGAAATTGCTATAATAAAGGAAAATAAAAATTGTGAAACGATTATATATACTATTCATTTTAATAGGTTTAATAATTTTTAAAACTGGTTTATCGCAGGATTCTCAGTTTTCACAATTTTATGCAAGCCCGCTTTATTTAGCCCCTTCGTTTGCAGGGTCAACTGATGGTGACCGTATTTCAATAAATTATCGTAATCAATGGCCCTCTTTAACTAAATCGTTTCAAACTTATTCGCTTGGTTATGACCATTATTTTCCACATTTGAATAGTGGAGTCGGGCTTTTAATGTACAGAGAACAAGCCGGGGCCAGTAGCCTGTCTACAACAAATATTGGTTTAGTTTATTCGTATAAATTCAGTTTTAGAAGTGGCTGGAGAGTAAGCCCAGGATTGAGTTTTTTTTATACACAACGAAATGTTGATTTTGGAAGCTTACTTTTTGAAGATGAAATCCGAAGTGATATAACCACAGGTACCGGCGAGCAGCAGATTCTTGAGAAGAAAGCAGATATTGACGCATCATTTTCGGTGTTAACTTATAATAAAAATTATTGGGTTGGATTTACCTGGGATAGAATATTAAAGCCAAATCGTTCTTTAACGGGTGATGTGATTGAGGATCCTTTCAAGTTTTCTATATACGGAGGAACGAAATTTACAATTTTTGACAGGTATAACTGGGCAAGCGGACAAAGTTTATCACCTTCTTTTCTTTTTAAAATGCAGGATACTTATTCTCAGCTTGATATTGGATTATACTGGTATCAGATTCCTCTTGTTATTGGTTTATGGTATAGAGGGATACCGGTTTTTAAAGAGCTTGCCAGTAATGATGCTTTAACTCTTTTATTAGGTTTTAAAATAGATCAGGTTAGTGTTGGATATAGCTATGATGTAACTATCTCAAAGCTTGCAGGATTTACTGGTGGCACTCATGAAATTTCTTTGAACTACATGTTTAACCAGGGTATTACTAAAAGAGAAAAAAGAAAAGGTATTCCTTGTCCTACTTTCTGATAAAAAATCCCAAAATTCTTTTTGGAGTGTATTATATTCAATTATATTTGCTTTGTTAAAATAACGAATAAAAATTAAATTAATTAATTATGAAAAAACTTTCTCTTTGGTTAAATATAGTTTTAATCATTGCTGTTGCGGTAATCTATTTTTTACATTTTTCAGGAAACAAAACTGCTAAGGTAGAAGTGAATGAGGATGGAACAGAATTGGTAATTGACAGAGATTACGCAATTGCATACGTGAATATTGATACATTGGTGAGAAATTATGATTTATTTATTGATAAGAGTGGTGAGTTAACTCAAAAGAAAAATGAATCAGAAGCAGAATTGCAAATTCAGTCGAGAAAATTTGAAAAGGAAGTTCGGGACTATCAGGATAAAGTTAATAAGGGTCTAATTACCAGAACAAAAGCTCAAATGTTGCAACAGGAACTTGCTCAAAAAGAGCAGCAATTATATGCAACAAGAGATAACTTGGCAATGCAATTACAAGAAGAAGAGCAGGTAATGTATCGACAGGTACTAAATGAAGTTATGTCCTATCTTGAAGAGTATAATAAGGATTATAATTACAAATTTATTTTTAGCAATTCATTCGGAGGACAGCTTTTATATACTGATAAAAGCCTGAATATTACAAGTGACGTACTTGTAGGTTTGAATGAAAAGTACGGTAAATCAAAGGAGTAAAAGTACTATAAAATGGGATTTGCAGATTTTTACTTTGAAAGACAAAAGGAATTTCAGGTGAAAATTGATGATACTCCTAACAGTGATCTTAAATATATTGTAGTTATTCCATGTTATTATGAGTTTGAAATAATCACAACACTCAACTCAATCAGGAATAGCAATAGACCAAAATCTTCTGTAGAAATATTAATAGTAATTAATTCATCTGAAGATTCCGATCAGAGGGTTTTAGATCAAAATAAGAAAACATATAGCGAAGTGAATAATTGGATTGCACTGCATGATGATTCTTCACTTCGTTTTTTTGTTATTAACGATGAAAACCTTCCCCGAAAATTTGCAGGAGCTGGATTAGCCAGAAAAACAGGGATGGATCAGGCCGTGTATCGGTTTAACCAAATAAATCAGGAGCGGGGCGTTATCATTTCGCTTGATGCCGATGCTGTTATAAAAGAGAATTATTTTACTGAGTTGGAAAAACACTTTAACCGGTTTCCGAAAACAAATGTTGCAACAATTTATTTTGAACATCCGATTGAAGGCAATGAGTATGACAATGAAACATATGATGCTATTACAACATATGAACTGTATTTAAGGTATTACAAACAGGTTTTAAAATATTCTGGTTTTCCGTATTCGTTTTATACAGTTGGTTCATGTTTTAGTGTTAATGCGAAAGCATATGTAAAGCAGGGGGGAATGAATAAAAAACAAGCCGGAGAAGATTTCTACTTTTTACATAAAATTTTCCCACTTAGTCACAATCACGAAATCAATACAACTTGTGTTTATCCATCGCCAAGACCTTCGGACAGAGTCCCATTTGGAACCGGACCAATGGTTAAATCAATAATTGAAGCTGGAGAAGAAGTTTTTTTAACTTATAATCTCGATTCTTTTTTTGAATTAAGAAGTTTTTTTGAGCGCATAAATGATTTATTTAAAATATCATCAGAAGAACTTGATAGACTTATGGATAAATTGCCTGTTTGTATAACTGAATTTTTAAAACAAAATGAAATAAGTGTAGCTATTAAAGAAATTAACGGGAACAGTACTACTCTTATAACATTCACAAAACGTTTCTTTGATTGGTTTAATGCTTTTAGGGTATTGAAATTCCTTAATTTTGCGCATGAAAAATACTATCAGAAACAGTCTTTGTTAAACGAAGTGGAAAAACTTTTGGTTTTTTTATCAATTAAGGAGTCAAAAAAGAAAACTAATAAAATTTATTTAGAGATTTTCAGGAAACTGGAAAGACGGTATTAATCTTCTTCAACAATAACAAAAATATCTTCATTATCTTTTTTCATAAGGTATTGTTCGCGTGCAAATTTCTCAAGATTTTTATTATTGGTTTTTAATTGCTGTAAACGTTTAGAATCTTTATCAATTCGCTCAATATAGTACTTCTTATCTTTTTCTAATTGACGAAGATGTCTTAACTCTCTTGCTCTGTCCAGCAGGTTGTTCCTGTCGAAAAAGAAAAGCCATATAATGAAAATGAGTATTGTAAGAATAAATTTATTCTTAGCAAAAGGAAGTATTTTCTTCCATATTTTAAGTGCAGTACTCATGCTACAATATTAAGAGAAAATAGATCTTACACAAAAGATTTTAATGGGAAAGTATTAACAATAATTAGTAAAAAGTTTAGATTTAATAGTTAAAAGTTTTAAAATGTGAATAACTCCGAACTTTAAACTCGAAACTCAGAACTATTGTTTATCCTCCGCTTACCAGATGAAGCACTATTACATTATCTCCCTCATTGATTTCAAAAATATCGTAAGCATCTTTTTTAATCAACTTGCTATTAACTTTTATAACCAACATTTTAAAAGTGTAGTTCTTAATTTGAAGAATTTCAGAGATAGTTATTTTTTCTCTATCAAAAGATTCCTGCCGGTTATTTAGTATGATTTCCATTATTTCTTACTTAACAAAATTTCTAAAACAGTATTCGCCTGCATATTTGCCACTATCCCAACTCTTGGTGCCAATGGTGGATTATTATCAGCAATTTCTGATTTTTCATCGCCGCAAATATATAAATTTTCGTTTTGTCTGAATTTTATAGCGTTATTTTTTCCCCAACCAGCCATGCCAGAGCCAATAATAACTGGTATTTCAGGTAATTCTGATAAACATGTTTCAATCAACATCTTTTTCATTTCTGCTAAATCGAATGCTTCTACAATAATGTCACAATCTTTATAAATCTCAACAATGTTATTCTCATTAAGTTTAATATTATTGTCAATAACATTAATTTCAGGATTTATTCTTTTAATATTTTCTTTTAATGCATCCACTTTTCTAAGACCGATCTGATCTTTAAAGAAATACTGGCGATTAAGATTCGATTCATACACAATATCAAAATCAGAAATAATGATTTTACCAATTCCAACTCTTGCCAGAGCCACAGCACAATTCGAACCTAATCCTCCTGCTCCTGCAATACCAATGGTGTAATTTTTAAGTTTTGTTTTTATTTCTTCGAAAGTCATAATTTATGGTTTTAAAAAGACCTTACTCATAAATGATAAAAACTGTTTTGTGCCTCCTCCTTTCTTAATAATTTTCAATGTATTTTCATCATTGGGTTCAAAGACGGAACCAAAAAGTAATTTAATATTACGATACTGAAACATTTCGCCATTAAGTATTGTTGACGGACCCAAAGTGTAAATATCGCAATTATCTCTGGTTGCATTAACCAAATCTAAGAATGTTTTATTAAAAACTGAAGTTGAGGAAAGAATCAAGGCATCAGCCTTTTCAATTTCGATTAACTGTTCTGACATATTAGTTAACTTATTATCTTCTTCAGCTTTATCAAATATTTTTAAATCTATTTTTTCATTTTCGAATTTTTCAACCAACGATCGAAAAAACCCAATCATTACAATTTTATTATATTTTTTAAAATCGATTTTGTTAAAAATATCTATGGTTGTATCATATTGATTATCATAATTATAAGTGGCATTAAAATACGCATTTAAAACAATCCTGTGCTGAATATTTTTTAAATCAGGAATCTTTAAATCCCGGATATCAACTTTTATATAATTATCGAGTGTAGCACAAACACCAATATTTCCATTCTTTAGAATAACTGCTACATATTTTGCTCCACAAACAATATTCTGGATGTTATTAATGTCGGTTCCGTATTTTTCGAAAAAGTATTCTAAGGGTTCTTGCATATTTTTAAATCTTGAATGCTAAAATATTTAACAAATTTACAATTAATTCTTTCAAATAATTAATATAATTTGGAATGCTAATATGTTCATATACAAACCAGTAATTGTATTTCTAAATTCATTCCCGATATGCACAATATAACATATTGATTTAAGTCATATTATACTTTCAATGCAAACTATAATTTTATAATTTTGAAAGGCTAAAATTTAAAATAAACTTTAAGGAAAAATAGATATGGATATTCAAAAAATGAAAGACGCTCACAAGCTTTTAAAAGAGTGGAAATATGAGCTTCGCCCAATCGATAAAGGGTATAATGATCGTACATTGTATGTGAATGTTGGTTCAAATGAAATTAAGGAGAAACCTGTTCCACAACAAATGAAAGAAAAATTTATTGGTGGAAAAGGATATGGCTTAAGATTATTATGGGATGCTACTGCACCTGAAACAAAATGGAACGACCCTGAAAATGAAATCATTATTGCTGGTGGTCCTATTTGCGGTATAACTCAATATTCTGGTACAGGTAAAGCTATTGTAGTATCTGTATCTCCGCAAACTAATTCCATTATGGATTCAAACGTAGGTGGTCATTTTGGTCCGTTTTCTAAGTTTGCCGGATTTGATGCTGTTGAGATTCAGGGAAAATCTGAAAAAGAAGTTATAGTA
The DNA here is from genome assembly GCA_019038645.1 of Bacteroidales bacterium. Taxonomy (GTDB): domain Bacteria; phylum Bacteroidota; class Bacteroidia; order Bacteroidales; family UBA12077; genus UBA12077. Next base: position 43,392 of record JAHOYT010000054.1, read on the forward strand.
TTTATTGATGGAGTTAATGGTAAAGTTGAGATTTTAGAAGCTCCAGAAGAACCAATTGATAGTCATGTTTTGGGTGAAGTATTACACGAAATGTATTCTGATGATGAAAAGGACAGAAGAAATGTTTCTGTTGTTTCAGCCGGAACTGCTGCTGATCATTCATTAATTGGAATGTTAAACTTTACTTTCTGGGATAATAAACGTAAACTGGTTCGTTTAAAACAAGCTGGTCGTGGTGGAATCGGAACTGTTTTCAGAGATAAAAAAATTAAAGCATTAGTTTGTAAAATACCTGGTGTAAAGGGTAACTTGAATAATGTTGTTGATATGGAAGCTATCATGGAACGTGGTAAGCGATTCAACAAAGAAATGCGTGAGCTTGACGATTCGCAATGCGAAATGAAGAGTAAAGGTACAGCTCACCTTACTGGAATAATGAATGATTATGATCTACTTCCGGTAAATAATTTTAAGTTTGGAAATCATCCGGATGCTCATAAAATTAACGGAGATGTTTGGAAATCATATTTTACACAAGGTGTTCCTGATGGATGTTGGATTGGTTGTAATATGTCATGTGCAAAAGGTGTTGATAATTACTTATTAAGAACCGGACCATATGCCGGAGATAAAGTAATTGTTGATGGACCTGAATATGAAACAACTTCATCGAATGGTTCAATAATGGGTATCTTTAATCCTGATTTTACTATTGAAACTAACTTTTATTGTGATACTTATGGTATTTGTACTATTACTTTTGGTACAATCATGGGATTTGTAATGGAATGTTACGAAGCTGGAATTTTGAACGAAGAACGTACTGGTGGATTAAAATTGAACTTCGGTAATGCAGATGATGCAATGGAGGTGTTACACCAAATGGCAGGTGGCGAAGGATTCGGTAAGATTGCAGGATTAGGTGTTCGTAAAATGAAACAACTGTTTGCTGAAAAAGGATGGGGTGATGCTCAATTCATGCAAGACATTGGAATGGAAAACAAAGGGTTGGAATATTCTCAATATGTTTCTAAAGAATCATTAGCTCAGCAGGGTGGTTATGCCATGACTAATAAAGGTCCACAGCACGACGAAGCCTGGTTAATTTTCATGGATATGGTAAACAACCAGATTCCTACTTTCGAGAAAAAAGCAGAAGCATTGCATTATTTCCCAATGTTCCGTACCTGGTTTGGTTTAACAGGATTATGTAAATTGCCATGGAACGACGTTGAGCCTGTAAATAATGCAGAAGCTGATGAGCCAGCAAAAGTACCGGAGCATGTTGACAATTATGTAACTATTTTCAAAGCTGTTACAGGATTAGAATTCGATAAAGAAGAAATGATTACTCAATCGGAAAGAGTATATAACTTTCAGCGTATTTTTAATATTCGTAGAGGTTATGGTGTACGGAAAGATGATGCTCAGCCATATCGTGCTGCAGGTCCTGTTACAATAGAAGAATACGAATCTAAAGCAGAGCATTATGACAAACAGCTGAAAGAATTAATCGGTGTTGATCCTGCCGGGAAATCTGTTGAGGAAAAGAATGCGATTACAAGAAAATACAGAGAAGAACAATACGAAAAACTACTTGATGCAGTTTATGCGCGTCGTGGTTGGACATCTAATGGTGTTCCAAAAATTGAACACTTAAAGAATATAGGTATGGATCTTCCGGAATTAATCGAAGTAATAAAAGATAAGCAATAGAATAAATCAGATAAATTTTAAAGGGTTGGTCCGGCATCTATCGGGATCAGCCCTTTTTTATTAATAAGTGTATTGTTTAACTAAATTATTTGTACGGATGATTTTAAACTATTTTGTTATATCTAAGTCATATGGTTCAGTCTTTTAGATCAGTTTACATGTTGTTTAATTAAATAGTGTAAAAAAAAGTTAAACAAAACAACAAATACCTAAAACATGGTATTTCAGAATTAAATGGTTTATTATACTTTTGACCCATAATGAGTGATAGAAAACTAAATAACAACAAGCGAATTATAACATTCCTGTTTTTTGTTTTAATAGGAGGAATTATTTTTAATTCCACTTTCTTTCTTCATTCTCACAGAACGGCTTGCGGTAAAGTAATTGTTCACGCTCATCCGTTTAATAAAAGTGCCGAAGGCGAAGATTCTTCTTCACAACACAAGCATAATAAAATCGATTTACAGGTAATATCTTCTTTAAAGTATTTCGTAAGCATAGCTTCATCAGCAGAAATACCATACAATCCTGTTTTGGAAACAGAATTTGTTGATGAGCAATTTGTATTTTTAATTTCAGAGAGTATTTCTTTACAAACAGACCGTGGTCCTCCTTTTGATTCTCCATTTATTATAGCTTAATATTTAAAGCATTATTCTTCATTTAATTAATTGGGATAGTAATTCCGGTTTATCATTATTTAATACAACACAATATTACAATGCGTAGAATTATATATATATTTCTGGCAATAACATTTAATATATTTTCAAATAATATAATTGCAAACAATCCGGTCTCAACAGTTAATGGTTCTGTTACAAGTAATGGCGAACAGGTATCATTTGCAACTATAATAGTAAAAGGAACAACAATAGGTACTGCTTCAGATGAATACGGGCAGTATAATTTAATTAATATACCTGATGGTAAAATTATTGTTCGTGCTCAGGCCATTGGTTACAAACCCAAAGAGATAGAAGTGGAAGTTATTACTGCAAAATCGAAACAGATTAATTTTGATTTGGAAGAGGATGTTTTTGGACTTGAACAGGTGGTTATTACAGCCGACAGAAACGAAAAAAACAGGAAAGAATCATCTGTAATTGTAAACACTTTAACTCCAAAATTATTTGGCATTGCACAAACTGCAACATTAAGCGAGGGATTAAATTTTTGTCCGGGATTAAGAATGGAGAATAACTGTCAGAACTGCGGCTTTAATCAGGTTCGTATGAACGGCATGGAAGGGCCGTATTCTCAGATTCTAATAAATAGCCGACCAATTTTTAGCGGATTAGCAGGTGTTTATGGTCTTGAATTAATCCCATCTAATATGATTGAGCGAATTGAAGTTGTACGCGGTGGAGGTTCTGCTTTATATGGAAGTAACGCCATAGCAGGAACAATAAATTTAATTTTGAAAGATCCAATCAATAATTCTTATGAAGTGGCACTTAATAGTGCCCTAACCGGTGTTGGGATTAATGGCTCCGGAAATCCGGCAGAAGATTACAGTGTGAATTTTAATACATCCATTGTTTCAGATGAAAATAAAACAGGAGTAGCATTGTATGGATTTTACAGGGATCGCCAACCTTTTGATGTTAACGATGATGGATTTTCGGAATTATCTTTAATAAAAAATAATACCATTGGAACACGATTATTTTACCGTCCCGGATATAGAAATAAAATAGCCATAGATTTTTTTAATATCAGAGAAGACAGGAGAGGTGGTAATAAATTTGATTTACCTAAACACGAAACAGATATTACCGAAGCTGTTGAACATAATATCACTACAGGTGCAATAACTTTTGATCAATTTTTCAGGGAATTTGATTTGTGGTCGGTATTTGCATCGGGGCAGTTTGTCAACAGAGATTCGTATTATGGTGCATTACAGTCACTTAAAGATTATGGAAGGACCAGCGGATTTACATATACAATAGGATCACAATACAATGCCAAATTTAAAAATTCAGGTTTGATTTTAGGAATTGAAAATCGGAGAGAAACTTTATTTGATGAAAAACTGGGCTATCCTGATTATGAAGGCGCTTATTACGTAGCTGGTAATTTATTTATTCCTCATATTGAGAATACCACAGTTGCTGATCAGGTGTCGAACACTTTAGGTGCATTTGTACAGTATGAGGTTGATTTAAATAAGTTAAATATATCGGTTGGTGCCAGGTTCGATAATTATTTGGTTGAGGACAGAGAAAATAATGCAACCAAAAAAACAGGAAATGTAGTAAGCCCAAGGTTAACTTTTAAGTATGATTTTATGGAGTATTTGCAGGCTCGTGTAAGTTATTCTCAGGGATACAGAGCACCTCAGATTTTTGATGAGGATTTACATATTGAAACATCAGGTTCCCGAAAAGTTGTTCACACGAATGATCCTGATTTAAAGCAGGAAACAAGCCATAGTTATATGGCTTCATTAGATTTTAATAAATCTTTTGGTACGATTAATACAAGTTTATTGATCGAGGGATTTTATACTAAACTAAATGATGCATTTGCTAATGAGTATAATAATCCTGATGCAAACGGAGTGGTTACTTATACAAGGATTAATACCGGTGATGGTGCTTTTGTTCAGGGTATTAATCTGGAATTAAATTTAGTTCCATCAGATATTTTTTCGTTTTCGGGTGGTTTTACATTTCAAAGTAGTAAATATGAAGAGGAACAGGAATTTAACGAAAAAAACTTTTTTAGAACTCCAAACCAATATGGATACTTAACAATTGACTGGGATTTTATGAAGAATATATGTTTATCTGCTACCGGAAACTACACTGGCAGCATGTTGGTTCCTTACTTTGGACCGGAACAAACAAATCCGGAAGTTGGTGAATTAAGAAAGTCTGGTTCGTTCTATGATATTAGCTCAAAATTAAGCTATGATATAAAAATTAAAGAGAGCAAAGTGCAGATATTTGCCGGAATAAAAAACATTTTTAATTCATATCAGAATGATTTTGATTTAGGAATAGAGCGCGATCCGGGTTATTTGTACGGACCCACTTTGCCACGAACAGTATATTTCGGAATTAAACTGGGGAATTTATTGTAAAAGGTGCTTCCCATAATAAGATGCAAATCCTTTGCTTACATATAGATATAAGTAAATAGAGTGGTCATACTGAGCTTGTTGAAGTTATTAAAGATAAGCAATAAGATAAAGAATTATATAGATAAAAGGGTTGGCAATATAGTCAACCCTTTTTTATTTATTCATACCTAAGCGCTTCAACCGGATTTTTATTAGCGGCAATTACTGCATGTATACTTATAGTAAGTTGAGCTATTAGTAAAGTTATTAAACCAGCTATAAAATATATCCAGTATGGCATATCAATTCTATAAGAAAAATTCATTAACCATTTATTCATAAATAAGTATACCAATGGCCATGCAAGTATATTTGAAATTAGAACTAACCACATAAATCCTGATGACATATTTAATACTATTTTTGAAATACTAGCACCAAGAACCTTTTTTATACCAATTTCTTTTGTTCTCTTTTCAGCAGAATATAAGGTTAATCCATAAAGTCCCAGGCAAGCAATAAAAATTCCAAGAAATGTAAAGATTAATATTAACTTACCGGCTTTTTCCTCTTCATTGTAGAGTTTATTAAAATCATCATCTAAAAAGTAATAATAAAATGGATTATCAGGATATAATTCATTCCATTTCTTTTCTATAGTTTTGACCGATGCACTGATGTCCCCATCATTAATTGTAAGATTTAAAGTGCTAAATTGATCTGGAAAAAATTCTAAGATAAGTGGTTCAATTTTATTCTGGAGTCCCATAAAATGGAAATCTTCGACCACACCAATAACTTTTAATATTCTTCCTCCCAATCCGGTAACAATTTCATGTCCAATTGCTTCTTCAGGATTGCTCCATCCGAATGATTTTAAAGCAGATTTGTTTAGAATATAAGAACCATATTCACGTTGTTCCCACGATGAAATATCTGTAATTATGGTTTTGTCAAAATTTCTACCTCCAATTAATTTAATATCAAATTGACTAATAAAGTTATCATCAACAAACATGTAATACATGGATTGACTTTTATTATCTTGTTCTCTTGGTAGATGAGCAGAAAAATTACCTATACTATGTCCGATGGAAGTAGATGAAACGGAAATATCTTTCACATTCGTATTTGAAATAAACTCTTTTTTAATTTCCTCATAATTTTCTTCAACTGAGATGCTACCTCTTATTGGAAGAATGAGTTTGTTAGATTTATTAAACCCAAGCTTTTTGTTTTTCATATAATTTACCTGGGTATATATAATAAAAGATGCAATAATTAAAGCAATTGAAATAGCAAATTGTATTATTACTAAAACTTTACGAACAATTGAACTAAAAGAACCTTTTCTTTTTTCATTACGAAATGCATCTATAGGTTTTACAATTGACAAATAAATGGCAGGATAACTTCCGGATAAAAGACCTATTAAAATTCCAAATACTATTAAGCCGGGCAATGTCCACCAATTAGATAAATATTCAATGTTTAAATCTTTATCTACAAGATTATTAAATGTTGTTTGAACTAATTCAATTATGTATAGGGCAATATTCAACGCAATAAAACTTAAAATAACCGATTCAATAAGAAATTGAGAAATAACAACTTTTTTAGTTCCTCCAAGAATTTTCCGAATAGCGATTTCCTTAAAGTTATTTATGTTTTTGGATGTTGATAGATTCATAAAGTTAACACTTCCAATAATTAGAATAAATATTCCAATAATTGAAAAAATGAATATATATATATTATTACCATGGATATTTTCATCAAGTCTGTATGGTTCATTTAAATGAATATCTGCTAATGGTTCTACAAAGAATCTTATACTAAATCCATTATCTCTCATTCGCTGACCTTCATAATGATAAGCTATAGTATCAAGTCCTGCTTCAAATCTTTCAAAATCGATATTTGGTTTAAGTGTGATATATGTAAAAAACATAGTGTTAAACCAATTGGCATTCAGTTCATGCCAGTCTTTCCAAGTAGCTAATGATGCTATAAATTCATATTGCAAAATAGAATTATCTACACAATCTTCAATAATTCCAGTTATTTCATAATCACGAGTATTTACATGAATTAATTTTCCAATTGGATCTTCCTCACCAAAATATTTTTTTGTTGCACCTTGCGTTACTAAAATTGTGTTTGGGCGAACTAAGGCATCATCAGGATTTCCTTTGATAAATCTTATTTTAAATATTTTTAATAGATCCGGCTCAGAAATAATCATTTTACTTTCGTAAAAGCTTTTATCTTCGTATTTAAATAATCTATTTCCCCAAACGTATGTACGGGCTGAATATTCAACCTGAGGGTGTTTTTCTTTTATCCCAGCACCTGCAGGTCCGCATACGGGAGCATAAATAGTACTTTCTTTTCCTTGGGTAAATTCTTGAAGTACTCTGTATGTTCGTTTATAATTAGGATGAAACTTGTCATAACTTAGCTCGTGATTAATCCACAAAAAGATTAAGATACTGCAAGCAAGACTAATTGCCAGACTCAATATTTTTATAATCGAGAATATTTTATCGCTTATAATTTTTCGAAGGCTAATTTTTATATGATTCCAAAACATAATTTGTAAATTTAATTGGTTTTGAAATTGAATTTCAAGATAAGTGCCGTAATTACAAATGTATTGTAAGTCAGTTAAATGCTAATATAAATTCATTGATAAAGTTCACAAATGTAGCAAAATGATCAATTTGCTGTAGCAAATTGATACAGTATATTTTGAAATTAATCTTAGGCTCAATACATTTGAATTCTAATACTTAAAATTTTGAATAAAGGTAAAGGAAAAATATTAATTGTTGACGACAATAAAAGTTTATTAAAAGCTCTAGAATTACTTTTAACAAAGGAATTTGAATTAATTCAAACCATAAGTAATCCTAATTTAATTCCTGAAACTATCAGAGCTAATGACTTTGACATTGTGTTACTTGATATGAACTATAAGGCTGGATTAAATACAGGTACTGAAGGATTATATTGGTTAAAAGAAATTCAAAAGTTCGATAAAGATATAGTTGTAATAATGATAACTGCTTATGGAGATATAAATCTTGCAGTTAATACAATGAAGGAAGGTGCAACCGATTTTATTTTAAAGCCTTGGGAAGATAGTAAACTCTTAATTACTTTAAAAAATGCTTTAAAATTAAGAGAATCAAAAAGGGAAATTGGTAGCCTAAAACAAAAACAAAAGCATTTGATTAATGATATGGATAAACCATATTCAAAAATAATAGGGAACTCACCTGCGATGCAAGAAATTTTTCGAAAGATTAAAAAGGTTTCTAAAACGGATGCAAATATCCTATTATTAGGTGAAAATGGTACAGGAAAAGAACTGATAGCAAGAGAAATTCACAGGCAATCATTAAGAAAGGATCGAATTTTTTTTGGTGTTGATTTAGGTGCTATAAGTGAAACTCTTTTCGAAAGTGAGTTATTTGGACATACTAAAGGCGCTTTTACCGATGCAAAAGAAGAAAGGGCTGGCAAATTCGAATCTGCATCAAAAGGTACAATATTTTTGGACGAAATAGGGAATCTATCATTAAATATGCAAGCCAAACTATTATCGGTTCTGGAGAAAAGATTCATTACTAAAGTTGGTGCCGATATAGAAATTCCAATTGATGTAAGGATTATTTCAGCTACAAATCAAGATTTAAAAAAACTAATTAACAATAATCAATTTAGAGAAGATTTATTATATAGAATTAATACAATTGAAATTGAAATTCCACCATTGCGGGAAAGACAGGACGACATTATTGAGATAGCAAATCATTATTTAAAAATTTATGAATCTAGATATAAGAAAGAAAACCTAACTTTAGATGAGAATACACTTGCCAGATTGCAAAAATATCATTGGCCTGGAAACATTAGAGAACTTAGGCATGCAATCGAAAAAGCTGTAATTTTAACGGAATCAAATAAGATTTCTATTTCAGATTTAAGTATAGATAGTGAATTCATTAGTCCTGCAGATAAGTTGTCTCTTGATGAAATTGAAAAACATGCTATTTTAAAGGTGCTTAAAAAAAATAAATGGAATCACAGTCATGCAGCAAATGAATTAAAGATTGCTCGAACAACCCTTATTCGAAAGTTAAAGAAGTATGGTCTTCATAATTAAAGTAACTCATGATATATAAGAAATTTTATATAAATATTGTTGTCAGAGTAGTTCTTTTATTAGCAACTTGTTTTTTAATTACTTTTTCATTTCCTACCCAAAAAGCATTCTTGATAATAAATCATTTAGCTCTATTAATTATTCAAATAATTTTACTTGTTAGATATTTAAATAAAACCAACTATGAACTAGCTGATTTCTTTGAGAGTGTTGTTAATAAGGATTATAACTTCTTGCAGTTTTCTAAAAAAAAGGGAAAGTCGTATTCAAAATTATATGAATCGTTAACTGTAATAAGTGATGCATTAAAGAAATCTGAAATAGAAAATATTTTTAAATCCCAATATTTACTTGCGGCTATTGAAAATGTAGGAACTGGATTAATTTGGTTCGATGATAAGGGAAATGTGCTTTTAGTAAATAAATCTACAAGGGAACTGCTAAGTATAAGCACGTTATCAAATATTTCTGAGTTAGATTATGTAATGAAAGGATTTTCTCAAATAATAAATGAAATTAAACCTTCAGAAAATAGATTAATTAAACTATATATAGGAGATGATTATAGACAGATTTCAATAAAATCTACAGAACTTATACAACAGGGTAAACACATTAAGTTAATTTCTTTGCAGGATATTAAAAACGAACTTGACGAAGTAGAATTGGATTCATGGCAAAAGTTAATTAGAGTCCTGGCACATGAAATAATGAACTCTATCGGACCAATAACTACAACTACAACTGCAATTTTAAGGTATTTTAGAAATGATCAAGGAATGACAATAGATTTAAATAATATAGATAAAACAACCATAGATAATACAATAAAAGGGCTTGAAATAATTGAAGATCGTAGTGTTGGTTTAAAAGAATTTGTAAGCAATTATAGGCAATTAACTAATTTGCCGAAACCAATTATTTCCGAAATAAAGCTAAATTCTTTTGTTGAAAATATCAGTTTATTATTTAAGGAAGAATTTCTGGATAGAAATATTGATTTTAATTATGTTGTTGAACCAAAAGATAAGAGTTTATCAGCTGATGAGAAACTTATTTCCCATGTCATAATAAATCTCTTGAAAAATTCTATTGAAGCTGTTCGATCTATTAAAAAACCTAAAATAGATCTGAAAGTTTTTGAAAACAAAAACAATGAAATAGTAATTCAAGTTAGAGATAATGGACCTGGAATTCCCGAAGAAATTATTGATAAAATATTTATACCATTCTTTACAGCCAAAGAAGAAGGTTCAGGAATTGGATTAAGCTTATCGCGTCAGATTATGCGATTGCATAATGGTTCAATTAAGGTAAAATCTTCAAAAGGAGGAACAGATTTTCAATTGATTTTTTAATGCTTGTACGTTAGTCTAAATATTTATAAAAATGATTACAATAAAAAATAAGCACTAATTTAGATTTATTTGTTAGAAACACACAATTAACAATATAAATTACAATCGGATCTCATTAAACAGTCTAAAAATTCCACCAATCAACTTTTGAAGTGGTAAGCTGATTGTAAATGACAATAATATTCTCTTTAAATTGATCTTCGTTTCCTTTTAAATCATGATCCATAATATCGCATATTGCAATAATCTGATCAAGACTTAAGTTTTGTTTTTTTAAACGCTCAATTTTTTGGGCTAGGGTTTTAAAATAATCTGATTGTTCTTTTAAAATAATTTTTTCTCCAATTTCTCCATGACCCGGAATTACGGTGTAAATATTTTCTTTATAAAGATCATCCAGTATTTTTACCCAGGTATAAATATCTACTCCATGTTCTTCAATGGTATAAGGAAACATCTTATTAAAAATAAGATCTCCCATATGGATTACATTGTGATTTGAAAATTTCACCAGTATATTATCGTTTGTATGTCCCGGACCTGGATGTTCAAGCATAATTCGTTCATTTGCAATTCTGAATCGGTAAAAGTTTTCAAATGCGATATCCGGTTCTCTTAATTTAATATTTTTAATATCTTCAAAATATTCCAAATTGGTTTCATAGTCCTTTTTTAGGGAAATGAATTCTTCACTTTCTTTATTTTCAATTAATCCCATTTGTAATTTTAGATTAACTAAATAGCCCGGAAGTACATTGTTTATATAATTATCCAAATTCTTTTTATTAAATAAATCGTTATTTTTTGATAAATCCTGATGGGCAATTATCTTAACATCTCGTGGAAAGCCAACAATACCATTAATATGATCACCATGAAAATGTGTTAATATTAAATATTTAATTGGCTTGTTCGAAACAGATTTTATTATGGACACTATTTTTGCACCATTTTCTGGTGTACTACCGGCATCAACCACAACAATTCCTTTTTTCGTTACAAGGAAAGCAACATTTCCACCACTAATTTCGGTTATTACATAAAGGTTATGGCTTACTTCGATATAATTAAAATCTTCCTGTGAATTTGAAGTTTTTGTAAATAAAAGGATTATAATTTGAAGAGATAATAGAATGATTTTTATTTTCATTTTGAGATTCTAGTTTTGATATAAGTCTTAAAAAAATACCCTTCAATAAAGGGTATCTCAGTTTTTGTAGACTAAAATTATTTCTTTTTTAATTTGGATTCCAGCTTCTTTATTTTTCTGGTAAGTTCGTCATTAGTATTCTGAAGTTCAACCATCTGTGTTTCTGATTCTTCTGCCCTTCTTGATGATTCTTCCTGTGTAGCTTGCAATTCTTCCATATTCTGACGCATTTCTTCTTCCTGAGCCGACATTTCTTCAGCTTGTTGCTGAGTTTTTTCAAGAAGTTCTGAAGTACGCCTGTTTGTTTCCGCCATATTAAGCGAACTGGCAATACTTAACGATGCCTGTTCAAGAAATTCAATCTGAAATTTTTCGAATAAATTAAACGAAGCAATCTCAATAACACCTAATACTTCTTCTTCCATTTTCATAGGAATGAGCAATAAACTGTTCGGATTTGATCCGCCCAGACCACTTGTAATCTGAATATAACTATCCGGAATTTCTGTTAAATGAATTGTCTGTTTTTCAAGTGCACAATTTCCAACCAATCCTTCTCCCAATTCAAATACTTTTTTAATATATTTTCTTCTGTTAAAAGCATAAAATGATTGTAACTCCAGAGTAATATTGTTCTGATCATCGCTATTTCTTATAAATATTCCACCCTGATTAGCATTCATGTAGTTTACAATATAACTTAATATCTGATAAGATAATTCAGCTACATCATCCTGTTTTCTTAAAATTTCGTTTAGTTTGGCTAATCCCTCATTTACCCAGGATCTTTTTTCTTCTTCAATATGTTTTTCTTCCTGTATTTTAGTTGCTTCCTGAAGCTTTTTTCTCATTTCCATCAACGCTGATCTTAAATGGTCCGATTCACCCAGAAGTTCTATTTCATGATCAAGGTTTCCTTCTCCCACTTGTCTGGCAAATTCTGCAGTATCTCTCAGATTATTAATCATTTTTTCCAACGCAATGTTCATTTGGCCTGTTTCGTCATTATTTTTCTTAATTTCTTCATTAATTTCAACTGATAAATCACCGTTCGATATTTTCTTTAAAGCGTTGATAGAACCTTTAATAGGTTTTTGTATATATTTTTTAAAAATTAGGTTTCCCATAAGTAATATTAAATATCCTACTGGAACATACCAAATTAAATACTTAATTCCGTACATACCAATTACAAAGGAGATAACTCCAACAAGAAGATTTGTACTGAGTATTGCCATCGCCGATTTGAATATTATCGTTCCACGATATCTTAGCCGGTTAACAACAATACCTAACGGAATAGCAACGAAAATCATAAATAAAATAAATACGAATAAAGGATTCATAAGCTTAGATTTTTGGTCCGTTCCAAAATACGATTTTTTTGACAAAAAGAAAAATCTAAATATATAAAGGCTTGTATGTGTTGTAGTTATATTGTTATAATGACTTGCTAAATTAAGAGAAATAAATATACTATTAATCTGCATTCTGTTTCAAATATTAAACGTTGTACCATTTTATATGTCATATTGTTAATTCAATTTATTCATTATCTTTGGATCGTGGTAAAAAATAAATATAGCATATTACCTTTCTTACTTTTAGCGTGGACTATAATTTTTGCTCACAGTGTTATCCCGCATCATCATTCAGAGAATTTTCATTCCGAATGTAGTCATCACTCCCATGAAACTCATTTTTCTGAAATGTCAGAAATTCATGATTGTAATCACGAGTGTAATGATCATACCTGCCATTTTCATGTTGATGTTTTAACGAAGGTTTCTGTTGATAATGTTTTTATCACAAATAACATAAATACATTTTTAAATAATCTCAACTTTTCAGAATCATATGATAATGGTTTCTTTGTTGATTTTATTTCTAATCAGATACCAAAAACCAATCATCTTCGCGGTCCTCCTGTACTTGTTTAATGAGGTTTTCAATTCCAACAAGGAATTTTATTTTTTTCTTTAATCCAAATCTTAAATTATAATGAGAAAATTCACAGTTGTTCTCATATCAATGGTTTATATAACCATGATGAGTTGTAAACATAATGATGATCATAATCATGATGATCACGGTCATTCACATGAAGAAGTAAGTGAACATACAGATCATGATAATGAACATGAGCACGAAAAAGAAACAGAAGAACACGCACACGATCATTCAGTTGAAGAGCATAATCAGGATGAAGCAGAAGAACATGTACACAATCATACAGATGAAGAGCATAATCAGAATGAAACAGAGGAGCACGATCATAAGCACGAGTATAAAACAGCAAAAATACAGTTACAGTCATTTCATCAAATTATTAAAACAAGTGGCGAAATAATAAATTCTCCATCAGAGGAAATTGAGGTTGTAGCAACCAACAACGGAAGAATAAGCCTTTTTGCCGGTTTGGCAAAAGGTGTTAATGTTAATACTGATCAAATTCTTTTTCAAATATCAGGAGATAATATTATAGATAACAACATTGCTTTAAGGTATAATACAGCAAAAGCAGATTTTGAAAAAGCAAAATCAGATTTTGAAAGAGCTGAAAAATTGACTAAAAACAATATTATTTCTGAAAAGGAGTACGAACAAATTAAACTTGAATATTCAAATACAAAGTACGAATATGAATTAATTGCAAAATCATACAAAAAGGGTAGTGGCGTTGTAGCTTCTCCGTCAAAAGGTTATGTGAAAGAGTATTTTGTTAATGAGGGACAATATGTTGAAACCGGACAAAAGCTGGCCGTTATTAATAAACAGAGTAGATTAAGATTGGTAGCTGAAGTATCTCAAAAGTATGTTCACAATTTGCCTGAAATAGAATCAGCCACTTTTCTAATTAATAATAGTGAAAAGGCATTCGATACTGAATCATTAGATGGGAAACTTATTTCATATGGTAAATCAGTTAATAGTAAAAGCTATTATATCCCGGTAATCTTTGAAATCAAAAATGATAAAGATTTACTGCCCGGTTCTTTTACGCAGGTTTTTTTAAAAGGTAAAGAGCTGAAGGATGTTATTGTTGTACCTGTATCGGCATTAATTGAAGAGCAAGACAATTATTTTGTTTTTGTTGAAGAAGATCATGATAAATTTCAGAAACGACATGTTATTTTAGGTGACAGTGACGGAACAAATGTATTGGTAAAAGAAGGTTTATCTGCCGGAGAAATTATTGTAACCGAAGGAACATATTTTGTTAAACTGGCAAGTATGTCAAATGAACTTCCTGTACATAGTCATTAACATTAAACCTGATAATTATGCTAAATAAAATTATAAAATTTTCGCTGGAAAACAGGTTGCTGGTGGTTTTTGGTTCGGTTTTACTGCTTCTGTCCGGAGGATATGTGACATCCAGAATGGAAGTTGATATTTTCCCTGAATTAACTGCTCCTACAGTAGTTGTTATGACCGAAGCGCATGGTATGGCTCCTGAAGAAGTTGAAAAACTTGTAACTTTTCCAATAGAAACATCAGTTAACGGAGCAACGGATATTCGTCGCGTTCGATCTTCATCATCAATGGGCTTTTCCATTGTTTGGGTTGAGTTTGACTGGGGGACAGATATATATAATGCCCGACAAACGGTAACTGAAAGGCTTGTGGCTGTTAAGGATCAGTTACCAACACAGGCCGGTGATCCTTTTATTGCACCTCAATCATCTTTGCTGGGAGAAATAATGCTGGTTGCCATTACTTCTGATACAAAGTCGCCGATGGAATTACGCACTATCGCTGAATGGAATCTGCGTCCCAGGTTACTTTCAATTGGTGGTGTAGCTCAGGTTTCAACAATTGGAGGGGAATTTAAGGAATATCAAATATTGGTAAATCCTGACTTAATGAAATATTACAACGTTTCGTTTAGTGAGATTATTGAAAACAGCCAGTTAATGAACGAAAACGCTACCGGTGGATTTATTGAGCAACATGGTAATCAGTATATGGTTCGGGGAATTATCCGAACAAATAATACAGATGAGCTTGGGAATGTCGTAATTAAAATGGCTGAAAATTATCCCGTTAAAATCTCTGATGTTGCAAAAGTAAAAATTGGAAGCTCTCCTAAAATTGGTGACGCATCGTATCGTGGCGAAAAAGCTGTTATTTTATCAATAACCAAACAGCCTAATGTAAATACAATTGAACTTACAAAAAGTGTAAATGAATCATTGGTTGATATACAGAAAAACATTGGAAATGAAATTCATTTTCATACAGATATCTATAACCAGTCTGAATTCATCAACACATCAATTAACAATGTAAAAAAGGCGTTAGTTGAAGGGTCTTTTTTTGTGATCATTATTCTTTTCTTATTCCTGATGAATTACAGAACAACTCTGATTTCACTTCTGGCAATTCCGCTTTCGTTATTAGTTACAATTCTTGTATTAAAAGCGTTGGGATTAACAATTAATACAATGAGTCTGGGAGGGATGGCTATTGCAATCGGCTCTCTTGTTGATGATGCAATTATTGACGTTGAGAATGTTTACAAACGTTTGAAACAAAACGTAGGATTTGAAACAACACACAGGGAAAAGCCATTAAAAGTTATTTTCGATGCTTCAACTGAAATAAGACCTTCAATCATGAATGCTACTATTATTATAATTGTTGCATTTGTACCATTATTCTTTTTAGGTGGAATGGAAGGCCGGATGTTAAAACCTCTGGGTATATCATATATAGTTGCATTGTTTGCATCACTTGTTGTGGCAATTACTATTACCCCGGTTTTATGTAGTTATTTACTCACTAACGAAAAACGTTTAAAAAAGCATAAAAAAGGAAGTTGGTTAGAGAGGAAACTGAACAGGTTATATTTTGCCAGCCTAAAATGGGTTTTAAATAAGAAAACTGTCGTTCTAAGTTCCGCCTTTGCTCTGTTGATATTAGCAGTTGTTGTATTTACCGGATTCGGGAGTAATTTTTTACCACCTTTTAACGAAGGTTCGCTCACGATAAATTTGAATTCTTTACCAGGGATTTCTCTGGAAGAATCATACAAACTTGGGAAAAAGGCCGATGATATTTTACTTGATATTCCAGAAATAAAATCAGTGGCACGAAGAACAGGACGTTCAGAATTGGCTGAGCATTCATTTGGTGTAAACGTATCTGAAATAGATGCTCCATTTGAATTAATAGACAGATCCAGAGCTGAGTTTTTGGCTGATGTAAGATCACAGCTTAAAACCATAAAAGGAGCAACGGTGGAAGTCGGACAGCCTGTCACACACCGCATGGATCATATGTTATCAGGAACAAAGGCTAACATTGCCATTAAATTATTTGGTAACGAATTAAATGAAATGTTCCAGGTGGCTAATGTTATAAAAAGCGAAATTCAGGATATTGAAGGTATAGGCGATTTATTTGTTGAACAGCAAATCGAAATTCCTCAGTTAAAGATAAAACCAAAACGTGATATGCTTGCTAAATACGGAATCCCGTTAAATAAATTTATGGAATTTGTCGATTATGCTTTTGCCGGTGAAAAAGTATCTGATGTTTTTGAGGATGAAAAATCATTTGATCTGGTTCTTCGTTTTGATGAGGAGCATAGAAATTCTATTGAGACAATTCAGGAGGCAATGATTGATACACATGATGGCAAAAAAATACCGATTTATTATGTGGCTGATATTACATCATCTTCCGGCCCAAATACTATAAGTAGAGAAAATGTTCAGCGTAAAATTGTTGTTTCGGTAAATGTTGCTGATCGTGATGTAGGCAGTGTTGTAAAAGATATTATTGAAAGGGTTAATGATCACGTTATTTTGCCCGAAGGTTACCGGGTTGAATACGGAGGACAATTTGAAAGTGCTGCCAGTGCTTCAAGAACTTTAACCATAACTTCAATAATTGCAATTTTGGTAATATTCCTGATTCTTTTTCAGGAGTTTAAAAGTACAAAATTGGCATGGATTATTTTATTAAACCTTCCGTTAGCAATGATCGGAGGAGTTATTGCAATCAGGTTAACATCCGGAGTTGTAAGTATTCCTGTTATAATTGGATTTATTACATTATTTGGAATAGCAACGCGTAATGGGATTTTGCTTGTTTCAAGATACAGAAATATGGCAGAAAAAGGAATAGAGGTATATGATAGAGTTATAAGGGGTTCGCTGGACAGGTTAAATCCTATTCTAATGACAGCTCTTACGGCGGCTCTTGCTTTAATTCCATTAGCAATTGCAGGTGATAAGCCTGGTAACGAAATCCAAAGTCCAATGGCGGTTGTTATTTTAGGCGGATTGCTGAGTTCTACATTTTTAAACATTTATATTGTTCCGGTAATTTATTTGATAATGCATAATAAGGAGGTGAAAGATGAAAAGTAGAAGAAATCTGATAATTTCGATATTGTTTTTTGTTTCGATAAATGCTTACTCACAGTCATTTAATGAAATTTTGGAAACAATTGAGCAGAATAATAAAGAGCTGCAGGCCGGAAATAAATTCCTGGAAAGTAAAATCTATGAGCATAAACAAAACAATTTACCGGGAGGCCCGTCATTATCATACGGATATTTTCCTGATAATTCTTCGGTTTCAGGAACAAAGGAAGTTTTTGAGGTAAGTCAGTCATTTCAGATGCCATGTTTTTACAGAAATCAATCGGCGTATTCAAAGTTAATGATTGGAACAGAAGAATTAAATCATTTGGTATTAAGGCAAAACATATTGAGCGAAGCAAAAAGCCTTTTAACAGAATATGTTTATCTCTTAAAACAGATATCAATTCTCAGCATAAGATTAAAGTTTGCTGAAGATATTTATAACGCTTATCTGGTTCGGGGTGAATTAGGAGATGTAAATGCTCTGGAAATAAATAAAGCAAAGTTGCATTTACTTCAGGTTCAGAAACAAGAGAAAGATTTACAAACTCAATTTTTGGCAATAACAGAAAAACTCATGAATCTAAATGGTGGAGATGATTTAAGCTTAGGAGTAATAAATTATCCTTTAGAAAATCTGACAGATTTGGACACATTGTTATTTGAAAGACTGGAGTACGATCCGGAATTATTGTATAATCAAAAGGCATTTGAAGCATCAGAAAAGAGAATAAAAGTTGCTAAAAACCTGCAGTTACCTGAATTTAGTCTGGGTTATGGAAGTGAGACAGTTGCAAATGAGAAATTCAAAGGATTTTTAGTTGGTGTTTCAGTTCCTTTATGGGGAAGCAAAAACTCAATTCAGCAGGCAAAAGCAGAATCAGATTTTTATGACGTAAATAATAATTTTTTAAGAGAGAAAAGAATATCTGAAACAAAAATTCAATTTGAAAAAGTACATTCACTCAAAGAAAACCTGGAAAGTTATGAAACAGTTTTAAGTTCTGTAAATAATGAAGATCTTCTTAATAAGTCGTTAGAATTAGGGGAAATATCAGTAATTGAATTTTTTACTGAGATGTTTTATTTCTATGAAATTTATGATGATTATTTATTACTGGAGAAAGATTACTATCAGGCTTTAACGGAATTGTATAAATACAAACTATAATATTTTGTGATCTGTCAGTCCCAATAATCGGGACCGACAGATCTTATAGCTTTATCTTTCACAGGATTCAGTTCCGCATCCACAACCAATTCCCTGGTCTTTTAATTCCTTAGGATGATTATTGTGACACGAACCTCCGTGAAACTCACTTTTTTTGGTGAAAATCAATCTGACTGACAATGCTAATACTGCAATCAAAACTAATACAAAAGTTAGTATAAGTAATTCTAAAATTGGCATGATATTCCTTTTGTTTTAATAACAATAAGACGTTCGAAAGGTTCAAAACAATACTCTTTTAGTTTTTATGCAGGCAAAAAGTTAGAGTATTGATTTTCACTGTAATAATACTTAAATTTGTTTTGTTATTACAATTATTATTGATTTTAACCTAAAACAAATTGCCATGAGAAAATTAATTTCTGTCTTTTTAGCTTTAGTTTTATTTTCATTTAGTGATTATGCATCGGATGGTCTTAAAGAAGTAAATGGGAATATATCTTTGTCAAATTACTCTCTAAGCTTATCTGAAAAATATTCCTCTAATAGTTTTGATACAGATTATGATTTGGCCTTAATGAATCTTCAGGTGGATCTTTTGGGAATAGTATTTTTTGGCCCGCAAATCGCTCTTGATTTTCAACTTGCAAACATGATTGCTGTCGGGCCATTTTTTAGATGGAATTACGCAGGGGTAATCTATCAGGGTGTTGTTACAGATTGGTTTACAGATGAATCTGTGGCTTCGCCGGCGAGTTATGGGATCGGAGTTCAGGCTAAAATATTGATTCCGATTGGATCAGGACAACACAGACCATATGCAGGGTTTTCTTATGAGAGATTTAGGGGAGAAGATTCATATGATCCGGGAGGAACGGATGGCAAGCACATATGGGAATACAAAAGTAATGTCATGCTTGTAAATTTGGGATACAGAATGTTGACAGAATCCAGTTTTAATTTATCAGTCGGATTAAGCCTTGGTATATCTACTGAAACTGAAAGTATAGATTATTATGAATTTGGAGATGGTACTGTGGATTACAATCCAACATATACTCGTTTTATAGGAATGTTACAAATTGGTCTCGGCTGGCAATTAGGAAATTAAAATAATCAAATATATAGAAATTGGGAATCTCGTGGTTTGCTGTTAATAGAGCAATTAAGAGATTCCCTTTTTATACGCTTTGCTCATAACAAAAGTTCTGGGAAATGACATTTTCCGGATTTCTTGAACAGCCGTAATTTTAATTAAAATCAATCTAATTTATTCCTATATATTGATATATTTGGATACTTATTTTATATTTATAAGATACAAAATATGATTTCTATGAACAATAATTTAGTTGATGTTTTTTCTTCCTTTGATGGGAAAGAAGAAGAACTTATTCCGATACTTCAGAAAGTACAAAATGCATTGGGTTTTTTATCAGATGATTCGATGGAAGAGATTGCGCGATTTGCTCGCGTACCCATGAGTAAGGTTTTTGGAGTTGCTACATTCTATGCTCAATTTAGATTTACTCCTAAAGGTGAAAAACACATTATGTTGTGCCGGGGAACTGCATGTCATGTGAAAGGAGCTCCAAGGATTCAAGAGGAGATTGAAAATCATTTAGGCATTAAAGAAGGCGAAACATCCAAAGATTTAAAACATTCGATGGAAAATGTGGCGTGCATAGGAGCCTGTAGTTTAGCACCTTGCATTTTGGTGAATGAAACTGTTGAAGCTAATCTTACGCCTCAGAAAGTTGAAAAATTATTCTCATCAAAGGGGAAAAATAAATGATCTTATGGATATAAATAAACTTATTAAAGAAGCCTCGGCCGAATGGACCGATCTACTTAATGGTCCTGTTCCTGCATTTTTAGTGGGGAATGCTACTTGTGGAAGATCAGCTGGTGCTGGCAATATAATTGAAAAGTTGAAATCTGAAATTTCAGCAGGAAGTCATGAGTGCAGGGTGCTTGAAGTTGGTTGCATTGGTATGTGTTTTATGGAACCCATTGTTTCTGTTTATAGACCGGGTTATCCGCTTATTGTATACGGTAATGTGGAGGAGAAAGATGTTGCTAAAATGACAGAAGCTTTTCTTGAAAAAGGAGAAATAATTAATTATAATATAATTGGTGTTGTAGGCCCAAATGAACAACTAGATAAGCCCGATTTATTCAATATTCCTGTAATGGAACCCCAAAAAAGGCTTGTTCTTAATAATTGTGGATTGATTGATCCTACAAACTTAAATCATTATATAGCAAATAAAGGTTATATAGGACTCCAGAAAGCTCTTCAACTTTCTTCGCAAGATGTAATTGAAAGACTGAAAGAATCAGGATTAAGAGGTCGAGGTGGGGCAGGATTTCCAACTTGGCGTAAATGGCAGTTTTGCAAAGATCAGGATAATGACACAAAATATTTAATTTGTAATGCCGATGAAGGTGATCCTGGTGCTTTTATGAATCGTTCTTTATTAGAAGGTGATCCTCATTCCTTAATTGAAGGTATGGTAATTGCCGGACATGCAATAGGGGCGTCATCAGGTTATATCTATTGTAGAGCCGAATATCCTTTGGCTCTTGAACGTTTGAGATTAGCTATATTACAAGCAGAACAAAAAAATCTTTTGGGAAATGATATAATGGGTATGGGTATTAATTTTAAATTAAAGGTGAAGGAAGGAGCAGGTGCTTTTGTTTGCGGTGAAGAAACAGCACTAATAGCATCAATAGAAGGTGAAAGAGGAATGCCAAGACCAAGACCTCCCTTTCCGGCAATTTCTGGATTGTGGGAAAACCCAACTATAATTAACAATGTAGAAACCTTAGTTTCAGCAGCAAGAATACTACAAAACGAACCGGGTTGGTTCTCTAAATATGGAACGAAAGAAAGCAAAGGAACAAAAACATTTGCCTTAGTAGGTAAGATAAAAAACACAGGTTTAATTGAAGTTCCAATGGGAACTACTCTTAGAGAAATTATTTATGATATTGGTGGTGGTGTTGATAATGGGAAAAAGCTTAAAGCTGTGCAAACTGGCGGTCCCTCAGGAGGTTGTGTACCTGCAAGTATGATTGACATTCCGGTTGATTATGAGTCACTTGCTGAGGCTGGTACTATTATGGGATCTGGTGGATTAGTGGTGATGGATGAGGATAATTGCATGGTAGACGTTGCTAAATTCTTTATTGATTTTGCTCATAAAGAATCGTGTGGTGAGTGTGCTCCATGTAGATTAGGAACTAAGCAAATGCTTGCTATACTTGAAGATATTGTTGCCGGTAAAGGTACAATGGAAGATTTAGATTTATTAGAGGATTTGGGTAAAGGTATTATGAAAGGTTCATTATGTGGATTAGGTCAAACAGCTCCAAATCCGGTATTAACTACGCTTAGATACTTCAAAGATGAGTATATAGAACATATTCAAAATAAGCGATGTCCTGCAAAAGTATGCAGAGATCTTAAATATTACGAAATTCTTAAAGATAAGTGTACGGGTTGTCATATCTGTTTTAAAGCTTGCTCGGTTGCTGCTATTAGTGGTAATCCTAAAGAACTGCATAAAATAGATCAGGATCTTTGTATAAAGTGCGGAATGTGTTTGGATAAATGTCCAACAAAATTCAATGCAATTGAAGTTTATCCTGGAAATAAAGTAATGGAGGATTAAAATATGAATATGGTAAATATTAATATAAATGGTAAAAAATTTGCAGTTAATATAGATCAAACAATTCTAGAAGCTGCTATTGAGAATAATATTTATATTCCTGCATTATGTCATCATCCCGATCTTATTCCATCAGGGAATTGCAGAATGTGCATGGTGGAAATTGAAGGTCGAAGAGGACAGATTATTGCTTGTAAAACTCCTGTTGAGGAAGGAATGATTGTAAGAACCGAGAGTCAGGATATATCATTAATTCGTCAAACAACACTTGAGCTTATACATGTAAATCATACTCAGGATTGTACAAATTGTTCGCAAAATAGTTCTTGTCAATTACAAGAAGTTACTGCATATGTTGGCGTTGATGAGGAGAGATTAAGCAGATTAAGACGAACAAAACAGAAAATTGGGAAAGATGATTCGAATCCTTTTTTTACGCTTGATCATGACAAATGTATTATGTGTGGAATATGTGTTCGTACATGCGACGAAGTCCAAGGCGTTAATGCCCTCGATTATGGTTATAGAGGTTTTGATACGATAATAAGCACTTTTAGTAACAGAACAATTAAAGAATCTGTTTGTGAATCATGTGGCGAATGTGTTGTAAGATGTCCTGTTGGAGCATTAACATTCAAAGAAACACGCAAACCTACCACAGAAGTTAAAACAGTTTGTACTTATTGTGGTGTTGGTTGCAATATGTATCTCGGTGTTAGAGGTAACGAAATTGTTAGTGCTCGTGGAGACAGAGATAGTATTGTAAATAAAGGTCGCTTATGTGTAAAAGGAAGATTTGGTTTTGAATTTGTTAATCACGATGAGAGACTAAAAGTTCCTCTTATTAAAAAGAACGGCACCTTTGTAGAATCTACATGGGAAGAAGCTTTTTCAATTATTGTTGAGAAATTTTCGTCTCTTGAGAGCAAACAGTTTGCTTCTCTTACTTCTGCTAAAGTTACAAATGAAGATAATTATGTAATACAAAAGTTTGCAAGAGCTGTTATGGGCACGAACAATATAGATCATTGTGCTCGACTTTGTCATGCTCCTACAGTTGCTGGTTTGGTTCAAAGTCTTGGAAGTGGTGCAATGACAAATTCTATTGATGAATTTACCGATTCTCAAACTATATTCTCAATTGGGTCTAATACAACAGCTGCTCATCCAATTATCGGGCTTCATTTTAAGGAGGCTAAAAGAAAGGGTGCGAAAATTATTGTGGCTAATCCTAAAGAAATTGATCTGTGTAGATTTGCTGATGTATTTATGCAGCAATACCCTGGAACCGACGTAGTTTTATTAATGGGTATGATGAAAGTAATATTAGATGAAAATCTTCAGGATGAAGAGTTTATTAAAGCGCGAACGGAAGGTTATGATGAATTTGTTGACTCGCTAGTTGATTTTGATTTGGAAACAACTGAAAAAATAACGGGTGTTCCAAAGGAAAAGATAATCGAAGCAGCACGTATTTACGCTACAAACAAACCATCATCGCTGGTTTACGCAATGGGAATTACCCAGCATTCTCATGGAACTGATAATGTACTCGCAACCAGTAATCTTGCAATGTTAACAGGAAATATTGGTAAAGAGTCTGCAGGGATAAATCCTCTTAGAGGACAGAATAATGTGCAAGGTGCTTGTGATATGGGTGGTTTGCCAGATGTATATCCCGGATACCAGAAGGTTGATAAGCCCTGGGTAAAAGAAAAATTTGAAGAGCACTGGGAAACAAAACTGGATCCGAAAGCCGGACTTACACATACAGAGATATTTGATGAAATTGAGAAAGGAAATATAAAGGCACTGTACCAAGTTGGTGAAAATCCAATCCTTAGTGAGGCAGATTCTAATCACGTTAAAAGAGCATTAGATAATTTAGATTTCTTTGTTGTGCAGGATATTTTTATGACTGAGTCGTCCAGATATGCTGATATAGTTCTTCCGGCAGCTTCATTTGCTGAAAAGGATGGTACTTTTACAAACACCGAACGCCGGGTTCAGAGAGTAAGAAAAGCAGTTACATCTCCCGGTGATGCTAAATGTGATTGGTGGATTGCCAGTGAAATTGCCAGACGAATGGGCGCTAAGGGATTTGATTATAATTCGCCTTCGGATATAATGAATGAGATTAATAAGGTTGCTCCTATTTATGGTGGAATAACCTTCGAAAGAATTGAAAATGAAGGCTTACAGTGGCCATGCCCGACAACAGATCATCCAGGGACTAAGTTCTTACATAGTGAGAAATTCACAAGACCTAATGGACTTGGAAAATTATTTCCGCTAACTTATAAAGCATCAGTTGAACTTCCTGATAGCGAATACCCTTTATTGTTAACCACCGACAGAAGCCTTTATCATTACCATACTTCAACTATGACCCGAAGAGTTAAAGGACTTGAGATACTAGATGGTGAAGAGTTGCTTAAGGTTAATTCAGAAGATGCTCAGCAGATGAATATTAAAAATGGTGAATATGTTACCGTGCGATCAAGAAGGGGAGATGTTAAAGTGAAAGTACTTATTACACATATTGTGCCTAAAGGTGTTGCTTCACTAACATTTCATTTTCACGAAACACCAACAAATGAATTAACAATATGTGCTCTGGATCCTGTAGCCAAAATTCCGGAAACAAAAGTGTGTTCAATAAAAGTTGAAAAGATGTAATATAATTGTAATTAGAAATTCTGCATCAAGCGCGGAATGACAATTATACATAAAGTGTCATTACCCACTTTGTTCGTGAAAAAAGTTCACGGGAACGATATTAATTCTATCTTAGTTGTCATTCCGGCCGTAGAGCCGGAATCTATTTCATTAATCATAAAATATTTAAGC